>NZ_JAWOVY010000005.1:0-320893 GCF_033340155.1 Vibrio sp. 1562
TGAAACCTAATTTGAAGCCTAAGCTTCTAATTGGATTATCATCAACGAGTGCCCACACAGATTGATAGGTCTATATTTTTAAAGAGCACACTTCGAAGTCCTCTTCAAAGTGGACGGCTATTTTAGCTAGATAACTTATCGTGTCAAACACTTTTTTAAGTTATTTATCTGCGAGTTAATTTTAACTCACTAACCGTAGTTGTTTAGGTTCCGCTTCACTTGCTTTCCCGTGACAACGGAGGCGCATTATAGGGAGTTCATTAAAGAACACAAGTGCATTTTTTAAAAAAACTCACCTTTTTAGTTTATTCGTATAGAAAACAGACAAAAGACTCTAAAAAACTATAGAAAAGGGGCCAAACGGCCCCTTTAGTGTGATTTTTATCTCAATTTTACTGTATCCATACAATTATTGATGAGCACAAATTTGGTCATTAGTAACAATTAGCTGCACTGTCTTGTCTGGAACGATTTCACCAGAAAGAATTGATTTGGCTAACGGGTTCTCGACATTCTGCTGAATTGCACGTTTTAAAGGACGCGCACCATACACAGGATCGAAACCAACTTGAGCGATCAAATCGAGCGCTTTGTCGGAAACTTCTAGTTGATAGCCTTTCTCCTCTAGTCGTTTCGCCAAACGTTCCAATTGAATAGAAGCAATGGACTTAATGTGTTCTTGACCAAGTGGATGGAACACCACGATTTCGTCAACACGGTTCAAGAACTCTGGGCGGAAGTGTTTGCTAACCACATCCATCACTTCACTCTTGATACCTTGATAGTCTAATGTTGCGAAATTCTCTTGGATACGAGATGAACCCAAGTTAGATGTCATGATCACAACCGTATTACGGAAGTCAACAGTACGACCTTGACCATCCGTTAAACGCCCATCATCGAGAACTTGCAGCAGAATGTTAAATACATCCGGATGCGCTTTCTCTACTTCGTCTAACAAAATTACCGAATACGGCTTGCGACGAACCGCTTCAGTTAAGTAACCACCCTCTTCATATCCGACATAGCCTGGAGGTGCACCAACCAACCTTGCCACTGAGTGTTTCTCCATGAACTCAGACATATCGATACGGACCATCGCATCTTCACTGTCGAACATAAAGCTCGCAAGTGTCTTACAAAGCTCTGTTTTGCCCACACCAGTTGGACCTAAAAATAAGAAGGAGCCAATTGGTCGGTTTGGATCAGAAAGCCCAGCTCGACTACGACGAATGGCATTCGATACAACAGAGACCGCTTCGCTTTGCCCTACCACACGATTATGCAGCACGTCTTCCATACGAAGTAGTTTCTCTTTTTCCGCTTCTAGCATCTTGGATACCGGAATGCCGGTTTGCTTAGAAAGTACTTCTGCAATCTCGTTGTCGGTTACTTTATTACGCAATAGCGTCATTTCCTGCATTTCAGCTTGGGTTGCAAGATCTAACTGCTTCTCAAGTTCAGGAATACGACCATATTGAAGCTCCGACATACGGTTTAGATCGCCAGCACGGCGAGCAAACTCCATGTCCATACGAGCTTGTTCAAGCTCAGACTTAATATGTTGAGTGCCAGAAAGAGCTGCTTTTTCTGTATTCCAAACCTCTTCTAGTTCAGCGTACTCACGTTCTTTTTCATTGAGTTCTTCATTAAGCGCTTTCAAACGCTTTTCACTCGCTTCATCGTGCTCGTTACTTAGTGCTTGCTGCTCAATTTTGAGTTGGATGATTTTACGCTCAAGCTTATCCAAGGACTCCGGCTTAGAGTCAATTTGTAAACGAATGCTTGAAGCCGCTTCGTCGATTAAGTCGATCGCTTTATCCGGCAACTGACGGTCGGAGACATAGCGATGTGACAAGCTCGCCGCAGCAACAATCGCTGGGTCAGTAATTTCGACGTGATGATGAAGCTCATAACGCTCCTTCAAGCCACGTAAAATCGCCACGGTATCCTCAACGGTCGGCTCATCCACCAGCACTTTTTGGAAACGACGTTCTAATGCTGCATCTTTTTCGATGTACTGACGATATTCATCCAATGTTGTTGCGCCAACACAGTGCAGCTCACCACGAGCTAATGCCGGTTTTAGCATGTTGCCCGCATCCATTGAGCCTTCACCTTTACCAGCACCGACCATAGTGTGTAGTTCATCAATGAAGAGGATGACGTTGCCTTCTTCTTTAGCAAGTTCATTCAATACTGATTTTAAACGCTCTTCAAATTCCCCACGGTATTTCGCGCCAGCAACCAGTGCGCCCATATCCAGTGATAGCACACGGCGACCACGCAGACCTTCAGGTACTTCATTGTTAACTATGCGCTGCGCTAAGCCTTCAACAATTGCTGTCTTACCTACGCCTGGTTCACCGATAATCACAGGGTTGTTTTTAGTACGACGCTGCAATACCTGGATAGTACGACGGATTTCATCATCACGGCCGATAACCGGATCCAATTTACCTTGCTCTGCACGTTCGGTAAGGTCTATGGTGAACTTTTCCAATGCTTGACGAAGCTCTTCTGCATTCGGATCATTGACCTTTTGACCACCTCTGATCTTTTCGATTGCCTGGCTGACTTTTTGCTCTGTTAAGCCGATCTCTTTGAGCAATTGCCCCAATGGTCCGCGATCTTCTAAAGCGGCAAGCAGGAAGACTTCAGACGAGATATAGGAGTCTTGACGCTTTTGCGCCACTTTGTCACACAGGTTAAACAATGTGCCCATCGAGCTAGAGAGCTGAACATCCCCACCGATGCCACTGACTTTTGGTAATCGATCTAACATTTCACTCAATTTAGAGCGTAAATGCGTTACGTCCACATCCAGCATAGTAAGCAATGGACGAATTGGACTGCCATTTTGATCAAGCAAAGCCACCATGAGGTGAACTGGCTCGATATATTGATGATCGCGCCCTAACGCTAGTGATTGAGCATCAGAGATAGCGATTTGAAACTTACTTGTGAATCGATCAAGACGCATATCTACCTTCCTAACCTCAACTAAAGGAAATTCTTTTGACAGTTAGAAAGATGGATACTCGGGTGGGGAATTTCAAGGGAGTGAATGAATAAAGATAGCTTTGCAAAAATAGTAGTATGCATCTTAGCACTTTGGTGCTTATAGCTAGTCTTCGATCCAAATAAAGGTTGCTTGTCGACCAGTCTTACCATCACGGCGATAAGAGTAAAAAGAGGCTTTATCTTGGTAAGTACAAAGTCCAGAATCAAACACTTGTGTCACACCAGCCCGGTTTAGACGTTGCGTTGCCAGCACCGACATGTCAGCAAACCATTTACCGTCGATATCGCGTGGAGCAAATGCTTGATTCGCCTGTGAATCAAAATCAACAAAAGCTTGCAGAACATCTTCACCCACTTCGAAGGCTTGAGGGCCAATGGCGGGGCCAAGCCACGCTATCACTTCACCAGAAAACAACGCTAACGCATTTTCGACAATGCCATTTGCTAAGCCGCGCCAACCTGCGTGAACAGCGGCTACTTGCGTACCTTGTGTATTAGTCAATAATACAGGTAAACAATCGGCGGTCATCGCTGAACAAATAACATGGCTTGAAGAAGTAAATACACCATCCGCATCAAGCACCTGTGTTGTTGGTTCATTTGCTTGAGCCACAACGGTTGAATGCGTTTGGTTTAACCAGATTGGCGCATTTGGCATGCTTGCCTGTTGCGCCAACCAAGCTCGGTTCTTCTCTACTAAAGACAAATCATCCCCAACGTGAGCACCTAAATTTAGCCCTTGGTAAGGGCCTGTCGAAAATCCGCCTATGCGTGTTGAGGCGAAAGCTTTGACATTTTTAGGCGCTGGCCAATTCGGAATGATTCTCTTCATATTAGAACTCTTCCGGTAAGCCGTGCTCTTCTGTATCTTGACGAAGCGCTTCAGTCATCACAACCATGTCATCAGGCACTGGAGCATGAAACTCAAGAACTTCGCCCGTAATTGGGTGCTCAAAGCGCAGCATTACTGCGTGCAATGCTTGGCGATCGAAACCCCGGATCATTGCCGTTAGCTCTTCAGACGCACCTGTCGGGATGCGAGCACGTCCACCATATGCAATATCACCGAGCAACGGATGCTGAAGGTAAGACATGTGCACACGAATCTGGTGCGTACGACCCGTTTCTAGACGCAAGCGAATACGCGTGTGTTCGCGGAAGCGTTCAGCAACACGGTAGTGCGTTACTGCTGGTTTGCCCATTGGTGCTACCGCCATAAGCGTGCGCTTAGTAGAGTGACGACCAATCGGTTGATCCACTTTGCCGCCCGCAGTCATACGACCAATAGCGATCGCTTCGTACTCACGAGTAATATTACGTTTTTGCAGTGCGCGAACCAGACGAGTTTGTGCAGGAACAGTTTTCGCCACCACCATCAAACCCGTTGTGTCTTTATCCAAACGGTGCACGATACCTGCACGAGGTACTTCTGCAATATCAGGGTAATGATGCAACAACGCATTAAGTACAGTGCCATCAGGCGTACCAGCGCCCGGATGAACCACAAAGTCACGAGGTTTGTTGATAACGATAATATCTTCATCTTCATAGACGATATCTAGCGGGATATCTTGCGCTTCCCAGCGTTCTTCATCTTCTAACTCGGCTTGCAATGTAATTTCCTCGCCACCCATTACTTTGGTACGAGGTTTAGTGACAACTTCACCATCAACTTGAACTTTCCCATCAAGCAGCCACTCTTTTAGGCGCGAGCGAGAGAAGTCCGCGAATAATTCGGCGATAGCTTGGTCTAAACGTTGACCTAACTGGCTATCTTTTACGGTATTTGTTAATACAATCTGCTGAGCCATATCGAACTTTTTTAAAAACTGTGAGACTAATGCTCACGACTGTGAAAAAATAGACTATTACGTCATTGTATCTGTTACTGGAAAGAAAGTAACGGCAGCTTAAGAAATATTTAGATTCAAGGAACAGACTCCTGATATGAAACGTCAGACTTTAACAGGCCTTTTAGCGGTATCCCTTCTGTTTGGATGTGCAAGCAAAGAAGAAATCGTTCCTGATGTGCCGCCTTCGGAACTGTATGCAGACGCACAGATTTCTCTTCAAAGTGGTAATTGGCTTTCTGCAATTGAGAAACTGGAAGCATTAGACTCACGTTACCCATTCGGTGCCTACTCTGAACAGGTGCAGCTTGACCTAATCTATGCGTACTACAAAAACGACGACCTTGCTTTGGGCTTGGCAACCATTTCTCGCTTTATGCGTTTAAACCCAACCCATGAAAAGATGGATTGGGTGCTGTACATGCGAGGTCTAAGCCACATGGCGCAAGATCGTAACTTTATGCATGATTTATTCAGCGTAGATCGAAGCGATCGCGATCCTGAACCGGTAAAAAAAGCGTTTGATGACTTCAAAAAACTACTTCAACGCTACCCGAATAGCCCATATGCAGAAGATTCACAAAAACGTATGGTTGCGCTGAAAAACCGTCTAGCGAACTATGATTTAGCGACTGCTGACTTCTACCTTCGCCGTGAAGCTTGGGTCGCTGCTATTAATCGCAGCCAAGAGCTACAAAAAGCGTATCCAGACACAGAAGCTGCACGTAAGTCACTGACTATCCAGCTAGAGGCCTACAAGCAACTTGGTTTGGAAGACGCCGTAGCAAGAACTGAAAAGCTTATAGAGCTCAACCCTGTGAAGTAATTGAACTTGCTTTAAACTGAACCGCCACCGTTTTTACCGTGGCGGTTTTTTATTACTCTCAATAGTGTATTCAGCCCTTTCTTGATGATCTTCCTAGCTCCACATATGCTTAAAGTTCTCCTCCCCCCTTTATAAAAAGGATGTGAACGTGACGATATCTAAGCTTTGCGCAGTTATGCTGCTCCTATTGTCTACTTCCGTTTGCGCACTGCAAATCTCGCCGCTCAAACAGCCTCCTTATACCGGAGACCTCGATGTCATCAAGGAGAAGAATGTACTGCGCGTCTTAGTTTCTGCTGATTTAGGCTTTTACTACATTGAGGGCGGCACACCAAAAGGCATAGGCGCGGAATTGCTGGCGCATTTCGAAAAAGACCTTCGTAAACTCAAACCAAAACTTAACGTACAAATTATTCCTGTTGCCCGCGACCAGCTACTGCCAGCTTTAGAAAACGGTTCAGGTGACTTAGTTGTCGCCAACCTGACTATTACCGACACGCGCAAACAGAAAGTGGAGTTCAGTTCACCCATTCTCACTGACATTCATGAGTGGGTAGTGACAAACAAAAGCACACCAACGATGACGAAAATCGAACAACTGAGCGGCAAAGAGATTTGGGTGCGCGCCAGCTCTAGCTACTTTGAAAGCATTCAGACACTAAATAAGAAACTAAACAAAAAAGGCTTACCGCCTGTTATCGTGCACTTTATTGAAGAAACACTTCAAGATTATGAGCTGGTCGGAATGCTCAACAATGGTTACGTCAGAGCCATTGTTCTCGATAGCCATAAAGCCAAGCTTTGGCTGAAAGTGATGGATGATATTCGGGTGCATAAAAAAATCCCTATCCGCAAAAATGGCAAAATTGCTTGGGCAATGCGAGAAAATAGTCCCAAATTAAAAGCCGTCGTGAATAAGTTCATCCAGAAGTCTCGCTCTGGGACACTACTCGGTAACGTTATTTACGGTAAATACATCGATAACACGGGATGGTTGAACAGAGCTCTTAACCCTAAGAAAATTGCTCAACTAGAAAAACTCGCGGCGCTATTTTCACGCTATGGTGAGAAATACGATATCGACTATTTACTGATCGCTGCAATCGCTTACAAGGAATCAGGATTTAATAACGACCTAGTTGGAAGCCGAGGTGCCGTTGGCATAATGCAAGTCCTACCCAGCACCGCTCAAGATCCGAATATCAATATCAAAAATGTTCGACAATTAGAAAACAACATTCATGCTGGAGTGAAATACTTAGCTTTTTTGCGTAAGCAGTACTTCAGTGATCCTGATATTACTGCACAAAATAAACTCTACTTTACATTGGCGGCTTACAATGCGGGCCCCGGCAATGTAGAGCGTATTCGTAAGCGTGCAGCCCAACAAGGTTACGATCCTAATGTTTGGTTTAATAACGTGGAAGTCGTTATGCGGAAAAGTTTAAGCTCAACGGTTGGGTACGTCACAAGCATTAATCGCTACTACATAATATACAAACAACTAGAAAGTTTGGACCAAGTCAAAAGTTTAGAAGGGGTTTCACTAGCCCCAAAAGACCCCATTTTCATGATACCGCTACGAAAAGTCAGCCAAATGCCAGACAGTAAAAAGCCGCTTGTACAGCAAGCGGCTTTTTAAATGGATTCATTGGAGAGACTCAGTGATCGTCATCACACCTTACGTGTAGTTAAATTTTAACCACCTCAAATATTAGGCCGTAAAACTTCCCTAAAAACGAGGCCGTTTTCAGCTGAGTACTCTATCCAATCTACGGATTTACTAACCGATAACAAGCAATTTCACGATAAATCTCAGAAGTTCTTGAGTGAGATCACATTCATTTTTCATCATAAAAAACCCGAGCAAAATAATGATCTGAATCACATTTTTTTATGCTTAAAGCGGTAATCTGAACTCAACCCATGAGGGATGCAACAGAGGAAAAACACTTATGACAATGAATATCACTGGCAAAAACATCGAAATCACCTCTGCAATCCGAGCTCATATTGAGAGCAAATTTAAAAAACTGGAGAAATGGCAAGTAGACCTAATTGGTTGCCAAGCAACTTTCAGTGAGGAACCAAACAAACAGAAGAAATTCGAAGCGGTTATCAAAGTTCCTAAAGGCCAGCTCATTGCCTCAGCAACTCACGAAGATCTTTACGCAGCTATCAACGAAGTGGAGCAAAAACTAGAACGACAATTGAACAAGCTGACCCACAAACCTGAAGCTCGACGTGCAAGTAAGCCTGAGCTAGTGGAAGAAGAAGAGTAAACTGAACAGATTGAGGAAATAGCGCCGAAAGGCGCTATTTTTTTGCTTGACGCTCTCCCCAGCCTTGCTTATTGTGTTTAAACACTCATAAATTAAGCACTATTTATGCATTTAACCTCACTGTTTATTTTTGACTTCTTTTTCCTCCCATAGTTGGAGGGGCGAACTCGTTTGTGAAAGAAAAGTCAAAAACAAACAGAAAGCCTCCCAAATCGGGAGGCTTTTTTATAAGGAAAGAATTGATGACTGACCAACCTATTTCCCTTGAAGAAATTCGTTTACGCTTGAATGAGTTGGATGACCAACTTCTCAGCTTATTGTCTGAGCGCCGTAAACTCAGCATTGAAGTAGCCAAAAGCAAAGTACAAACCTCAAAGCCTGTTCGCGACGCCGTCCGTGAACAGCAATTATTGGTCAAGCTGATTTCTAATGGCCAAGATAAATACGAACTTGACGCGCAGTACATCACTAAACTTTTCCATACCATCATTGAAGACTCAGTTCTGCTTCAACAAAGTTATCTGCAAAATCTCGTTAACCCACAGCAAAGCCGTAAGCCACTTGCTCGCGTCGCTTTTTTAGGAGCCAAAGGCTCTTATTCGCACTTGGCAAGTCGCGAATACTTCAGTCGTAAAAATACAGAGCTTATCGAGCTCAACTGCGAGCACTTTAAAGAAGTGACTCAAACGGTTGAATCTGGCCATGCTGATTATGGCGTTCTGCCAATCGAAAACACCAGCTCAGGCTCTATTAATGAAGTGTATGACTTACTACAACACACGACGCTTTACATCGTTGGAGAGCTGACTCAACCAATCGAACACTGCTTGGTTGCGAAAAAAGACATTCGTCTGGAAGATATTAAAACGCTGTATTCTCATCCTCAGCCACACCAACAGTGCAGTGAGTTTTTAAGCCGTATGAAAGGGGTAAAGCTGGAGTCCTGCGCGAGCACAGCAGATGCAATGCAGAAAGTCCAAGAGATGGATCGTGATGATGTGGCTGCAATTGGTAATGCATCAAGCGGTAAGCTATATGGCTTGCAAGCAATTCAAGGCAACATCGCAAACCAAACCGAAAACTATACTCGCTTTATCGTGGTTGCTCGTAAACCGGTTGAAGTTTCTACTCAGATTCCAGCAAAAACCACATTGATCATGTCGACCTCCCAAGAGGCAGGTTCATTGGTTGAAACACTATTAGTGCTGCAACGTTACGGCATCAATATGACCAAGCTAGAATCACGCCCAATTATGGGGAACCCGTGGGAAGAGATGTTCTACGTAGACTTGACATCACATCTTGCTTCGACAGAAATGCAACAGGCACTTGAAGAGCTAACAAAAATCACTAAACACTTGAAAGTATTAGGCTGTTACCCGAGTGAGAACGTAAAGCCTACGCAAGTAAAATTGAGTTAATAGACACCAGTGAGTAAAAAGATCATGGCAACCCCAAAAGTCGTAATCGCATCGCTAAACCCAGCCAAAATTAATGCAGTTCAAAGTGCATTTCGTAATGCATTTCCGCATCAAGAGTTCAACTTCGTTGGCATCAGTGTACCGAGTGAGGTCGCAGATCAGCCCATGACGAATGAAGAAACTCATCGTGGTGCGCTAAACCGCGTTAAAAACGCAAAAGTAGAGATGCCAAACGCGGATTACTATGTCGGTCTCGAAGCGGGAATTGAAGCAAACGTGACGTTTGCTTGGATGGTGGTTGAGTCAGAGACTCACCGCGGTGAATCTCGTTCTGCAAGCTTAATGTTGCCGCCAAAAGTCTTGGAAAAACTCAAGGATGCGAATGAGTTGGGAGATGTAATGGACGAAGTGTTTGGTACTGATAATATCAAACAGAAAGGTGGCGCTATTAGCCTGCTAACCCAAAACCAGCTAACTCGAAGCTCGGTCTATCACCAAGCCTTGATTCTGGCTTTAATTCCATTCACAAACCCTGAGCATTTTCCTTCAAATTTATAACACTCAGCCTAGTCTCTAGATACGCAAAAGGGCGGATATTTCCGCCCTTTGTAATACGTTATCTTAGTCACTTGTAACACCAAGGCCTAAAAGCAAATTGGATATACTGTCTACTTAGATACCGCAACTTGTTCTAACAAGACTTTCAACTTGTCTTTTTCTTCATCAGATTTCGACTTTAGTTCGTTAGAGCCACGAGTAATGGTGGCAATGCCCACACCAAGCATCTGACTGATCTGACGTTGAGATAATTCTCCTTTAAGAAGTTCGTTAATTATATTAACGCGTGATATTAATGACTCTCTCTCATCACGTGACATCAGCATAGTTAACAGCATGTCATCTTGCTGGGTGCCCATACTTGTTCGAATTAGCTCAATAATCTGTTGCCAGTCTTTATACTCGGGTTCGTGCGACATCAAGTTACCTCACTCAATACTTGGTATTGATCTCATGTTGATTCAAGAACGCGCCATCGATACCCAAAAGATCACGATAGTATGTTTCAAACATCAAGATGTTTTGTACATAACCGCGCGTCTCTTTAAATGGAATTGCCTCAATAAAGGCATAAGCATCCACTTTTCCTTGGGTACGCTCTCGCCACGTTTTTACTCTGTTAGGACCTGCATTATAAGCAGCAAGAGCAAAAATACGATTATTATCGTAATCCTCTAATAAACCTTGCAAATAATGGCTACCAATTTCGATATTTTTTCCTACATTGTAGAGATCCTGCGTACCTTGATAACTCAACTTATATTTACGTGCCGTGTACTTCGCCGTTGCAGGCATGATCTGCATAAGACCACGAGCGCCAACTGGAGAGCGGGCTTCAACATCTAACGCACTTTCCTGTCGAGCGAGAGACATCATCGTGACGGGATCAATGTTGTGCTTTTTCGCATAAAAATTAAACCACCAGCGGTGTGCTATTGGGAACCTAAGTTCGATATTATCCCACATCTGCGCTTGGATACTCGCGGTCACCGTTAGGTTATGCCAACGTTTAAATGATGCATAAGCCGCCAACATCACCTTTTCATCTTTCCCTACGCGGCGCAGTAAGTGTGCCCATTCACTCTTCGCTGCTGCGATTTTATCCGTCGCGATCAACTCTTCGATACGAGCTAGCGAGTCTTGATAGGGTTGAACAACTTTCTTGTCCAACTTAACCGTATGCGTTGGGTATTTGATTGATTGCCCGATTGCATTGGCGGCAGCCACACTGTAGAAGTTTCGTTGCCCAAGCAGAGTTGCTAAACGCTGTTTCCCCGCGATGTCATCACCTAACGCTATTTCACTTCTTCCAAGCCAATATTGCCAGCGTAGCGTGGCTTGTTCTTCTTTATTTAGAACAGCAATCCACTCTTGTACGCCTTTCCAATCTGCATTTTGAATCGCTAAGCGGATGCGCGTTTCAATCAACGGTAAGTACTGACTGGTTTTCGTTTTATCATCGCGCCATTTAGCTAATGACTCAGACTCCGTACGAGTCAATCGAAATGCAATATAGTCGGCAAGTTCTTGCGCTTTTTCTGGAGAAAACTTCTGTCCTTTAATGACGGCATCGTACGCACCTTGTGCTTGGCTAGTGTTCATGCGAGCCAACTTTTCTAACGCATATTCACTTTGCGCTCGATTAAAATCATTCGCAGGTTTTTTCTTCGCGAATTCCGCAACACTTGAAGGATTATCAAACAACGCTTTCATTTCTTTGGCTTGTTGCTTTGCCTGCGCGGATTTAGGCAGTTTGAGCAAGTAACTCATCAAACCGCCATTACGAGCATCAAACGCCAGTAACATACGCTGTAGAATCAGTTCATCGGTACGCTCACCCGCCTTGTCCCATGCTTCAAATAATGGGTCACACTCATCAGCAATGCTGATGCCACGTAACCACATATGTTCAGCCCCTTTAAACGCCGCGACTTTCTTGCCTTGCTTTAATTGAGCGACGTAGAAAATACATTGGTAACGCTCACCACTAGGAATGACTTTTTGAAACTCAGTAATGGTTTTCCAATCTTTTTGCTTATAAAGATGATTGAGGTATGGAGCGCGAACTCGACGAGAAAATGGAAAAGACTCGTGCTCAGAAATAAACTCGTTCACCTGTTGTGGTGACTTTTCCGGTAACTGTCTAATAAAAGTGCGGTAATCCACATAAGGCGTTAGTGGATAGTCAGAAATTTTAGGACGAATCGAAAGGTATCCGTCGATGTCATTTTTATCTAATAAATCTTGAGCTTGCTCATATACTTCGCGCTGCTTTTCCAAACTCAGCGCGGCATTAGCACTCAAACTCATAGCACACAACGCGGCGGCGCAGCATACGTTTTTAGCCAATTCAGATACGTTGAATCTCATTTGTGTCATTTTCCCCAGACATATACTGCCCTAAAGCCTAGTTTTGTTAGAGTTCATGTGATGTTAAGGCAATTTTCACACATGCATCTATTTACACAGAATGCAGATGTCCATGTAAAGCAACTTAGTGTATTAAAAATTGTACTCGTCAAACTTTTAAGACGATGGAGACAAAGCGTTTCTAACTCGCATAGAAAACACTTCGTCATTCTTAACGAATAACAAAAGTGTATACCCTAACCGTGTAAGTTTCCGGTCAGCTCAAAATAAGAAATCCATTCGTTAGGGAAATTCTTGCAATGCGGTAACAAAAACAAAGCACTTGGTATAAAATGATGGGTTTGAATGACAGTTAATTTAGGAACGATCGGCAATGGCTGAATACGTATATACCATGTCGCGGGTGAGCAAAATTGTGCCACCTAAGCGTCAAATTCTTAAAGACATCTCTCTGAGCTTCTTCCCTGGTGCGAAAATCGGTGTTTTAGGTCTGAACGGTGCAGGTAAATCCACACTGCTACGTATCATGGCAGGTATCGACACGGATATCGACGGTGAAGCGCGTCCACAACCTGGTCTAAACGTAGGTTACCTACCTCAGGAACCAGTATTAGACGAATCAAAAACCGTTCGTGAAGTTGTTGAAGAAGCGGTTGCTGACGTTGCTGACGCTCTGAAACGTTTGGACGCAGTCTACGCAGCATACGCTGAACCAGATGCAGACTTCGACGCACTTGCAAAAGAGCAAGGCGAGCTAGAAGCCCTTATCCAAGCGAAAGATGGCCACAACCTAGAAAATGCGCTTGAGCGTGCGGCAAACGCACTTCGTTTACCTGAATGGGACCAAAAAATTGCGCACCTATCAGGTGGTGAACGCCGCCGTGTGGCTATTTGTCGCTTGCTACTTTCTAAGCCAGACATGCTACTGCTTGATGAGCCTACCAACCACCTAGATGCAGAATCAGTGGCTTGGCTAGAGCGCTTCTTAGTGGATTACACAGGTACCGTAGTAGCCATCACCCACGACCGTTACTTCCTAGATAACGCTGCGGGCTGGATCTTAGAACTGGACCGTGGTGAAGGTATCCCATGGGAAGGCAACTACACCTCATGGCTGGAGCAAAAAGACGCTCGTCTACAACAAGAAGCCTCCCAAGAGAGTGCTCGCCAAAAGACTATCGAGAAAGAGCTTGAGTGGGTACGTAAAAACCCTAAAGGTCGTCAAGCGAAGTCAAAAGCACGTATGGCTCGCTTTGAAGAACTGCAAAGCTCTGATCACCAAAAACGTAATGAAACCAATGAACTATTTATCCCACCAGGTGAGCGTCTAGGTGATAAGGTTATTGAAGTGAAGAACCTGACCAAGTCATTTGACGGTCGAGTTCTGATTGATGACCTGTCATTCAGCATCCCTAAAGGTGCAATTGTTGGTATCATCGGTGCTAACGGCGCAGGTAAATCGACGCTATTCAAGATGTTAAGTGGTACTGAACAACCAGACTCGGGCACAATTGAGATGGGCGATACAGTAAAACTGGCATCGGTCGATCAGTTCCGTGACAGCATGGACGATTCTAAAACCGTATTCCAAGAGATCTCTGAAGGTGCTGATATCATTAAGATCAACAACTTCGAAATCCCAGCTCGTGCATACTGTTCACGCTTTAACTTTAAAGGCAGTGACCAACAAAAGATTATTGGTGAACTATCGGGTGGTGAGCGTAACCGTGTCCACCTTGCGAAGCTGCTTAAAGCGGGCGGTAACGTGTTGCTACTCGACGAACCAACCAATGACCTTGACGTTGAAACACTGCGTGCTCTAGAAGAAGCGTTACTAGAGTTCCCTGGTTGTGCAATGGTTATCTCGCACGACCGTTGGTTCCTTGACCGTATCGCTACCCACATCATTGACTACCGTGACGAAGGCCAAGTTAACTTCTACGAAGGTAACTACACAGAGTACATGGATTGGTTGAAGAAAACATTGGGTCCTGAAGCCGCAGAACCACACCGTATCAAATACAAGCGTATTGCGAAGTAATCGCAACCCACAAAGTTTGATTGTAATTTGTACAAAGGCCGCTATCATAGCGGCCTTTGTTTTCTTTGTTATAAAAAGAGCTCATTAGCCCGTCTCGTTCGTTAAGAACATGACATTGCACTTACGTCACTCTGTAGCGACTTCGACACTTTTCAAACAACAATCGAACATTTTTTGTTCGTATTGATATACTATTCAATTCTGTTTGACGACCTGACGAGAATATTCATATGACAGAGAGACGACGCTTTTCACGTATTCTCCATCAAGCTCCAGCTAAGATAGAACAACGTGACTTGGCAATTGAAGCTAGGATTCAAGATCTTTCCTTGCATGGTTTACTCATGAAAGTGGAAGAGACTGAGGCTTTGGATCCAACCCTTCCAGTCCATGTGACTTTTTCATTTGATCAATCCGAACAAGTGATTACGTTAAAAGCGCAAATTGTGAATGTCTCTAAGTGTGAGGTTAGGTTGAAGATCGCTAAGATAGACATCGAAAGCATTAGCCAACTAAAACGATTTATAGAATTGAATGTAGGCAATAACGACCTTCTGAATCGAGAGTTAGAGCACCTCTCTGGTTTTTAGGAGAAAAATAAATGAACGCCTATTTAAGTAACAATAACTATGTCTAAAAAAATCATCATGCAGATCCCGACGAAAGACGGCGATCAGCAGTTCTATTTGGGCCGCAGTTCGGTCCTAGCAGTATTTGCTTCAGTATTGGCATTACCCGCCGTCGTTGGTGGTGCGTGGTACCTTAATCAGCAGCAGATGCACAATAAAGACGAACTAACACAAATCATCGCCAAACTGGAAAGTGAAAAGGCCGAAGTGACGGCTCTTTACGAAGAGCAGCTTGATACCAATCATTCGCTTTCCCAATCTTTGACGGACAAAAACAATCAAATTCAGCTATTGGGCAAACGGGTATTCGACGTTGAATCGGTTTTAGGTCTCGCAGACGAAGAGTTGATGATCGATGAGAACAGCATGGGGTTAGAGGAGCGAATTGACGCAGCCGCTATCGATTCTGCTGTTCGCGCGACGATGTTCCGTTTGATACCAAATGACAGTCCAGTCACATACCAACGTATTTCTTCTTCTTACGGCAGTCGTATTAATCCGATTTCAGGTAAGAGACATGTTCATACTGGTATCGATCTGACTTGTAAAAGAGGAGAAGAGATCCTGGCACCGGCTGACGGTGTGGTGGAAACCGTTCGCCCGAGCAATCGTGGTTATGGTAACTATGTCACCATTCGTCACTCATTTGGCTTTATGAGCTCCTTTGCTCATCTACAACGCTTCAAAGTGAAAAGCGGTCAGTTTGTTAGTAAAGGCGACATCATTGCTCAATGCGGTAACTCTGGCAACTCCACAGGGCCACACTTGCACTATGAAGTACGCTTCCTCGGACGAGCACTCAACCCTCAATACTTAATGGAGTGGACACCAGAAAACTTCAATGACGTCTTTGAAAAAGAGAAAAAAGTGAAATGGGGACCTTTGGTTCAATTGATTGATAACGTTGTACGCCTACAAGTCAATTTAACCAATTCACCCTATCGCGATACCAGTATCAACACAGTATCAAGTGAAGATACGAGTAATACTGCGACGAACTGATTTGTCCATCAACACGAAAAAGAGCAGCTTACGCTGCTCTTTTTGTTTCGGACTCTGCACGGCTAAATGACCCGTGATTAGCCGCGATGAATATTATCATTCGCCTGTTTGAGTAAGTTTTGGCTCTCATTCATAAATTGTTGAGAATAAGTACCAAACCAATCACTCACCTGCTTAAAGCTTTCGATGAATCGCGCTTTGTCTCTGCTATCCAGAATCGCTACCGCATCACCTAAACGCTGATGGAATCGCTTGATCATATCGATATTCTCTTGAGAAGAGAAAATGATATCACCGTACAAGCTCGGATCCTGACCAAACAGTCGTCCCACCATCGCCAATTCAAGGCGGTAGATTGGCGAGCTTAACTTCAACAACTGATCGATGTTCGGGTTCTCTTTGCTTAGGTGCATACCGTAAGCAAACGACGTGAAGTGGCGCAACGCCTGAATCAACGTCATGCCATGATCGTGCTCTTGTGCATCGATTTGGCACAAGCTTGCGCCCCAAATTCCAAACTGTTGCAATAGCCATTGGTAATGCTCGTGACCACGACCATCACAGTACACAATAACCTGCTTGGCAAGGCTCGGAACATCTGGGCCAAACATTGGGTGTAAACCAACTACAGGACCTTGGTGCACATTCAACATTGCTTGCAGAGGCTTCGACTTGATAGAAGTCAGGTCACACAGAATGCAGTCTTGCGGCAAGTTCCCCAGTTTTTCGATCACCCCTTCCGTTAGATGAATCGGCACCGTGACCACGACTAAACCCGCGTTGTCTAGAATCTCATCCGCATGATCCCAGTCTTTACTGCCGAGAACTTTGACCTGGTAGCCCGACAATTTGAACATACGCCCAAACAGGCCACCCAATTGACCATTACCACCAATAATAACAACTGAGCGTAAATCAGGGTTCAAACACTTAAAACCGGAATCTTTCTCGCTGGCATAAGACTCACGCATTGTTCGACGCAGAATATCTTCAATAAGCTGTGGAGGAATTCCCATTTTTTCAGCTTCAGCGCGACGAGAAGCTAACATCGCCGCTTCGCGGTCTGGAGCATAAATTGGCAAACCATGTTCGCTTTTTACTTCCCCAACTTTCTCTACGAGCGCTAAACGCTGAGCCAATAGCTCCAACATTTGCTTGTCGACTGCATCAATCTGATCGCGTAATGCGTTAAGTTCAACTGCCATTGATGTTCCTTAAATCCTGTATTAATTAGCCTTTAGACGATTTTCTAAGAAAGGCACTAGCTCTTCATGTGCATGACGTAATAGTGCCTCAGTTGAATCCCAATTGATACATGCGTCAGTGATAGATACACCGTATTTCATCTCTTCAAGAGCTAAGTCAGAAGATTGATTTCCTTCATTGATATGGCTTTCAATCATAAGACCGATAATAGATTTATTGCCTTCACGGATTTGATGAATCACATCCTCCGCGACTAATGGCTGGCGACGGTAATCTTTACGTGAGTTGGCGTGACTGCAATCCACCATTAATGAAGCATCAAGACCAGATTTCGCCATCTCTTGCTCACACTCAGTGACTGATACCGAATCGTAGTTAGTTTGCTTGCCGCCACGTAAGATCACATGTCCATTAGCATTGCCCTGGGTGGTCAACAGTGCGACTTGTCCCTCACGGTTAATTCCCATAAAACGGTGGCTAGAGGACGCAGCTTGCATCGCGTTAATTGCGGTTGCCAAACTGCCATCGGTGCCATTCTTAAAACCGATTGGCATAGACAGGCCGCTTGCCATTTCACGGTGAGTTTGTGACTCCGTCGTACGAGCACCGATGGCTGCCCAGCTAAAAGTATCCGCCAAGTATTGTGGGCTAATTGGGTCTAGAGCCTCAGTCGCGAGCGGGATTTCCATCTCTGCCAACTCCACCAGAAGTTCGCGTCCAACATGCAGACCGTGTTCAATATCGAAACTGCCGTCTAGGTGTGGGTCATTGATCAGGCCTTTCCAGCCGACCGTGGTGCGCGGCTTCTCAAAGTAAACACGCATAACAATATACAGTTGGTCACTTAGTTGTTCAGAGAGTGCTTTAAGTCGCTTTGCGTAATCCTTCGCCGCTTCTACGTCGTGGATAGAACATGGACCGCATACAACAAGCAGGCGGTGATCCTTCTTGTGAATAATATTAGCGATAGTTTGACGAGACTCTTGAATAAAGCGACGTGCTTTTTCACTCAAAGGAAGCTTGGTTTTTAGTTCCTCCGGAGTAATAAGAACCTGTTCTTCGATAATATTAATATTGCTCAACTCACTTTTCTGCATAACTCTAACCTGTATATTTATTTTTACACCCAACCAAACCTTTGGTGAGACAACTAAGCTTTAACGACAAGATAACAGGCTAAAAAAGAAAAACAAGCGTACAGAATAAAAAACATTTAGTGTAAACTTAAGCTTACAGTCAAATGAAAAGCCAAAGTATAATTAACTTTGGCTTCTCATCGCTGTTTTGAATCTTTTACAAGAGGTTTAGCTAGTCAAGCGTTTCATCGCTTCACTCGCCGCTTTCCACTCTTGAGATAGCTTAAGTTCGCTTGGAGAAAATGACTGTTTTTTCAGTAATCCATCCGCGAGTGGCACGGTTGAAACCGGTAAGTTGTCTAATACCTCAACGTGCGCTTCTCGTTTATTACACATTAACAACATATCGCAACCAGCTCTCAATGCTTGAGCACCTCGCTCGGCTGAGCTGCCCATAATCGCAGCGCCTTCCATGGTCAAGTCATCCGAAAAAACCAAACCTTTAAAACCCAATTGCTGACGCAGGACCTGTTTTAACCAGTATTCAGAACCGCTGGCTGGTTGAGCATCATAATGTGGGAAAATCACGTGAGCAGGCATCATGGCATCTAAAATACCGGCATCAATTTGCGCTTTGAAGATCGCCATATCTTGTTCAAAAATATCACTGCGCTCATCGTATGGTGTTTCTAGATGTGAGTCTGCAATCACGCCACCATGTCCAGGGAAGTGCTTGCCTGTCGTTGCCATGCCAACACTCTTCATTCCCTGCATATATGCAGTGCTATAGCGAAGAATGGTATCGGCATCTTCACCGAATGCGCGGTTACCGATCGCTTTACATTGATGGCCTTGGTCAAGTACCGGGGCAAAGCTTAAATCAATATCATGGGCAATCAGCTCTGCTGCCATTAACCAACCGCCCATACGAGCAAGCTCTTCACCATTTTGATGTTTAGCGTACTCATCAGCAGCAGGAATTAATGAGAAACCTTCACGAAAGCGCTGCACTCGGCCGCCTTCTTGATCCACACCGATCAAAAACGGGCGCTTAGCCGCCTTTCGGATGGATTGAGTAAGTGCTTGAAGCTGTTCGCTATCATGATAGTTGCGAGCAAATAGAATTAAGCCACCAACCGTAGGATGCTCCAAGATTTCTTTGTCTTCAGCGGTCAGTTCATACCCCGCAACGTCAACCCATAACGGTCCCATGTTTTCTCCTCAAAATCGGCTGAATATCTCGTATTCGATGAGGTTATTCGCTTCAGATTTGCTTTACAATAAGTGAATGAAGAATTGACGAGATCGGCTATGAAATTTAACGAACTGTACATTGGTGTGATGTCTGGAACGAGTATGGATGGTGTTGATACCGCTCTAGTTGAAATAAGCGATGAGCACGTTCGTCTGATTGCGCACGACGACTACCCAATGCCCGCAGCACTAAAAGACATGCTGTTATCTGTTTGTACCGGTCAAGCAACAAATTTAAAAGCCATAGGTGAACTTGACCATCAGCTCGGCCACCTATTTGCAGATGCTGTGTTACAGCTGCTCAATAAGTCTGATTACGTCGCAGATCAAATTCGTGCGATTGGTAATCACGGTCAAACAGTGTTCCATCAGCCTACCGGAAACTTGCCGTTTACCACTCAATTGGGCGATGCAAACATTATCGCGGTCAAGACAGGCATTGATACGGTAGCGGATTTTCGTCGTAAAGACATGGCGCTAGGTGGACAAGGTGCCCCACTCGTCCCTGCTTTCCATAAAAGCATTTTTGCGATGCAGGATTCCACAACTGTGGTGCTTAACATTGGAGGCATTGCCAATATCTCGGTACTGCATCCAGAACAACCAGTCATTGGCTATGACACAGGCCCGGGCAATATGTTGATGGACGCATGGTGTGCGCTGCATACTGGGCAAAGCTTCGACGAAGATGCACAATTTGCACTTAAAGGAACGGTAAACGCTACTTTGTTGACTCAATTACTCAAAGAAGCTTACCTCGCCATGCCTGCCCCTAAAAGTACCGGGCGAGAACTGTTCAATATTGACTGGCTGCATCTACAACTGGCCCATCACAATTTACCAATCGAAGACGTACAACGTACACTTTGCGAGTATTCTGCAATTACCATTGCCAACGAAGTCGACAAGTTTTCTCATGGCATCACACCTCAACTATTGGTCTGTGGCGGTGGAGCAAGAAACCCGCTTTTGATGCAACGACTGGCCAAGTTATTGCCACAATGGAGCGTTGCGACAACGGCAGAAAAAGGTGTTGATGGCGATTACATGGAGGCAATGGCGTTTGCTTGGCTTGCGCAGCGTCATATTCACGGCCTCCCTAGCAACTTACCGGAAGTTACGGGGGCAAGTCGTCTCGCTTCACTGGGTGTACTCTATTCAAAAAATTAAGGGCAATAGATCCTAAACAAAAAGGCTTAATTCATTATGACGAACGATGCACTTATCGCAGCTTTATCCCATCTGGTATCTGAAGGGCGAAATCCAGACACCATGGACATCGACTTGCTGCCTTCTCTCGATATTGTTCAACGCATCAACCAACAGGACAAACTCGTTCCTCTTGCCGTTGAAAAAGTATTGCCTGAGATCGCTGAAGCCGTTGATAAGATCACGGAAGCATTTAAGGTCGGAGGTCGGTTGTTTTACATCGGTGCGGGTACCAGTGGTCGACTTGGCGTTTTGGACGCTTCAGAATGCCCACCAACTTTTGGCACAGACCCAGAGATGGTCGTTGGTATTATTGCCGGTGGAAAAGAGGCAATGTTCCGTGCAAAAGAAGGGGCGGAGGACGACCCAGCATTGGGCGAGCAAGATCTTAAAGAGAATACGCTAACACAACGCGATGTCGTCGTTGGTATTGCGGCAAGTGGACGAACACCTTACGTGATTGGTGGCTTAGAGTATGCGAACGAGCTTGGTGCCACCACTGTAGCACTATCTTGTAACCCTGACTCTCCGATTGCAGATATTGCTGATATTGCGATTAGCCCCGTTGTTGGACCTGAAGCGTTAACGGGATCCACTCGCTTAAAATCAGGGACAGCACAAAAACTCGTACTGAACATGCTCACTACCGCAAGCATGATTCGCCTGGGCAAAAGTTATCAGAACTTAATGGTAGATGTGAAAGCGACGAATGCAAAGCTAGTTGCAAGAGCGGCTCGTATTGTTATGCAAGCAACAGATTGTACTAACCAAGAGGCTAAAACGGCGCTCAAAGAAACGGACTACGACGCCAAGTTAGCGATTTTGATGATTTTAACCGGGCTGGATAAAGAAAGCGCAACTGAGCAACTGAACGCCAAGCAAGGATATTTAAGAAAAGTCGTGATCGAGCAAGCTAATCAATCTTAATCAATAAAGCGCCTCACTTATTTAAAAGTCAGGCGCCTTTTATGGCTTAATTTAGTAGTTCAATCGTTCAATGTGAGTAATACCGACTTTACCTTCAAGGTCACTGAACATATGAACCATTGCTGGGTATGGTTGTGCTCCAGGGTAGACAACTTCTGCATTACAGAAAAACGCATAGTTTTGTCCGGCTACGACTTGAGTAGCCACAACCAAAGGGGAGTATTTGACACCGACAAACCCCTCGATACCTTTAGCAAATACTTCTTTATTATCTGCTGTGAGTTCATGAAATGGACTCCAGCCACCAGCCATTTGCGTTGACATAATGTGATTCCTTTTTTCTGTGCTCACTATCAAGCAGTATGAACATAGTTTAATAAGGAAGATTTTGCCACATTTATGTGATGCAGACAGTGTAACAACGGCTTTATTGACTATTAATTTGAGTATTCATTCCAACCACGTTGCCATTCCATGCGGAATTTTTGCGCTTGCTCAGTACCTTCACAAACCCCTTCGTAATACTGACCAGATAACCCCATTTGATACGCAAAAGCAGGATTACAGTACTCACGTAAACCTTCTAAATAACCTTGGTCGTAGTCACTTTGCTTAACACTACCCAACTCACGAAGCTCGCTCATCGTGCGCGATGTGTGTCCGGTTATGCCATCTTGATATCCGATCTGATGCCAATCTCCCGACTTGGCAAGATCTGCTGTCGTTGCTGTGCATCCTGCAAGTAAAGCCAGTGCCAGACCTACCGTTACCTTTTTCATGGTTCTTCCTTAAGTAGTTGTTTTCAAAAATAAGCTTACCACTAATTATTGGCGCTTGCCGCTGAGCTTGCAGATTTAACCACTGATGACTCAAATCAGCCACTCAAGACTGTCATCAACCTTTCGCCATTTTTAAAAACCGCTCAAGCAGCATATCGACCACTCAGTGCTCTATTCGACCACTCATCTACTAACCGAATGCATTTAACACAAGTGACGCATAACATGCATCCTGAGATTAAAAAATTACCCTACCCAACTAAGACCAAGGACAATTGCTATGATGTGGTTTCTAACCTGTGTCGCAGCCCTAATCGGCGGATATTTCATCTACGGCGCTTTCGTCGAGAAGATTTTCGGCATCAATGAAAAACGCCAAACGCCAGCTCACACCAAATCGGACGGTGTTGACTTCGTTCCAATGTCAACAAAGAAAGTTTACCTAGTTCAACTACTAAACATCGCAGGTGTGGGTCCAATTTTTGGCCCGATCATGGGGGCACTATACGGTCCTGCGGCGATGCTTTGGATTGTAGTCGGTTGTATTTTTGCTGGTGCAGTACACGATTACTTCTCAGGCATGCTTTCAGTGCGTAACGGCGGTGCATCTGTACCTACCATTACAGGTCGCTACCTAGGTAATGGCGCAAAACACTTTATGAATATTTTTGCCATTGTCCTATTGCTTCTAGTTGGCGTAGTGTTCGTTTCAGCCCCTGCTGGCATGATTACTAACCTCATCAATGATCAAACAAGCTTGAGTGTAAGCATGACAACGATGGTTATTGCTATCTTTGCTTACTACATCATTGCGACGATTGTTCCTGTCGATAAAATCATTGGTCGTTTCTACCCACTGTTTGGCGCCCTACTTATCTTTATGTCTGTTGGCCTAATGACAGCCGTTGCTTTCTCTAGCGAACACACAGTAATGGGTGACTTCCAAGTTTCGGACATGTTCTCTAACCTCAACCCAAATGACATGCCGTTATGGCCTGCATTGTTCATCACTATTGCATGTGGTGCTATCTCTGGCTTCCACGCAACTCAGTCTCCACTGATGGCGCGTTGTATGGAAAATGAGAAAAACGGTCGCTTCGTATTCTACGGTGCAATGATTGGTGAAGGTGTTATCGCGCTAATTTGGTGTGCTATCGCTCTGTCTTTCTTCGGCTCTCTAGACGCTCTATCAGAAGCTGTGAAAAACGGTGGCCCTGGTAACGTGGTATACAGCGCATCATTTGGTCTGCTAGGTGTGTTCGGTGGTATCCTTGCGTTCCTGGGTGTGGTTATCCTACCAATTACGTCTGGCGATACAGCGTTCCGTTCAAGCCGCTTGATCCTTGCTGAATACTTCAACATGGAACAAAAAACGCTACGTAACCGTCTACTGATGGCACTTCCACTGTTCGTTATCGGCGGTATCTTAACTCAAGTAGACTTCGGCATTATCTGGCGCTACTTCGGTTTTGCAAACCAAACAACAGCGGTAATGATGCTTTGGACTGCGTCCGCTTACCTACTGCGTCACAACAAGCTGCACTGGATTACCACTATCCCAGCTATCTTCATGACCACGGTATGTGTCACGTTCATCTTAAACAACAGCTCGCTAGGTTTTGGTCTGCCAATGCAACTATCAACTATCGTAGGTATTGTGTTTGCCCTAGCTGTGACAGGTTACGTTATCAAAACCTCTAAGGGTAAAGGTGAAACTGAACTGGCTGACGAAGAGAAACCACAAGCCGTATCAGAAACAGCGTAATACTCGTCACATCTGAGTGACTAAGATAGGAGCCTGCCAATTGCAGGCTCTTTTTGTTTTATACCCAAGTCACTTTAAGGTTCAGAAAGCACAGCGCAGCATCATTTACTTAGCTGTTCTTATCTATCTGAGCCAAGCATCTTGAGGTTACTTAGGTATACAATAACAACATTGATTCTAGGTTAGGTTCACTATGGAACTGGTCATCTCCCTTTTACAACAGATGTGTGTGTACTTAGTTTTGGCTTACATGCTAAGTAAAACGCCAATCATCTTACCTTTGCTGAGTATTTCTTCGCGCTTAAGCCACCGCCTAATTTGTTACGTACTCTTCTCTGGCTTTTGTATTCTCGGCACCTATTTCGGTCTGCACATCAACGATGCTATTGCCAATACTCGTGCGATCGGCGCAGTTATGGGCGGGCTGTTTGGTGGACCTGTTGTAGGTTTCGCCGTCGGATTTACTGGTGGCATCCATCGATACTCTCTTGGTGGCTTTACTGACCTAGCCTGCGCAATTTCAACCACCGCCGAGGGCGTAATTGGTGGCTTGCTCCACGTTTACCTTATCAAGCGAAATAAAGGCGCATTGCTGTTTAATCCAAGCGTCGTATTCAGCGTCACGTTTGTTGCAGAAGTGGTGCAAATGATTTTGCTGCTCGCCGTCGCGAAACCTTTTGATCAAGCCTATGAACTGGTGTCCGCTATTGCAGCGCCTATGATCATCGCGAACTCATTTGGTGCAGCGTTGTTCATGAGTATCCTGCAAGACAGAAAAGCAATCTTTGAAAAGTTTTCTGCGACGTTTTCGCGTCGAGCGCTCACCATTGCTGATCGCTCAGTGGGAATTCTAAGCAACGGCTTCAACACCGAAAACGCAGAGAAAATCGCACGTATTATTTACGAAGAAACCAAAGTGGGCGCTGTCGCGATTACTGACCAAGAAAAGATCTTGGCGTTTGTGGGCATTGGCGATGATCACCATAAACCGAACACGCCGATTTCATCGCAAAGCACATTAGACTCCATGGAGAAAAACGACATCATTTATCTTGATGGTGCGGAGCGTCCATACCAATGCTCCATTGCAAAAGATTGCAAGCTCGGATCTGCGCTGATCATCCCACTGCGTGCAGGGAAAGAGGTCATTGGTACCATAAAGCTGTATGAACCGAAGCGTAAATTGTTCTCGACGGCCAACATGTCGATGGCGGAAGGAATAGCCCAGCTTCTATCTAGCCAAATCCTTTATGGCGATTACCAACAACAACAAGCCTTACTCGCCCAAGCAGAAATAAAATTGCTTCACGCTCAGGTGAATCCACACTTTTTGTTTAATGCACTCAATACTATTAGTGCGATTACTCGTCGTGACCCTGACAAAGCGCGCGAGCTAATCCAAAATTTATCGCACTTCTTCCGCAGCAATTTAAAGCAGAACATTAATACCGTGACGCTAAAGGAAGAGCTTGCACATGTGAACTCGTACTTGAGCATCGAAAAAGCGCGTTTTACGGACCGCTTAGAGGTTGAAATCGATATTCAACCTGAATTGCTGGACATCAAATTACCAAGCTTTACACTCCAGCCTTTGGTTGAGAATGCCATTAAGCATGGCATTTCAAACATGCTTGAAGGTGGTAAAGTTCATATATACAGCGAAGCACACCCACAAGGTCACTTGATTACCGTCGAAGACAACGCAGGCAGTTTTGAACCGCCAAAAGAAAACCACTCAGGGCTAGGTTTAGAAATTGTCGACAAACGTCTCACTAATCAATTTGGACGTGATGCAGCGCTAAAAATTACGTGCGAGCCACATCAATTTACTAAAATGAGCTTTATCATTCCCCCAAAATCATAAAAGCACGCTGAAGCAATAAAGGTAATGTTGGATGTTAACCGCACTCGTCATTGATGATGAACAGTTTGCTCGTGAAGAGCTAGCAGAGTTACTGGATGAAACAGGCCAAGTTGAGGTCGTGGGCGATGCCTCAAACGCAATCCTTGGCCTAAAAAAAATCAATGAACTTAAGCCTGATGTGGTGTTTCTCGATATCCAAATGCCTCAAGTCACGGGGATTGAACTACTTGGGATGCTTGATCCAGAAACCATGCCTTATGTGGTTTTTGTCACGGCTTATGATCAGTATGCGATTCAAGCATTTGAAGACAATGCCTTTGATTACTTGCTCAAACCTGTCGACCCATGCAGGTTAACTAAAACGGTCAAACGACTAAACAAAGTCATTAGCCAATCCGCCCTAACGCAACAACTGTCTGCTATTACACCTGACACGTTGGATCAGATACCGTGCATCGGACACAACCGCATCGTTATCATGGCCACCGACACGGTGGAATGTGCTTACAGTGATATCAGCGGCGTGCATGTACGCTCCACCAGCCAAACCGCGAGCACCCAACTGACATTAAAAACGTTGGAAGAGAAAACCCCTCTAGTCCGCTGCCATCGTCAATACTTAGTCAGTATTAAAGCGATTAGCGAAATCAAGTTACTGGAAAATGGGTTAGCGGAAATCATCACCAAAACAGGCTTTGAGATACCAGTAAGCCGCCGCTACTTAAAGGTGCTCAAAGAGATGCTCGGCATTAGCCACTAACACAAAAACTTCACACATCATCGCTAAGTTTCCGCTAGCGTATAAATAGGACGCTCTGAAAAGACGAGGCGATGATGTATAAAGTTTTATTCATATGTAAGCACAACGCTGGACGAAGCGTCCTCGCGGAGTCAATCGCAACCAATATCCTGCCAGCAGATTTTAGTGTCACCAGTGGAGGCTCACATCCCACAGGCAAGGTGCACCCAGTGGTGCAAAAATATTTAGATGACCACCAACTCCCCATTCCGCATATCCACACGCATTCATGGGAGGAGCGAACTCAGTTTCTTCCCGACATCGTTATTATTCTCTGTGATTCTTTACATCAAGAAACCGCTCCTCAGTGGCTTGCAGGTGGTGTTCGAGTAAACTGGCAAGTTGATGCTTTTCCGACCGATGGTTCTGATGAAGACATGTACGCACATTGCGAAAAGGTTGCTCAATCGCTTGAGCGAAGAATCACGAAGATGTCTGATATGATTATCGATGGTTTAGGAAAAGACCAAATTCGTGATTACCTAAATGAGTTAAGAGAGATGTAAAAAAGGCGACCCACAGGTCGCCTTTTGAATATTCGATAAATGGAGACTAATCCACTTGCTTGATTTGCAGTTCTTTAGGTACTTCAAAGAACATATTCTCTTCACGGCCAAGTACTTCATCAACCGCTTCGGCACCGACGAGTTCTTTGATTCGCTCTAGAATCTGATTAACGAGCTCTTCCGGAGCAGATGCTCCCGCAGTCACGCCGACCTTTGTTTTGCCTTCGAACCACTCAGGTTTGATATCTTCCGGACAGTCGGTTAAGTAGCCAGGTGTCCCTAGCTTTTCAGCTAGCTCTTTAAGACGTGTAGAGTTTGATGAGTTTTTAGAACCCACCACAACCATCACATCTACGTCACCAGCTAATTCACGTACGGCATCTTGGCGGTTTTGTGTCGCATAACAGATATCGTCTTTACGTGGACCTTGGATATCTGGGAACACGCGGCGTAGCTCTTCGATAACATCGGCAGTTTCATCGACAGAAAGCGTCGTTTGGCTTACGTAATGAAGATCGGATGGATCTTTCACAATCGCCTTCAGTTTCTCAACATCGGCTGGAGTTTCAACCAAGTACATACCACCGGTTTCACTGGCGTATTGCCCCATCGTACCTTCGACTTCAGGGTGACCTGCGTGACCAATCAGAACCACTTCCATATTACGACGGCTCGCACGCGCCACTTCCATATGCACTTTGGTTACTAAAGGACACGTTGCGTCAAATACGGTCAAATCACGCTGCTTGGCTTCCTGACGAACCGCCTGCGATACACCATGAGCAGAAAAAATCACAATGTTGTTGTCTGGCACTTCATGCAGCTCTTCAACGAAGATAGCACCACGCTGTTTTAGACCTTCAACCACAAAACGGTTATGCACCACTTCATGTCGAACATAGATAGGTGGCTGATACATCTCTAGCGCACGCTCTACGATGCTAATCGCGCGGTCAACACCAGCACAGAAACCACGTGGGTTAGCTAACAGGATTTTCATTTCATTGCTCATGGAAATTATCTTTATTGGGTTCGCTATTCTACTGACAAAATTTCAACTTCGAAAGTCACGTCTTGTCCCGCTAGAGGATGGTTGAAGTCCACAGTGACTGAATCGCCTGCAATCTCTGTAATAATGCCCGGGATTTCCATGCCATCAGGGCCACTGAAGGCCATGATTGTACCAACTTCCACTTCTGCATCACCTACAAATTTAGTGCGATCCATATAGTGAATATGATCAGGGTTTGGCATACCAAACGCGTCTTCTGCCTTTAGCTCAATCGCTTTTTGTGCGCCTGTTTCGAGGCCGATCAAGCATTGCTCAAAGTTTTCACTCAAGCTGCCATCACCCATAACAAACTTCGCTGGTTTACCCATGTTATGAGTACTATCTGCAACCGATCCGTCTTTCATTTTAATCGTAAAGTGAAGGGTTACTACCGATTCATTGGTTATTGTTGTCACGTTAATGCTTCCTTGTTCTTGGGTTATTACGCTGTCAGCTTGGTCTTTTTATACATTGATATGCTGATTGGCGCTCCAACATAATAAAAAGCGTCGCTCGAATCAACGGACGACGCTTAGGGTTATTCGATATATCGCAAAAGGTTACTTGTTAGCGTCTTTTTTACGGAAGCCATCCAGAATAATCATTGCCGCACCAATACAGATCGCCATGTCAGCAAGGTTGAATGCTGGCCAGTGGTAGTTACCCCAGAAGAAGTCTAGGTAATCAACAACAAAGCCATGAACGACGCGGTCAAACACGTTGCCCACTGCACCACCAATAATCAGTGCATAAGCAATGTTGTTCCATTTTTCTTTTGCTGGAAGCTTGCTCATCCAGTAGGTCAAAAGACCCGTCACAACAAACGCGATACCTGTAAATAACCAACGCTGCCAACCAGCTTGATCGCTCAAGAAGCTGAAAGCGGCACCGTAGTTATGAACGTAAAGTAGGTTGAAGAATGGCAACACCTCAATTCGGTTTGCCCATCCGTAGCCCATGTTGTCCATCACCACCAATTTGATGCCAATATCTGCAATAAATACCAGAATTGCTAACCACAGCCAGCGAACTCCAGATTGCTTTAACGTCAGTGCTTTTTCACTCATTACTTTACCTACAAACAGCCCCAGTAAATACTGGGGCTGTTAATTTTAAAAAAAGTTCAGTCGTTCTAGGCAATTACGCGAATTTACGTACTTCACCTTCGCCGTCTACGTTAGACACACAACGACCACAGATCTTCTCGTGACCTTCAATTGTGCCTACGTCTGGCGTGTGGTGCCAACAACGGTCACACTTCTCGCCTTCAGCTGCTGCTACTTCTACAAACAAGCCTTCGATATCCGTCGCTTGTGCTGCATCCGTCTTCTCACCTAGAGGCTTAACTTTCGCCGCAGAGGTTAGTAGAACAAAGCGCAGTTCATCTTCAAGTTTGTTGATCTTCGCCGCTAGTGCGTCATCAGCAAATAGAGTCACTTCAGCTTGTAGTGCACCACCAATGGTTTTCTCTTTACGCGCATCTTCTAGAAGTTTGTTTACCGCACCACGAACCGCTTGGATCTCAGACCAGAATTCGTTGTTCAGCTCTTCACCTTCAGCAAGACCGAATAGACCGTCGAACCACTCACCAGTGAATACGAACTTGTCGCGTTGACCTGGCATTTCGTTCCAGATTTCATCTGCAGTGAACGACATGATTGGCGCCATCCAACGAACTAGCGCTTCTACGATGTAGTAAAGTGCAGTCTGACAGCTACGTTGAGCGTTGCCGCCACGTTTTGCTGTGTACTGACGGTCTTTAATTACGTCTAAGTAGAAAGAGCCCATTTCGATTGAACAGAATTGCATTAGACGCTGAGTTACACCGTGTGTGTTGTACTCTTCGTATGCTTTAACAATCTCTTCTTGTGCTGCTAGTGCACGACCAACCGCCCAGCGATCTAGCGCAACCATCTCTTCAACAGGAACGATGTCTGTTTCAGGGTTGAAGCCGCTCAAGTTAGCTAGGAAGAAACGCGCTGTGTTACGGATACGACGGTACGCATCTGCGCTGCGTTTTAGGATTTCATCAGAAACCGCAACTTCACCAGTGTAGTCTGTAGAAGCAACCCATAGACGAAGAATGTCAGCACCTAGCTTGTTGGTTACGTCTTTTGGCGCAACCACGTTACCGATAGATTTAGACATCTTACGACCCTGACCGTCAACCACGAAACCGTGTGTCAGTACTTGTTTGTAAGGTGCTTCGTCTTTCATCGCAATAGATGAAATTAAAGAAGATTGGAACCAACCGCGGTGTTGGTCAGAACCTTCTAGGTATAGGTCTGCACTGTTGCCGTTGTACTCTTCACGAGCATCAACAACAGAGAAGTGAGTGACACCTGAATCGAACCATACGTCTAGCGTATCTAGCACTTTTTCGTATTGGTCAGCGTCAGCACCTAGTAGTTCAGCGGCATCTACATCCCACCATGCTTGGATGCCTTTCTCTTCAACCAGCTTAGCGACTTTCTCGATCAGCTCTAGCGTGTTTGGATGAAGTTCTGCTGTTTCTTTATGAACAAACAGAGCAATTGGCACACCCCAAGTACGTTGACGAGAGATACACCACTCAGGGCGACCTTCGATCATACCTTCGATGCGGCTTTGACCCCACTCAGGCATCCACTCTACATTCTTGATTGACTCTAATGCTTTAGCACGTAGGCCAGCTTGGTCCATAGAAACGAACCATTGAGGTGTAGCACGGAAGATGATTGGGGTCTTATGACGCCAACAGTGTGGGTAGCTGTGCTCGTAAGCGTGGTGGTGTAGTAGTGCACCTTTTTCTTTTAGTACTTCTACTACTGCATCGTTCGCTTTAAATACGTGCTGACCAGCAAATAGCTCTGTATCTGGTAGGTAAACACCGTTTGAGCCAACTGGGTTTGCTACTTCTAGGTTGTACTTGTTACCAACCGCGAAGTCTTCTTGACCGTGACCAGGAGCAGTGTGAACAACACCAGTACCTGAATCAGTCGTAACGTGATCACCAAGGATCGCCGGTACAGTGAAATCGTAGAATGGGTGTTGGAATTGAGAAAGCTCTAGGTCCGCACCTTTAGCAAAGCCAAGGTTGTGGAAGTGCTCGATACCCGCACGGTCCATTACGTCTTTCGCTAGCTCAGCAGCAACGATGATACGCTCAGCGTTGTCGCCTTCTGTTTGGATAAGCACGTACTCTAGATCATCACGTAGACATACTGCGCGGTTTGCAGGCAGTGTCCAAGGTGTTGTTGTCCAGATAACGATAGATACGTCACCGTGACCTTCATGACCTTCTGTCAGTTCAAATTTAGATAGCAGTGCCGCTTCGTCAGCCGCTTTAAAACGAACGTCGATAGATGGCGATACTTTATCTTTGTATTCTACTTCCGCTTCAGCAAGAGCAGAACCACAGTCTGTACACCAGTGAACAGGTTTGAAACCTTTTAGCAGGTGACCATTGCTTGCGATCTTACCAAGAGCACGAATAATGTTCGCTTCAGTTGCGAAATCCATAGTGCGGTATGGCTTGTCCCACTCACCCATGATACCAAGGCGTTTGAAGCTCTCTTTCTGACCTTCAACCTGACCTGCTGCGTATTCACGACATTTCTCGCGGAATTCCGCTGCTGTCACTTTTTGGCCTGGCTTACCTACTTTCTTCTCTACCATTAATTCGATTGGTAGACCGTGGCAGTCCCAGCCTGGGATGTAAGGTGCGTCAAAACCTGAAAGTGTTTTGGATTTAATAATAATGTCTTTAAGAATCTTGTTTAGTGCGTGACCAATATGAATGTCACCATTTGCGTAAGGAGGGCCATCGTGCAATACGAATGACTTTTTGCCTTTCTTAGCTTTACGGATTTCACCGTAAAGATCTTCTTTGTACCAACGCTTAAGCATTTCTGGCTCACGATTGGCCAGGTTGCCGCGCATTGGAAACCCTGTTTCAGGTAAGTTCAGGGTATCTTTATACTCACTCATCGATTCTTAATTCCGTTATATTGGGCGAAAATTAGACATTATGTTGAACGGTGGAATAAACCGCTCAACGCTTAAGCTGACGCAGCCACACCCTTGCTGCTTCAGCATCCAATTCGATTTGTTGTTTAAGTGCTTCAAACGACTCAAACTTTTGCTCATCTCGAAGTTTATGCAAAAGTTCCACTTCTAGTTGCTTGCCATATAAATTGGCATGAAAGTCGAATAAGTGCACTTCTAACTGTTGGCGAACACCATTGACGGTTGGTCTTTGACCAATATTAGCAACACCACCAACTGGCTTATTTCCTAAGCCAAGCGCTTGAACAACATAGACTCCGGAAACCGGAGAAACACAGCGTTTCAAAGGAATATTTGCAGTAGGGAACCCAATGGTTCGACCTAGCTTTCTTCCGTGAGAAACACGACCGCTGATGCTGTAGTTTCTTCCCAGCATCTGTTGCGCGGAATGCAAATCGTCACGCGCCAGCGCTTGACGGATAGCCGTACTGCTGACACGTAATTGTTGTAAACAAAAGCTCTGGGTACTTACGACATCAAAGCCGTATTTTTCCCCTGCTTCCTGCAGCATTGCAAAGTTACCTGTACGGCCTTTGCCAAAGCAGAAATCATCACCAACGACAAGAAACTTAACACCCAAACGCTCGACCAACAAGTCACGGATAAACTCTTCCGCGGTTAAACTTGCAAAATGGCGATTGAAATTGACACACAGTAAGCGGTCAATATCGAGCTTACTCAATTGCACGAACTTATCGCGTAATCGCGTCAACCTTGCAGGTGCCTTGTCTTTGGCAAACAGCTCCATCGGCTGAGGTTCAAAGGTCATCACAACAGAAGGCAAGGATAGCCTGTCCGCTTGCTCAGACACTTGCTGCAATACTTGTTGATGGCCTTTATGGACACCATCGAAATTGCCAATAGTCAGCACACAACCATGATGTCGCGGGTTGATATTGTGAATGCCTCTAATCAGTTCCATTGGATACTGCTTTCTGCCTCTGTTTTACTTTACACTGTGTGAAACTGACGGATTATATACTAATCACCCTCAGTCTGTCCCAGCTTTTAGGTCTTTTAAACGCGCACCAGTTAAAAATAGAACCACTAGGTAAACTACGGCTCCTAAACCGATCAACATCCCTAGCACCGCGCTTCGGTGAGCAAAGCTCCAGCCCAGCCATACTGACATATCTTCCAGTTGCCATAAGATTGCCGCCACCATCGCCGCGCCAGCAATAGCTAAACGTATAATAAAGAAGACGGTTCGCTTAGTGATTTGGTATACCTCTGCGATGTGCAGGCCACGATACAGCAGTGCCATATTCACAAATGCCGATAGTGCCGTCGCGATAGCCAAGCCAACGTAGCCATAGAAGTACGCAAAAATTGCATTAAATACCATGTTGGTCACCATCGCAATGATGCCGTATTTCACTGGCGTTTTAGTGTCTTGACGCGAGTAATAACCCGGAGCGAGCACTTTAATCAGCATAAAGTTCAACAAGCCTGAAGCGTAAGCAAAGAGTGACAATGATGCTTGATGTACGTCTTGTGGCGAAAACTCACCTCGCATGAATAACACCATCAACATAGGTTTTGCCAGTACCATCAAACCAAGCATTGCAGGAAGGCCAAGTAAGATCACCATGCGCACCCCCCAGTCCATGGTTTGTGCGAATCCTTCATTTTGTGCGTCAACATGTTTGCGTGATAATGCTGGTAAAATCACCGTTGCAATAGCAATACCAAACAGACCTAACGGGAATTCCAACAAGCGATCTGAATAGTACAACCAACTGATCGAACCGGTTTGCAGAAAGCTGGCAATAAAAGTATCAAACAACAAGTTGATTTGGCTTACCGACACACCGAACAAAGCAGGAATCATTAAGGTTCGGATCTTCACCACGCCCGGATCGCGCCAGCCCCATTTCGGCTTAACCATAACCCCCGCTTTAATAAGGAAAGGGATTTGAAATAAGAACTGAACCAAACCACCAAGGAAAACACCGATGGCAAGGCCAATCTCTGGCTGTGACATCTGCGGCGAGATAAACCATGCTGCCAAAATGATCATTACGTTGAGGAAGACGGGAGTAAACGAAGAAACCGCAAACTTACCTAGTGTATTGAGAATGGCTCCCGATAGGGCAACAAAAGTGATGAACCATAAATAAGGAAAGGTAATCTTGAGCATCACGCTAGCAAGTTCGAACTTCTCAGCCGCGGGACCACCATGCATCCAGTCTAGGAACCAACCAAAACCAAACAGTGCAGTCACCACTCCGGAACCTAGAACACCTAAGATGGTAACAATTGAGACTATCACCCCTAATGTACCCGCCGCACGAGCAATGAGCTCCCGAGTTTTATCCATGTCGCCTTGAGCATGGCTTTCCGTTAAAACAGGTACAAACGCTTGGGAAAAAGCACCTTCAGCAAACAAACGTCGTAAAAAATTAGGAATTTTATTGGCGAAGAAAAAGACGTCTGCGCTTGCTCCTGCCCCCATTAAATTTGCCACTACAACATCACGAACTAGGCCAAGAACGCGGGAAATAAATGTCATAGCACTGACGATCATGCCAGACTTGAGTAGTCGTTTACTCACTGTAACCTCGGAATATCACCATAAGACAGCTAACCCTATACTGTTTCTCTGACAGGTGCTGCAAATAGACGTCAAAAATCTATCCGCGGGTTGTAAGGAATAAGTGTGCCTTTCGCGGATAATTATTAGCATTGGTATAAAAATGCTGTTAGAATCCCCGCCATCTTAACCGCGATAACCTCTCTTACCAAAATTTGTTTTGGCTTAGATCGGTTTTTGCACAAATCATTTGACATTTAAGCGCAAATGAGGGATATTCCTCGCCCTTAAATTGTCACAGAACTAAGTTTTTGGGAGTTAGACCCTTGGCAAATAGTAAATCTGCTAAGAAGCGCGCTATCCAAGCTGAGAAACGTCGTCAGCACAATGCTAGCCGTCGCTCAATGATGCGTACTTACATGAAGAAAACTGTTGCTGCTATCGAAGCAGGCGACAAAGAAGCTGCAACTGCTGCATTCGCTGTAGTTACACCTATCCTAGACCGCATGGCAACTAAAGGCCTTATTCACAAGAATAAAGCAGCTCGCCATAAGTCTCGTTTCGCTGCACAAATCAAAGCTCTTTAATAGAGTCCTAATTTTACAGTGAAGAAAAAACCGACCTTGTGTCGGTTTTTTTATATCTACAAAGTTTTCTTAATAAAAAAAGCTGGCAATGCCAGCTTTTCTTTTTCTGAATGTCCCATTTAAAGACATCAGCTTATTCATTACCCATATAACGCTCAAACTAGAAAGCACTAATAAAACACTTGAGAACAAAGCAAATTGGTCGATGAGTAGTACCCTATCATCAAAATTTTAGCGCCACTCTCAAATATTCCAACAAGTTAGATTCACACTCTAAGATGAGCAGTATATTAGGACTATTTAATTAATGTTGAGCACTCTCAGCACAATAAAGACTATGCAGTGTTTTTATTAACGCTTTCACTTCATCACTCTTTAATGTGTAGTACACCGTCTGTGCTTCTTTCCTTGTCGTGACTAACTCATCACGGCGAAGCCAAGCAAGATGCTGAGATAATGCCGACTGGCTTAGCTCTAACTTTGCACACAGCTCTCCCACGGACAGCTCTTGGTTATGCAGCATACAAAGGATTTGTAGGCGTCTCTCGTTTGCCATCGCTTTGAGCAACACGACGGCTTTTGCGGAGTTCTGCTCCATTTCTTGTAGATTCATGTGTTGGACCTCTAGCTACAACTTACTTATTCCAACCCTGGCCAGCTTGTTGTGTTGCACTGATTTATATATCTAAGAAAATCAAGATACACTTCCAGAGTCTTCATTATTAGAACCTCTAATTTAGTTGTTAGTGATACACCAATATTATCCACCAAGGATTTTAATTGGTGCGCCATCAATAATTAATAGTTTTGCTCACTAAAACAAGTATCTTGCTTACTTAGATATTATTTAGAATTATATTTTTATTGATAGTAATCTATTTATTTACGCAACGATACGGGTTTACTCAAACATTTGACTGAAATCAGCATCACAAACATTTTTTACCGCGGGGTGTTGGATCATTCGTTCCGCAAAAATCACGTAGTACTCTTCTTTTAGCCCATCGACATGGCCAATTAGCTGTAAATTTCGGTCGTCTTCAATCTCCGACATGTATACGGTCGGTGCCAAGAAAATCACATCATCGTGGTACCGAGCAAAAGCTTTCATCAACGCAACATCATCAAACTCCCCCAGCACATTGGGTTGAAGACCTTGACGATCAAACCATTGAATAACTTTACGCCCCATAGCCGTTCGGCTCGCGGGAATCAGAAGTTTTTTTTGTTCCAAGATCTCAGGGAATCGCACATTTTCAATTTCAGAAGAAGCAAAAAAGCTCATGCTACTTTCACCTAACTTTTTGCTATAAAGGCCAGGACTTTGAGTAGAATCAACGGGACAATCCGAAAGGATCATATCTAGCTTGTGCTGAGAAAGGCGTTCAAGTAGCAGTTCGTGGGTCGATTCATAACAGCGTAAATGAATACTGTTATCTTCCGGGACGGTCGTCATCAGTACTTTACTGACCAAGCGTTTAGATAATGCATCGGCTACACCAACTTCAAATAGAATGTTCGAGTGCTGGCTGTAATTGACGATATCTAACATCTCATAGCTCAAACCGAACATCCGGTCGGCGTACTTAAACACAAGCTGACCTAACTCAGTGGGCTCAACTGTACGACCATTGCGCTTGGTTAACTTTCCTTTCATGCGCTCTTCAAGCGCTTTAATCTGTCCTGTCACGGTTTGCGGTGTCAGGAAGAGCGCGTCAGCCGCCTTAGTTACAGAGCCCTGTTTGCACACCATCCAGAAATAATAGAGATGGTTGTAGTTTAGATGTGACATGATCGAGTCCCGAAAAGAAAGTGATACTTTTTATACCAAATGTGACAGAGACAAACAATAAACTCGACAAAACCATACAATACCTTACAAAAGCATAAGTTTTACCGAAAGTATAAAGTCAACACTGTCATAAAAGTTGAACTGAGGCGCATTTTCTCTACAAAAAAAACGCAAAAACCAAACAAAACTAAATCAAAATTTAACCATTAAAATCAACAAGTTAAAAATTAATTTTCTTCCTCTTTTACGCCATTATCAAAAAGAACAATAAAAATCTCTCACAGCAAGAAATCTGTAATATTACTGAAATATTTGTTCTCTAACATCGCCCGCAGATTCAACTACAGACCGAAAAATGAACTGAAAGGTCAACGGAGAAAATTATGATGAACCAAGCTACTTCAACAGTGGCACCAATTTCGAGCACAGCTCGTTGGTTACGCTGGGCTAACTTGGCATTCATGTTATATCTGCTTCTTCTAGCAGTATCTATGGTTGGTAGTGGCTTTAAATGGGCAACTGGCGATCAAGCTAAGGTGCTATTTGAATTTGCCGCACACCCAGTTGCAGGTCTAATGATCGGCTTGGTGGCAACAGCCTTAATTCAGTCTTCAAGTACTGTAACGTCTATTATTGTAGGCTTGGTTGCAGGTGGCTTACCTGTAGAAACCGCTATCCCTATGGTGATGGGTGCTAACATTGGTACCACAGTGACCAATACGCTTGTGTCTCTTGGCCACGTGCGCTGTAAAGAAGAGTTCAAACGTGCATTTGCAAGTGCAACCATTCATGACTTCTTCAACTTGCTTGCTGTCGCTATTTTCCTTCCGTTGGAAATGATGTTCGGCATTTTAGAGAAAGTTTCTCACTGGCTTGTTTCTCCACTGCTTGCTACTGGTGATATGAGCATTAAAGGCTTCAACTTTATTAAACCAATTACAAAGCCAGTCGTAGGCGCAATTAAAGAGCCACTTTCTACCTTCGGTGATACTGTTGGCGGCGTCATGCTTATTGCTTTGGGTATTGCGACTATCTTCGTTGCAATCACAGTGATGGGTAAATTGATGAAGAGCCTAATGGTTGGTCGCGCACGTGAAATTTTGAAAAACGCCATCGGTCGTGGTCCTATTCACGGCATCGTATCAGGCTCAATCGTGACCGTTCTAGTACAATCTTCCTCAACCACGACAAGTTTAATGGTTCCGTTGGTTGGTACTGGCGTGTTGAAAGTACGAGATATCTACCCTTTCACTCTGGGTGCTAACATTGGTACTTGTATTACGGCACTACTAGCAGCGACAGCGGTATCTGGAGAGTTCGCAGTATTCGCACTTCAAATCGCTCTAGTCCACTTAGTATTTAACATCATGGCGACGCTGTTTATCTTTGGAATTCCATTCCTACGTGAGATTCCGGTTAAAGGCGCTGAGATGATTTCTGAAATGGCTATTAAGAATAAAGCAGTTGTTGGTGGTTACCTAATGTCAGTATTCGTTATTCTACCAGGTGCAATTCTAGCCCTAACAACGTAACAACAACGACATACCATCGCTTATTGTTTAGGCTCCACATCGTGGAGCCTTTTTTATGATAATTAAACTGTTCAAATCGATTGTCCGGTGATAATTTGAGCCACATCAGCATGATTATGCTGAGCTATCTCATTTGGAGTCGACAACATGACGCAGCTTAATGACGCTATTTCTGATCAGCTACTCGCAATAGACGAAAACCTAACCCAACTGGTTGCTGATATTGATATCCTCAGTAGCGTGAATCCTCTTAATTATGCTCAAGAAAGAGAACGTTTCATTAAAAACAAATATTCTCAAGAGCCTAGTTTTCAATATTCAATTACTAACGTAGATACCCACAGCGCAAAGCGACGTCTATATGAGCTACCTCTAGAAAACATTCAAGACACCCAATTGCAGAGGCTGTACGCGGATGTAATTCAGTCTTATGCTGATAAACTAGATCAAGTGAATACCATAGGTACGCAAGAGTTTCTTTATAACTCCTTACGCTATTATGGGGAACCGAGCGCCAAAGATATTGCCAACGCCCATTTCATATTGCACCTTCCTACAGAAGAAGAAAAAGAACCTCAGCACGATAGCCGTGCAATAGCACGTTTCATGCAAAATTTTGCTCAACGCAATGGGTATGAATGTGAAATACAGGTGTTGGACGGGATGTTAGCAAACGCACTAGTTTCAGGATCTCGAGTCAAAATTAACCACGCGGCGTACATCACCACTGATGAGCTGGAGGCTCTTGCACATCATGAAATGGGAGTACATCTCCTAACTACGCTTAACGGTCGTCAACAACCGCTAAAAGTCCTGAGCTTAGGTTGTCCTGCCAATACCAACACTCAAGAAGGGCTGGCTATATTATGTGAGTATCTGTCAGGACATTTCAGTATCAAGCGCCTAAGAACCTTAGCCTTACGAGTTCTGGCAGTAGAGTCGATGATCAAGGATCGCGATTTCCGCCATACGTTCATGCTATTAAAAGAACAGTATAAAGCTTCTGATCTTCAAGCATTTACAACGACTGCCCGAGTCTATCGAGGTGGAGGTTTAACGAAGGATTACTTGTATCTTAGAGGATTCCGAGAGGTGCTCAATGCCTATGATAGATTGGGCGATGACTTTTCACTATTGTTGTGCGGGAAAACAGAGCTGAAGTACTTTGAGCTTATCCGTTCATTAGTGAGTAAAGAAATATTCACTCAACCTAAGTTTATTAGCCCGGCACTGTCCACACCGATGCAGACCAACCCAATTCACCGTTATATTGTCAGTGCACTAAAATAATACCTTCTAAGTACAAAAAAGAAAAAAGCTCCATTCGGAGCTTTTTCTATATCTTGAAGAACGATACTCGTTACACTGAGAATGGGTAACGAATAGGATCGTGATGCTCGTACCCTTCAACCCAAAAGTCATCCAGTGTGACCCATGTTTCCAAATCTTCTAGAGATTTAATCTCTGGGTTGATATGGAACGTCGGCGCTTTTAATGGCTCACGCTTCAACTGAACATCGCGCATAAGTTCAAGCTGGTCTTCATAAATGTGAGCATTCACAATCTTATGAAATGCCTGACCAGGTTTCTTGCCCGTAATTTGCGCCATAATCGCCAAGAACACGTAAACTTGAACCATATTGAAGTTTAAGCCAAGCGGTACATCACACGAACGCTGAGTACTATTCAGGTAAAGCGTATCATCCAGCAATGAAAAATGGTGACTGTACATACAAGGACGCAAGCACCCCATGTGGAACTCACCCGGGTTGTAGAAGTTCAAGATTTCACCGCGGTCATCAACACCACGCGTTAAGTCATCCACTATCTTACGTAGCTGGTCAACATGACCACCATCAGGTTTCGCCCAGGCGCGCCCTTGAACCCCATAGACACGGCCCATGTCGTCTTCACCTTTACGGTATGGGTTATTCAACCAGGCATCATTTAGGTTGGCATTGGCATCCCAGGTTTTCGTGCCCAGCTTACGAAAATCTTCCGCATTATCGTAACCGCGAATATACCCTAATAGCTCTGCAACGGCCGCTTTCCAAAAACTTTTACGTGTGGTGACCAACGGAAATTGATTGTTCGCAACATCGTAGGTTAAATCCGCGTTGATTACGGTCAGGCAGCGCTTGCCTGTACGCTCATTTTCAACCCAAACACCTTGGTCAACGATGCGTTGACACAAATCTAAATACTGTTTCACACCAATACCTTACTTCGTCTTTTGTGGTAATTCGTCTTTGTAATGACCACGTTTGTATGCCCAAACCATCATGAGGACACCGATAACCACCATTGGCAGGGATAAAATCTGTCCCATGGAAATAAAGCCACCGAATAAACCCAAATGAGCGTCTGGTTCGCGCACGTACTCAACTAAGAAGCGGAATGTACCATATCCAGCTAAAAATAGCCCTGAAACAGAACCTAGAGGACGAGGTTTCTTGATGAACCAATTCAAGATGAAGAAAAGTACGATACCTTCAAGCGCCATTTCATAAAGCTGTGATGGATGACGTGGCAGTGGACCGCCATTTGGGAAAACGATCGCCCAAGGCACATCCGTTACTCGGCCCCACAACTCGCTGTTCATGAAGTTACCTAAACGCCCCATACCCAAACCAAATGGCACAAGCGGCGCGATAAAGTCAGCAACACCGAAGAAAGTTCGCCCGTTTTTGTGTGCATACCAGAACATCGCAGTAATCACACCCAGTAAGCCCCCGTGGAAAGACATACCACCGGTCCACACTTTAAATAGATACAAAGGGTCAGCCAGGAAGAGCTCAAAATTGTAGAAAAGCACGTAGCCTACACGGCCACCAATCACCACGCCAAGGAAGCCTGCGAACAACAAATCAGAAACCTGCTCTCGTGTCCAACCACTTCCAGGCTTATCTGCACGTCGGTTCGCTAACCATAGAGCAAACATAAAGCCCACAAGGTACATCAAACCGTACCAACGAACCGAAACAGGACCAATAGAGATTAAAACCGGATCAATATTGGGAAATTCAATATATCCCTGAGACATAAATCATTCTCTTCTTATCACAACAAAATAAATATACCCAAGTAACCTCTAGATGCTTGGTTCAGCGAGAATGACTTGGGTACAAACTTAGAGCAGCATGGTCGCTGCAACAAACATTAAGAACACCGCGAATATCTTTTTTAATACCGCAGTTGGAAGGCTAGTTGCGAGCTTCGCACCCACTTTTGTTGTGAGCATCGAGGCCATAGCAATCGCTAATAAAGCGGGAAGATAAACATAGCCAATACTGTATGAAGGTAAGCCTTCCACTTTATAGCCATGTAAGATGAAGCCGATCATACCAGAAATAGCAATCACGCAACCACAAACGGAGGATGAGCCCACCGCTTTACGCATCTCTATCCCATGTTTATTTAAAAATGGTACCGACAGTGAGCCACCACCAATACCAGCAAGGCTTGATACGACACCAATTCCCGTGCCGTAAACTACAGTCACAGGGCTGCTCGGCATAGGTTTACTGCTCGTAACTTTAATGGAACGAAACATTTGTACTGACAGGCAAAGAACAATGACACCAAACACTTTCGGCAAATAGTGTGTAGGGATCCACTCAGCAATATTGGCACCAACAAAGCCACCAATGACCACACCAGGCATCAACCATTTTACGACAAACATATCGACATTGCCGAGCTTAAGGTGATTCATCGCCGATGAGCCAGACGTGACAATAATACTCGCTAACGAAGTGGCTAAGGCCATGTGCATACTCATTTCTGGAGAGATCCCAGCAAGAGGAAGCAAATACAACAAGGCAGGAACAACAATCAAACCACCACCGATACCGAGTAACCCCGCCATCACACCCACAAAAGCGCCTAGCGCCAACAATAACAAAAATAAAGAGACGGTCACGATTTCCTACTTTTTACCTGCACGGATAAAGCCCGCAAAACCCTGTTGGATGAAGAAGTCATGCATCATTTGATGAATGTCCTCCCCGTAGGACTTTGTCATTGCTTGCTCCGCTAATTTTTCTAATTCTTCTTGTTGGCTATGACGAATCAAATATTTCACCTTAGCCACGTTGGAGGTGTTCATACTCAAACTGGTATACCCTAACCCAAGTAAGAGAAGAGCGCCAAATGGGTCGCCAGCTAACTCACCACAAATACACACTGGCACCCGATACTTATCGCACACGTCATGGATTTGCTTAAGCGCTAACAGTACCGCAGGATGCATAGATTCATAGACATCCGCGACGCGCGAATTGTTCCTATCTACCGCTAATAAATACTGAGTTAAATCGTTTGTCCCGACAGAAACAAAATCAACACGGTGAGCGATCGTTGGCAACAGATACACCATCGATGGTACTTCAATCATGACCCCAATTTGTGGGAATTGAATTCTATCATCAAGCAAAACGGCTTCGCTGTGAGCTTGATTAATCAAGCTAATGGCATCGTCTAGCTCTTTTACCCCTGACACCATTGGCAATAAGATACTTAAGTTTCCGCTTTCTGCACTCGCTCTTAACATTGCACGCAGCTGGATCAAGAAAATGTCTGGATGATCCAATGTAAAACGAATGCCACGCCAGCCTAGAAACGGATTATCTTCTTCGATGGGCAAATACGGCAAAGGTTTGTCACCACCAATATCCAAAGTACGCATCACTACTCGTTGATTCGGATAGCTGTTAAGTATTGCTTGGTATTGATGATACTGTTCATCTTCCGAAGGAAAGTGATGCTGAAGTAAAAATGCAATCTCAGTTCGGTACAACCCAACACCATCAACACCTGTGTTGATGGCAATATTACTGTCTGCACTGAGTCCCGCATTCAGCATAATTTCGATATGGTGATTATCTTGCGTAACCGCAGGGAGTGCGAGGTCCTTGTTTACCATGGCAAACAGTTCAGACTCTTCGCTTACTAAGCTGCGATACTCTCGCAACAACTGGCGGTTTGGCTCTAAGAAGATCTCACCCGTATAGCCGTCGACTATCCCGAGTTTGCCATTCACCACATCCGGATTAATGTTGGCGCCCATGACTGCAGGGACCCCAAGAGCTCGAGATAAAATGGCAGCGTGAGAGTTTGCGCCTCCCTCTAATGATACGACGGCTAACAAAAACTCTTTAGGTACAGAAGCGAGCAAGGTGGCAGTGAGTTCGTTCGCCACCAAAATAATGGGACGATCAATTGCAGAATTTTCTTGCTCACTGTTGTGCAGAAAATAGAGCAGCCTTTGCCCTAACTCTCGGATATCTTGCGCTCTTTCACGCATGTATACATCCGACATTCTTGCAAATCGATTCGAGTATGACTCTACAACTTGGCGTAACGCCCAGTCTGCCCTGTCTCCTTTTTCAATCTGCTTCTTCAAATCACCGCGAAGCATCGGATCATTCAGTAAGTGAGTAAACAGATCGAAGATCGCCAGCGCATCTTTGTTGATTTCACTGTCCAGTTTTTTCCGCATGCGGCGAAAGTCATTTAACGCTCGCTCTATGGCCACCAGTAGTGTCTCGTGCTCGCGTTCCTTATCTAACGTGGACGAAGGGAAAATATCCGATAAACTCGGCTGGGTATTGTCGAACCAAAACTCTCCAATCGCGACACCAGTAGACGCAGGCAAACCTTTTAATACCGTGGGTTTAGATGCTAACTGCCAATGCCCAAGATTCTGCGCATGTGCAATGAGCACCGCTAACTGAGCGGATAAGGTAACAAGAAACGATTCTTCCATTTCACTAAACAAGCGCGGCGTTTTTTGTTGGATCACCAACACACCTAAAACTTGTTTACGATGAATGATTGGAGTAGCTAAAAAAGAGTGGTAAATCTGTTCGCCGAGTTGAGGAAAGAATTTGAACTCGGGGTGTTTTGAGGCTTCGGCAAGGTTAAGGGGTTCAGCGCTTCGTTTTACCAACCCAACCAAGCCTTCATTGAAGTTGATATGAATACTATCACCTTCAAAAATAAGGCCTTGAGTTGCCATTAACTCAAGGCGCTGCATTTCTTCATTAGCAAGATAGATAGTACAGCACTCAGTACTAAGGGCAGCACAAGTCTCTTTCACCAATATATCGAGTGCCAGATGCACATCATCGACCCTGGAGACTTTCTCAACTATTTCCCTTAGCTGACTGAGCATGATTATCCTCTACGTTGCTTTTTTCTTTTCCCTTTCGCTTTTCTCTCTCGAAAAGGCATGGCTAAGGATGCAAATTCTTTCATCGCTCGTCGATAAACATCTCGCTTGAAAGAAACAACTTGCCTAACTGGATACCAGTAACTTACCCAGCGCCAACCATCAAATTCAGGGGATTTTCCGCGTTGCATATTAATGCGAGACTCATCGCATTCTAATCTCAGCAGAAACCATTTCTGTTTTTGGCCGATACAAACAGGCTTGGAGTCCCAACGCACCAATCGCTTTGGTAGCTTATATCTTAACCAATGACGACTTGTTGCAATGATCTTAACGTCTTTTTTCGTTAAACCGACTTCTTCGTATAACTCCCTGAACATGGCTTGTTCAGGGGTTTCACCTTCGTCAATCCCACCTTGTGGAAATTGCCATGAGTGTTGCCCGTATCGTTTAGCCCAGAAGACCTGACCATGGTTATTACATATCACAATACCAACATTAAGTCGGTAACCATCGCCATCTATCACTGGCTAACCTCTATGAATAAATTTTTTATTACCGTGATTTTTCCACATATCCCCATTACTAGCAAACTTACTGATGTGATATGAGCAAGATTTATTACCTTTTCAGCATTTTTGGATATCTTTTAATCAAACCATACCTTATCAACACAAGAGTGAGACATTGCCCACATTTATTCACCTTTTCTGTGAATAACTTTGTGAAGAATTCAATTCAAATGAGTAATTCAGTTCAATCCCATCAAATGAAAAACAAATGAATAAACAAAAAAAACAAACATAAAGCATTGATAAAAAAGTATTTATTTTTAAAAATAACGATAATTCGATCTTCAATTTCTTGATGATCTTTTCACCAAACTCAGATCGGTCAAAGATCCACCAACAGGCTATTTATCCACACTTACCTGCTATTCGTTTAGATGATTACAACAAAATCAACCCCAAAAATGCATTTTAACCCCTGTTTATTCATACAGACCTCGTCAGGATCTTATCAATACCTCCTCCACCTGTGGATAAGTTATGAATTGATCGTTCTTACACCGCCTCGGTGAAATCTTAAACAGTAGATTTGGTCGGAGTTTGATAAACTATATTTTTTGTAATGCCACCTTGTAACTATGAAACCAGAACCACAAACAGAAGCAGAGCTATTGGAACGAGCGCATGATATGGCAGGACTCAGTTTTGCTGAGTTGGCCGCCGAGGCGAATATGATTGTTCCTGAAAACTTAAAACGTGATAAAGGTTGGGTGGGTCAATTACTCGAATGGCACTTGGGCGCTCCAGCTGGCAGTAAACCTCAACAAGATTTCGCAAAACTAGGGATCGAGTTGAAAAGTATTCCGATCAGTTACTCTGGCAAACCTTTAGAAACAACCTTTGTTTCTGTGGCCCCCCTCACTGGTGTTCATGGTCTTACATGGGAAACAAGTCATGTTCGAAACAAGCTATCTCGTGTGCTTTGGGTACCCGTAGAAGGAGAACGAGAAATCCCACTCGCTGAAAGACGTGTGGGCAGTCCACTCATTTGGTCACCAGATGAAGAAGAAGAACGGATTTTGCGAAATGACTGGGAAGAGTTAATGGAGATGATCGTCTTGGGAAGATTTGATCAAATTTCCGCCAGACACGGAGAAGCGCTGCATCTTCGCCCTAAAGCCGCAAATGCAAAAGCGCTCACCGAAGCATATAACTCAAATGGTAAGCCGATGAAAACTCTGCCCCGAGGCTTTTACCTTAGAACACAGTTTACTGAACAGATCTTACTCAAGCACTACATTAACACTCAACCAGAATAAAACTATATCAGCTATTTAGTGCGTCACGAGCGATAACTCAATATCGCAGTACGAGGCTGCCTCTTCAGTGCCACATTCGTCATACGCATTACGCAGCCTTAAATACGCTTTATCGACCCCTAGCCTCAATAATTCTTCTTTTACTAAGTCTAGAGAGCCAAAATGTATCGGGTCTTCACCGTCTTTAATCGGCTCAAGTTGATGCTTGTACTCCACAGCTAAAAGATAGTCAGAGACATCAGAACACCCAATCACAAATACTTTGGGAGTTTTATAAGTATCTTTATGTGGACCATGTAGCCACATGTCCAATTGATGCTTCTGCATAACATACCTCCTTCACACGATTATTTAAGTGTAGTTAGGATAACTGTAGCTTTCGAGTTTGCTCTCCCTTTATACGTAAATCATTTGCGATTGCGGCTAAAAATCCCCTATATTGGAGTCACTTATTTAGTCGGTAACTCTTCAAGGACGTGATATGCAATACACAAAACTACCGCACTCATCACTTGAGATCAGTAAAATCTGCCTCGGCACTATGACGTTTGGCGAGCAAAACACAGAAAAGGACGCCTTTGAACAGCTCGACTTTGCCCTCGATCATGGGGTGAACTTCATCGATACCGCAGAGATGTACCCTGTACCGCCAAACTCGGAAACACAAGGGCTCACCGAGCAATACATCGGTAATTGGTTAGCAAAAAGCGGCAAAAGAGAGAAAGTAGTACTGGCAACAAAAGTGGCAGGCCCTCGCAATGTTCCTCACATTAGAGACAACATGAGCCTTAATCGTCGCCACATCCATACAGCAATTGATGACAGCCTTAATCGTCTACAAACCGATTATGTCGATTTGTACCAACTACATTGGCCGCAGCGTCAAACCAACTGCTTTGGTCAACTCAACTACCCATACCCTGACAAACAAGAAGAAGTCACGTTAATTGAAACGTTGGAAGCGCTTACTGAATTAGTGAATGCAGGTAAAGTGCGCTATATCGGCGTATCCAACGAGACGCCGTGGGGTGTGATGTCGCTATTGCGTTTGGCAGAAAAACACGATTTGCCAAGAATTGTCTCCATTCAAAACCCATATAACTTATTGAACCGCAGCTTCGAAGTTGGCTTGTCTGAAATCAGCCATTACGAAGGCGTTCAGTTACTTGCCTACTCTCCTTTGGCATTTGGCTGCCTGAGTGGTAAATACCTAAACGGGGCAAAACCTGAAGGCGCTCGATGCACTAAGTGGGAGCGTTTTGCGCGCTACTTCACTCCGCAAGGTGTTAAAGCGACCGAAGCTTACGTCAATTTAGCTCAAGAGCATGGTCTAAACCCTGCACAAATGGCGCTCGCGTTTGTCAATCAGCGTCCATTTGTTGCTTCTAACATTATCGGAGCAACAAACCTAGACCAATTAAAAGCCAATATCGACAGTATTGATTTGCAACTTAGCGACGAACTACTTACTGAAATTCAAGCAATAGGTACAACTTACTCGAATCCTTGCCCTTAACAGTACCACCTTCAAACGAAAACAGCTGATCTTCAAGATCAGCTGTTTATCCAATGAAGTCATACTTCATATAAAAAGTTAAGCGTGTTGAATGACTCGTTAGCAACTCAGTCAGCCCAACACGCTAACGATTACGTCATTATTCGCGACGTTAAGACTCGACGAAGGTGACGAACTCGACGTTCAACTTTTACTGCATCCGGAACATTGGCACGTGTAGAACGACCATCGCGATCTAAACCAATATCTCTCAATAGATGAACATTCGTCCATGGAATATCATGAGCAGTTCGGCGTATGGTGCGCTGCCATTGCTTTTCTTCGCGTTTAAGGTCTGCTTTCAATAGCAAAGTGGCCAATTGTAGGTAAATAGAGTGACGCATAATATTTTCTCCGATTATCGATGTATTCGACTGGGAAAAATAGTGCGTAAAATGAACAGAAATATTCTGTTGATACTAAGCCGCTACTTTTCCGCAGCCTAGTAATAAATATGATAGGTTACGGATTAATTTTTATCTTGTGAGCCAGTGGTATTGGTATCATCCGATTTAAGGGTTATCGGAGCGATAGGCATACGATCAGCGCAAGCAGTGGTGTTAACAACGTAATGTTTCATCTTGCGCCTCCTAGCTAAAAATTAATCCGTTTATGAAAGGTATAACTCATTGAGTTACGGTTAAATTGTAAGCTTTGATGGATATATATCAAACATTTTTTGCCTTTTTGATTAAAAACAAATCAATACACCGCAATTTAGTTTCATATACTTTTACGTATAACATATTCACCTGAGGAATATATAAATTTGCGGATTTTATAAATCAAACCAAACAAAAATAAAAAGAGCGGCTCTGTGGCCACTCTCTTTTATTGTATTTATTCGCCTATTTAACACAGGGAAAGGCCAACTACATGGCTTGTTCGGAAATCAAGTTATGTTTATTAAGTAGTCGATACATGGTTGCACGCGAAACTCCGAGCTCTTTCGCCGCATTTGAAACTTGACCAGAATGAGATTCCAAAACAACCAGCAACGCATCACGTTCACTCTTCTCTCGGATTGATTTCAAGCTGCGCTTTGAGTCATTACGTTGAGGTAAATCTAAGTGATGCTCTTCAATCATTACGCTGTCGGACATTAATACCGCTCGCTTCACTTGGTTCATCAGCTCACGCACATTTCCAGGCCAGAAATAACGTGTCAGTGCCTTGAATGCATCCTCAGAAAAGCTTTTTGCTTGCGAGTTGTACTCTTTTGAGAACTCTTGTAAGTAGAAACGAGCCAGCAATGCGATGTCACTCGCACGTTCTTTCAAGCTAGGGACATTGATGCGCAAAACGTTGATGTAATGGTAAAGCTCTTCATTGAAGTCACCGTCAATCAAAGCTTTTTCAACATCTGACGAGTTAGCAGCAAGAATACGCACGTTAACCGCTTTTACGCCATCTTTGGTATCAATGGTGCCTTCTTGCAAGAATCTCAGCAGATTCATTTGCTGCTCTTTTGAAATGGTAAGAATGTCGTTAAACAACACGGTGCCGCCATCTGCTTGTTCAAGCAGGCATGCTTCCATATCTTCATCGGCGTTAATACCAAATACTTCAGCTTGGAAACGTTGTTCATTGAGTGCGCGACAGTTAATTGCCATAAACGGTTTATGAGAGCGTGAAGAGACTTTATGGATGGCCCTAGCAACCGCCTCTTTACCAGTCCCACTTTCCCCAGAAATCAGAATGCTGACGTCTGTTGGACCGATGCGCTTCACTTGATCGCGTAAACGTTTCATCGGGATAGATTCACCGATCAGACCCATATCTAAACTGCTACCAAAACTAGGCCAAACTTTTTTCTCCAACTTAAGCATGCCAAGCTGGTGACCTATTGTGCTTAATAACTGTGCATCTGGGATCGGCGCTGTAAAAAAATCGATACAAAAGTTAACAATGAACTGGCATATGGTGTCAGTGCCAAGCTGAGATTCACGAATAAACGCTAACCAACGTACGTGTTTGTGAGAGCTGACTAAGTTCGCCAAACCATTCAAGCTGAACTCGTCATGGCTGAGATCAACAATACCGATACATGGACCAATATCTTCTAACAGCGTATTAGCTTTGCGTAAGTCACCTACTTGGTGACACTTCCAGCCCACTTGCTCCAGTACCGATAACCAAGGCTCATAAGTACCGCCAACTACCACAAGCGATCCCGGGATGGAATCCATCTTAAACTGCCCAGCCATTCTCTAACCCTTTTTCATTGTTAATAGAAATTTTGTGCCACAAACTTATCTTTGCGAGCGGGTAACATTATCGAGACTCCGCCCCCTCACGTCTGTCTCAGTATTAAGACTATGCAATAGATTGAGATTTGGCGAATGTTTATTTGCATATCCCATTAAAAGGCAAATGCAACAACTTGAATCAGCTTAACTAAAAGGCAAAAAAAAACCACCCGAAGGTGGTTTTTTACTCATCCTATCGAATTACGCTTGCGGGCGCATTGCAGGGAATAAGATCACGTCACGGATAGTGTGCGTGTTAGTCAGTAGCATAACCAAACGGTCGATACCGATACCTTGGCCTGCTGTTGGCGGTAGGCCGTGCTCTAGAGCAGTGATGTAGTCTGCATCGTAGAACATTGCTTCGTCGTCACCAGACTCTTTCGCTTCAACCTGTGCTTTAAAGCGTGCATCTTGGTCTTCAGCATCGTTAAGCTCTGAGAAACCGTTCGCTACTTCACGGCCACCGATAAAGAATTCAAAGCGGTCTGTAAAGAACGGGTTGTCATCGCTACGACGAGCTAGTGGAGAGATATCTGCTGGGTAGCCAGTGATGAACGTAGGCTGCATTAGCTTAGGTTCTGCTGTTTCACCAAAGATCTCTTCAAGAAGCTGACCACATGTCCAGAAAGGTTCTACTTCAACGTGAACAGATTTCGCGATAGAAACCATTAGATCACGGTTTTGTAGGTCTTCTTCTGTTAGCGCTTGGATTTGCGCGTGGTCTGGGTTGTAGTGCTTGATTGCTTCGAACATGCTCATACGAGTGTAAGTACCACCAAACTCAACCGTTTCATCACCGTAAGGCATTGACGTTGAACCTAGAACTTCTTGCGCCACTGAGCTTAGTAGTTCTTCAGTTAGGTCCATCAGATCTTTGTAGTCTGCGTACGCCATGTAGAATTCCATCATTGTGAATTCTGGGTTGTGACGTGGAGAAAGGCCTTCGTTACGGAAGTTACGGTTGATTTCGAATACGCGATCAAAACCACCAACAACTAGACGCTTCAGGTATAGCTCTGGCGCGATACGTAGGTACATTGGCATGTCTAGTGCGTTGTGATGCGTGATGAATGGACGCGCACTCGCACCGCCAGGGATAACGTGCATCATTGGCGTTTCAACTTCCATGAACTGCTTAGAGATCATGAAGTTGCGGATTGCAGACATTACTTTAGAACGTACTACAAACGCTTGACGAGAGTCTTCGTTAACGATCAGGTCAACGTAACGTTGGCGGTAACGCATCTCTTGGTCAGTTAGACCGTGGAACTTCTCTGGAAGTGGACGTAGTGCTTTGGTTAGCAACTCGTACTCTTCCATGTTCACGTATAGGTCACCTTTACCAGACTTATGAAGTGCACCTTTAACACCGATGATGTCACCGATATCTAGACCTTGGTATTTTTCTTTAAGTACTTTTTGAACCGCTTTGTCAGCGTAAGCTTGGATACGGCCAGAAGTTTCTTGAATTACCAAGAATGGACCACGTTTAGCCATGATACGGCCAGCGATTGCTACTACGTGGTTAAGCTCTTCTAGCTCTTCCTTCGTCTTTTCACCGAACTCTTTCTGAAGGTCGCCCGCTAGTGCGTCACGACGGAAGTCGTTTGGATGGCCGTTCGCTTTGCAGCTCTTTCGGATTGCATCCAGTTTAGCGCGGCGTTCAGCAATCAGCTTATTTTCTTCTAGTACAGTTTCGTTTTGAACAGCATCAGTCATTTTCGATGTATCCTGTTTTTGTCGGTGAAAAGCTTTATAGACCTGATTTCAGGCTAGCTTCAATAAATTTGTCCAGATCGCCATCAAGAACCGCTTGAGTATTACGGTTTTCAATGCCCGTACGGAGGTCCTTAATACGTGAGTCATCCAATACGTAAGAACGGATCTGGCTACCCCAGCCAATGTCAGACTTAGCGTCTTCATTAGCTTGTTTTTCCGCATTTTGCTTTTGCAATTCAAGCTCAAATAGCTTCGCTCGAAGCTGTTTCATTGCCTGATCTTTGTTCTTATGTTGAGAACGGTCATTCTGACACTGAACCACTGTGTTCGTAGGTACGTGCGTAATACGTACCGCAGATTCTGTGGTGTTTACGTGCTGACCACCTGCGCCTGACGCACGGTAAACGTCAATGCGTAGGTCGGAAGGATTAATGTCGATGTCGATGTTTTCATCAATCTCTGGATAGATGAACGCAGAAGCAAATGACGTATGGCGACGACCGCCTGAATCGAACGGAGATTTACGAACAAGACGATGAACGCCCGTTTCTGTACGTAACCAACCGTACGCATACTCACCAGAGATGCGAACTGTTGCCGACTTAAGACCCGCGACTTCACCTTCAGAGACTTCAATCACTTCAGCTTTGAAGCCCTTCGCTTCTGCCCAACGTAGGTACATACGCAGCAGCATGTTAGTCCAGTCTTGTGCTTCTGTACCACCAGAACCAGCTTGCAAATCGATGTAACAATCAGAGCTATCGTGGTCGCCAGAGAACATACGACGGAATTCAAGCTTTTCTAGCTTCTCTTCCAACTCAGCAAGTTCTGGTTCAATTTCGTCAAATGTTTCTTGATCTTCTTCTTCTACAGCCAGCTCAAGAAGACCTTCTACATCTTCCACACCTTGCTCTAGTTGATCAATGGTTTCAACAACCGCTTCTAGTGATGCACGCTCTTTACCCAGTGCTTGCGCACGCTCAGGTTCGTTCCATACATCTGGTTGTTCAAGTTCTGCGTTGACTTCTTCTAGACGCTCTTTCTTCGCGTCATAGTCAAAGATACCCCCTCAGGACATTTGTGCGCTGAGACACGTCCTGCAGACGGTTTTTAATTGGATTGATTTCAAACATGTTTACTCAACATTTTAGAATAGAATTTAACCGAGAAATTCTACTGAAAAATGTGACCGAGATACAGGAAAATTTCGGATGAGAAATCAGATTGCGGTGAGAGAGAGCACGGTCATAAAATTTTACGCCCACTTAGGGGCAACCGTACTCTATAAGAAAGGTTAATCTAGGTATTACTTAGCTTCGATATGGTCGATCATCAATTGCAATGATTGATTACCACGAAATTCATTCACATCCAGCTTATACGCGAGACGTACTGTTTTAACCGATGCATCTGGCCATCGACGTAGATCAACATTGAATGCAATGCCGTCGATCATCACATTGGTAGGGTGACCTTTATAAAGCGGCTCTAACATCAATTTAAGATGCTTCTCACCCACCAGCTTTTGATGCAGTACTTTAAACTCACCATCAAAGATTGGTTCAGGGAAGGCTTGTCCAAAAGGGCCACCCGATCGCAGCAGTTCAGCAACATGCATAGAGAACTCTTCCGGCTTAAGTTCACCATCTGACATGATCACGCCTTTTAGCGCCGCTTCATCGAGTTCCTTTTTTACCACTTCATCAAACAAACGACTGAAACGCTCAAAATCCTGCTCTTTAATCGTTAAGCCTGCTGCCATGGCGTGTCCACCAAACTTGATGATCAAACCCGGGTTTTGCGTGTCGATGAAATCCAACGCATCGCGCATGTGTAGCCCCGGAATAGAACGACACGAGCCTTTAATCGTCCCTTCTCCGCCATCAGCAAATGCAATGACTGGACGGTGAAACTTCTCTTTAATGCGCGAAGCCAAAATACCAATCACACCTTGATGCCAATCACGTTGGAATAAGGCTAGGCCATAAGGAAGCTCATTGCCTTCACCAAACTGAAGGCGCTCACAGAAAGCCATCGCTTCTTGCTTCATGCCTTCTTCAATCTCTTTACGAGTCTGGTTCAAGCCATCCAATTCACTTGCCATGCGACGAGCTGCGTGGATGTTGTTACACATCAGCAGTTCAACACCGAAAGACATGTCATCAAGACGACCTGCAGCATTAATACGTGGACCTAAAGCAAAGCCAAAATCGGACGCAACTAAACGACGCGCATCGCGCTTCGCGACCTCAATTAACGCTTGGATGCCGGGACGCGCTTTGCCCGCACGAATACGTTGCAAACCTTGGTGTACAAGAATGCGGTTGTTTTCATCCAATGGAACGACGTCGGCGACGGTACCCAGTGCAACAAGGTCAATCAGTTCCATCAACTTGGGCTCTTGCATCCCCTGTTCTGCAAACCAATTGTGTTTTCGCATATGAACGCATAGTGCCATCATGAGATAAAACGCGACCCCCACACCCGCAAGCGCTTTAGATGGAAAGCTACAGCTCTCAAGGTTTGGGTTCACCATTGCATCCACATCAGGCAACACTTGTCCTGGTAAGTGGTGATCGGTAACGAGCACGGTAATGCCATTTTCTTTTGCGTAACGCACACCTTCGATTGATGAGACGCCGTTATCCACCGTCATGATCATCTCAGCGCCAAGCTCTAACGCTTGGTCAACGACTTCTGGGCTTAACCCATAACCGTCTTCAAAACGATTTGGCACTAGGTAATCCACATTGTGACTACCAAGCATACGCAGCGCGAGTACTGATAATGCTGAGCTTGTCGCACCATCAGCGTCAAAATCACCGACAACGATGATGCGTTTTTGTTCTTTTATCGCCTGAAACAAAAGATCGACAGCTTGCTCAATCCCCCCGAGTTTTTGATATGAATGCAACCCACGGGCCGACGTTTCTAATTGTGAAAGATCCGTTATCCCACGGTTGATGTAGATACGTTTAAGAATCGGAGGAATGGAATCAGGAAGAAGGGAAAGATCAGGTTCAGGACGTCGTTGAATTTCTATCATGCTTAAAAGAGCCGACAACTTTGCCGGCTCTGCTCCTAATGGATTATAGTTGCTTTAAACGTTTCAATAGCTCTGCAGGTGGTAGGTAGCCACCAACCATTTCGCCATTCGGTAAGAAGATTGCTGGCGTACCAGAAATACCCAATTGGCGACCTAGATTGTAATGCGCCTGGATGGTTTCTTTACACTGTTTTAAGTCTTTCGCAGGGTTATCAAATGTACGATTCACTTTCGCGTTGTGCATTGCCGACGCCGGATCTTCAGCACACCAAATCGTTGCCATTTGCTCTGCCACAGGGCCAGTTGCACCTTGGCGAGGGTAAGCCATGTAACGCACTGTGATACCTAGATCATTATAGCCTTGCATTTGGCTATGCAGACGCACACAGTAACCACAGGTGATATCAGTGAATACGGTCACAACGTACTTTTCATCGTCGGCTTTGTATTCGATCATGCTATCGGAGAACTGCGCAATTTTCTCGGCGTTAAGCGGCGCTTGACGCTCTGCTATGACATCTTTGTAACTGCCATCATCATTAATGGCATAAAGCGTACCGGCGATAAAGTGGCTACCATCATTTGAAGCAAACAGGATCCCGCCATTGGTTTGAATTTCCAATAAGCCAGCGACGTCTGATGGTTGAATATCAACGATAGATAAACCAAGCTTTGAGAACTTAGTTTTTAATGCTGCTTCATCAAAGCCGCTTTGTGCAGCTGGCGCTACTTGTTGCGCAGGAGTCTCCGTTTGAGCCTGACTTTCTTCTGCACCACAAGCGGTAACAAAAAATGGTAAAGTCAGCAGAGTTAGTCGGCGTAATACGCTCATGAAATTCACCTTAATGTAAAATCGTTTTTCCAAGAAGACATGGATGAATCTAACCATTGTTACGCTCTTGGGTGGTGTTGACTGTGGATCTGCTTCAATCGTTCAGTCGCCACGTGAGTATAAATTTGCGTGGTCGATAAGTCACTATGTCCTAAAAGCATCTGTACGACCCTGAGATCTGCGCCATAGTTCAATAAATGCGTGGCAAAGGCATGACGCAGTACGTGCGGCGACAGCTGATCAGTATCAATCCCTGCTATCAAAGCATAGTATTTAATACGGTGCCAAAACGTCTGACGAGTCATCTGTCTTGCGCGTTTACTAGGAAAAACAATATCAGATGATGTATCACCAAGTAACGCAGGGCGCCCTTGTTGAATGAACGTCTCGATCCAATCGACCGCGTTTTCCCCCATAGGAACCAGGCGTTCTTTACCACCTTTACCAGTCACGCGCACCACCCCTTGGCGCAAGCTAACATTTTCCATGGTCAAACTGACGAGCTCTGTCACACGCAACCCTGTCGCGTAGAGTAGCTCTAGCATCGCTTTATCGCGCAATTCTATAGGGTCATTCGGGTCTGGCGCTTCGAGCAACGCGTCCACTTGCTCTTCACTAATATCTTTGGGTAAACGTTGTGGCAGTTTAGGACTAACCAAAAGCGCACTCGGGTCATCAGCACGCACCTTCTCACGATGCAGGTATTGAAATAAACGGCGAATCGCCGACAACATACGCGCACGAGACGTCTGTTTGTAATCTAAATCTACAAGGTGGCTTTGATATTCTTGCAAGCCAGACAAACTGATAAAATCAAGACGGTATCGATGTTTTTCCATCCACACGAGCAGCTTCATTAAATCGTTTCGGTAGGAAGCCAACGTGTTCTCTGATAGGCCACGCTCCATCCACATCGCATCTAAGAATTGCTCAACAAGCGAAAAATCTTGTTGATTGACAGGCTGTTGTGCCGTCATGAATGCTTCCTTATCTGTTTATATTTACAGTATTTAGATTAAAGCACCTGCCAATCCAATACCATAAAAAATCATCCCACATAGGATATTCGCTGCAATCTTCCTCAATTTATGGTTAGAATCTTCCACAACAGCAACACAAATAACGACGAATATAATGAAAATCGGACTCTTTTACGGCTCAACGACCTGCTACACCGAAATGGCAGCAGAGAAAATTCGTACCCTTATTGGTGAAGACCTTGTCGACATTCACAATGTGAAAGAGACACCGTTATCACTAATGGCGGACTACGACTTATTACTCCTTGGCATCTCAACTTGGGATTTTGGTGAAATTCAAGAAGATTGGAACGCGATTTGGCAAGACATCGCGACCACACCACTGAAAGGCAAAGTTGTAGCGCTGTTTGGTCTGGGTGACCAAGAAGGTTACGGAGAGTGGTATTTAGATGCGATGGGCTTACTTCACGATGAATTGCAAGCCACAGGCGCAACCTTTATCGGTTACTGGCCAAATGAAGGCTACGAATTTGAAGCATCGAAAGCATTGATCGAAGATGGCAGCAAGTTTGTTGGACTTGCGTTAGATGAAGACTCACAGTACGAACTGAGTGATGAACGCATCGAAAAATGGTGTGAACAAGTTCTTGTGGAATTCCACGACACGCTTTAATAGCGCAAACACGTAATCATTAAAAAGTAAAAAGCCCGATGAAGTAATTCATCGGGCTTTTTATTATCTTGATAACGCGAAGTGATTACGCGGTTTCTTGTGCTAGCTCTGGGCGAGGTTTCGCGATGAAGAACATGCACACGATAGCCGCAAATGTTGGAAGCACCCAACCCATGCCGACTTCGAATAGTGGCAACATGTTAAACGCAGAAACATCAATACCCGATACTTTTGCCGCATCAACCAACGCAAACAGCAGAGATACAAGCAGTACTGCACGGTAAGCAAAGCGTGGATTCGGCAGTTTGCTGCGCACAAATGTTAGTGCAACCAACGCAATCGCCACAGGGTACAGCGCAAACAATACTGGCACTGACAGAGAAATCAGCTGCGCAAGACCAACGTTTGCAACCAATGCACAAACAGAACCATTAATCAGTACCCATTGCTTGTATGACAGTGGTGTTTTCGAGCTGAAGAAATCTGAACACGCAGAAATCAAGCCAATCGCGGTTGTCAGACACGCTAGCAATACGATGACAGACAGAACGATTTGACCGTATGGACCAAACAACGCTTGAACGTATTGGCTAAGCACTAGGCCACCATTATCAGCACCAGCAGCAACCGTTGCACTCGTCGCACCTAAGTAAAATAGTGAGATGTAAACAAACGCAAGACCAGCAGCAGCAATACAACCTGCATAGATCAGATATTTAGTAGTTGCAGAGCGCTCAGTAATGCCTTTACCGCGCAGTGCATCAACCATCAGCATACCAAACATCAATGACGCGAACGTATCCATTGTGTTGTAGCCTTCTAAGAAGCCTTTGGTCAGAGGCTGCGTTAGGTATTCACCGTGCGCGCCTATCATATCGCCCTGAGGATCAAGGAAGACAGCGACAGCAAGAATGATCAAACCAACAAACAATGCTGGTGTCAGTACTTTACCGATAAGATCGATCAAACGGCCTTGGAACCATGAGAACATCATCGCTGTGATAAAAAAGATCACTGAGAACGCTGTCAGATGCGTTTGTGATGCCTCAAGGAAGAAAGGTTTCACCGCCATCTCGTAAGCCACTAGGCCAGTACGAGGCGCTGCAAACGCAGGACCAATGATGATGAAAATCAGTGCAGCCATAAGAACTGCCGCTTTTTTCGGAAGATCTTGCGTCAAGTGATCCCAAGAACCACCAGCAACAGCAATAGCAACGATAGTAATAAGAGGTAGACCTACCGCTGTTAGCAAGAAACCAAACATAGCTGGCATTAAGTTTTCACCCGCTAACTGACCCGCTAGAGGTGGAAAGATAATATTGCCCGCACCTAAAAAGAACGCAAATAGCATAAAGCCTACTGCGATAATATCTGTTAGTTTTAACGTCTGCTTCACAGATAACCCTTGTCTTTTAATTAATGAATGTTGTGTATGCTTAGACCACTTTTTGTATACCTAAAGTCAATAAGTACACGTGGTTCAATCTATAAAATTTTCGCCGCATAATGACGAAAGACTCATCATTTGGCAACCTTTAAGAAAAAAACACCATATTAATTTAGTTTTCAAACTTAAAAGCAGTGGATATAACCAGATCCAAATGACAGACCAGTTCTTTATCTCGATCAATTAACAATACAATTTAATAACCAACAAAACAACAATCTATACAATTAATAAACAATAGAGCAATCCACTTAATTATTGAGCAAATATAAAACAATCATGAAGAACAAAAAACTGAAAACTAAAGGCTTCAATTTTAAGCAATTTTGTATTGAGGGCGGCGAGAGTGGTATGCCAGTCAGCACAGATGGGGTAATGCTTGGTGCTTGGATTCAAAGCCCTAACGACGCTAAAATTCTCGATATTGGCACTGGCACTGGCCTGCTTGCCCTGATGTGTGCTCAACGCTTTACAGAAGCTCAAATAACCGCGGTCGATATCGAATTAACAGCCGTTGCTGCCGCGCAAAAAAATATGGCCCAGTCTCCTTGGTCAGATCGTGTAAGTGTGCATCACACCGACATACTGCACTTTACGCCGACACATCCATTCCAACGCATCATTTGTAACCCGCCCTACTTCAACAGCGGCGAGCAATCGAAACACAGTCAACGTGCAACCGCGAGGCACACTGATACGCTAGGCCATAACGCATTGCTACAGCGTTGCTATCATTTGCTTGATGACGAAGGGAGAGCTAGTTTTGTGTTGCCAATCACCGAAGGCGAGCAGTTCATTGAGCTAGCATTAAACCAAGGTTGGTATCTATCGCGGATCTGTCGTGTGCAACCATCAGAAAAGAAACCAGTACACCGACTGTTATTTGAACTGTCAAAACGACCTTGCGATTTGCAGACGTCACATTTAATTATCCGTTCAAATGACGGCTATAGTGATGATTTCATACAGTTAACTCGCGAGTTTTATCTTAAGATGTGAAATAACATGTGATCCTTATCACCAATCACTTTATAATGTGCGACCTTTTTGTATTCTATGCTGTTGTGGCGAACCATTAACCAAGCTTTGCTTGTGGAGAACTCATTGTGATCAGAACCTTTGCTGAACTTGATCTAGACCAAAACCTACTTGAAGCCATTGAAGAGATGGGTTACGAACGCCCAACAAAAATTCAGGCAGAAGCGATTCCACAAGCGTTGGACGGTCGTGACATTCTAGCGTCAGCGCCAACAGGAACTGGTAAAACGGCCGCCTTCGTCCTGCCAGCATTGCAATACTTGCAAGACTTCCCTCGTCGTAAGCCTGGGCCTGCGCGTATTTTGATCCTAACGCCTACTCGCGAACTGGCGATGCAAATTGCCGATCAAGCACGTGCTTTGGCAAAAAATACCAAACTCAACATTTTCACCATCACTGGTGGTGTTCAGTACCAAGAGCACGCCGACATCCTTGCAACAACGCAAGACATTGTGGTTGCGACACCTGGCCGTTTAAAAGAATACATTGATGCAGAACGTTTTGATTGTCGTGCAATCGAATGGTTAATCCTTGATGAAGCAGACCGTATGCTAGATATGGGTTTTGCTCCTACTGTCGATCGCCTATCGAACGAATGTCGCTGGCGTAAGCAAACCCTTCTGTTCTCAGCAACGTTAGAAGGGAAAGGCGTAGAAGGCTTTACCGCAGATCTGTTGAATGACCCAGCAGAGATTGATGCAAAATCGCCGCTGCGTGAGCGTAAGAAAATTGCTCAGTGGTACCACCGAGCTGATGATGCAGAACACAAACTGGAATTACTAAAACACATTATTACTCAGCAGGCTGAACGCACCATCGTCTTTTTAAAGACTCGTGAGCGTTTGGCTGAGCTACGAGCGCAGCTTGAAAGCGCACAGATTCCATGTTCTTGGATTCAAGGTGAAATGCCTCAAGATCGTCGTAATAATGCGATTTCTCGCTTCCGCGATGGTACTGTGAACGTGCTGCTCGCGACGGACGTTGCTGCGCGCGGTATCGATCTTCCGGATGTATCACACGTTATCAACTACGATATGCCACGCACGGCTGATGTTTACCTTCATCGTATCGGCCGAACTGCTCGCGCAGGTAAGAAAGGTAACGCTATCTCAATCGTAGAAGCACACGACCAACCAATGATGGATCGCGTTGCACGTTACGTGAAAGAAGACATCAAAGAGCGTTTCGTGAAAGAGATGCGTCCTAAACACAAAAAGCCCGTGTTTAAGAAGAAAAAGAAAAAAGACGACAAGAAAAAAGTAGCGAAAAAGAAAACCGCTAAGAAGAAGTAATCTTGTTGGGGCCAAGTAGCTCAAGCTAGAAAATAACAAAGGGTTGGCAATGCCAACCCTTTTTTCGTTTGTGCTGAAAGAGATTAACGTCGATTACGTCTCAATCAGCTTTATTTTTGCTCTTCGCGTTTAAATACTAACTCTGTTGGCGTCGATTCATCTTCCACAAAGTAGTAACCCGCCGTATCAAACTTAGTCAGGTCTGCCACGCTCTCAACACGGTTTTCAATGATGTAACGCGCCATCATACCGCGCGCTTTCTTCGCGTAAAAACTGATGACCTTGTATTGACCATTCTTACAATCTTTGAATACTGGCGTGATCACTTGCGCATCTAAATTCTTTGGCTTAACCGCTTTAAAGTATTCATTTGATGCAAGGTTGATAAGGACATTATCACCTTGAGCAGAAATCGCTTCGTTAAGCTTGTCCGTAATAACATTGCCCCAAAACTGGTACAAGTTCGTACCTTTGTCGTTTGCAAGCTTGGTACCCATTTCAAGACGGTATGGCTGCATCAAATCAAGTGGTTTTAGTAAACCATAAAGACCCGATAGCATACGCAGATGATCTTGAGCATATTCGAAGTCCGCTTCAGATAAACTTTCGGCGTCTAGCCCTGTGTAAACGTCACCTTTAAATGCAAGAATAGCTTGTCGAGAGTTTTCCGTGGTAAACGTTTCACTCCACTCTTGGAATCGGCCCACATTTAAATCGGCAATCTTGTCGCTCACTTTCATTAAAGAGGCAACATCAGCAGGAGTCAGTTTGCGGCAAACATCGATAAGCTCTTTTGAGTATTCGACCAACTCAGGTTGAGTAAATTTTTCTGTCGCTAACGGAGACTCGTAATCAAGAGTCTTCGCTGGAGAAACTACGATAAGCATGACTTTCCCTTCTCTAATTTTGTTTTTAATAGGGTACAAAAAAAGCCATGCATTGTCTGCATGGCTTTTTACATCGTACTAATAGCTTTCAACTATGAGTGATAGCTCACTTAGTCTTTTTTATCGTTGTACCAAATGCCTTCTTCAAGCTGAGATTTCAGCTCTGGGAAATCATTCGCATCAAATGTTGGCACTTTGCCTTCACCAAGCTGGCGATTGTAATCTTTGGCCAGTTTAATCACGATGCCAGATAGCAAGATGATCGCCACCAAGTTGACTATCGCCATCAGACCCATAGAGACGTCAGCAAGCGACCATACGACTGGTAACGAAGCTAGTGCACCAAACATCACCATACCAAGAACAATAACGCGGAAAATGCTTAAGCCCGCTTTATGATTGTGCTCTAGGAAGATTAAGTTCGTTTCAGCATACGAGTAGTTTGCAATGATTGAAGTAAACGCAAAGAAGAAGATTGCCACAGCAACAAAGATGCCGCCCCAATCGCCAACTTGTGAGCTCAATGCACGCTGAGTTAGCTCGATACCCGTCACTTCTGTTGCTTGACCGACATACTCACCAGACATCAGGATGATAGCCACTGTTGCAGAACAGATAACGATCGTATCCATGAACACGCCTAGCATCTGTACGTAACCTTGAGACGCTGGGTGTGGTGGGTAAGGTGTTGCTGAAGCTGCCGCGTTAGGTGCAGAACCCATACCTGCTTCATTCGAGAATAGACCGCGCTTGATACCGTTAATCATTGCCTGTGCAATTGCGTAGCCAAGACCACCTGCTGCTGCTTCTTGCAGACCAAATGCACTCTTAAAGATAAGCATCAATACATCAGGTAATTTCTCTAGGTTAGAGAACATGATGAACAGCGCTAGGGCTAGATAAAGTAGTGCCATGATCGGAACGATCATCTCAGCAACTCTTGCGATACGCTTGATGCCACCGAAAATAACAATTGCAGACAGTAAAACAACGGCAATACCGACATACAGGTTATTCCAACCAAATGCGTTGCTCATTGCATTGGCAATTGAGTTAGCTTGTACGGCGTTGAATACCAAACCAAAAGCGATGATTAGGAAAACTGAGAACAACACGCCCATCCAACGCATGCCCAGGCCTTTTTCCATGTAGTAGGCAGGGCCACCACGGTAGTTGCCATCATCATCTTTGGTTTTGTATAGCTGCGCCAGTGTGCTCTCAGCAAACGATGTTGCCATACCAAGCATTGCAATCAGCCACATCCAGAAGATCGCACCAGGACCACCCGCAGTCAATGCAACTGCAACGCCCGCCATGTTACCTGTACCAACACGTGCAGCAAGACTAGTACAAAGCGCTTGGAAAGAGGAAATACCAGCTTTGTCTGCTTTACGGCTGTTCTTAAGAACAGAGAACATGTGGCCGAAATGGCGGAACTGAATGAACCCTAATCGAACGGTGAAGTAAATACCAACACCAACAAGAAGATAAACCAGAATCGAACCCCAGAGGAGATCGTTCATCAAATTGATTAAGTCTGTCATGTGTACCTCAAAGTGAGTTGCGCCAGTCTATGCATCCTAGCCATCCACCAAATTGCCTGCTAAGTGTCAAAGTGTGCTTAGCTTTTTAAGTAATGTTTATGGGCAATCTAGAATCGTAAACGTCGCTTCATGCATCCATTTTACGTACCAGCGTATTTTTTGACGGGCGGATAATGCAACCTAGGAGCGCAAAAATCAATATGCAACAATAAGAATAACATTGTTATTTTTCACTATAAAGTCACCAAAAAATAACATAAATAGAAGACTTAACACTCAAACTGCGCAACATTTCAATTACCAAACACCAACATAAATAATTATTCTTCATTAAATGGAATGGCAAACCGTATAAACAAGAACAAGCTAGTATTCACAAGGTGTTACATAAATTTACGCTAGTGACTTACCATCTAATTGAACACTATTTCATCAAACTGATTTTATGCAACTTTAACCTTTGCGCAGTGCACCCATTCATCAAATCGAATTAACATAGAAAATTTCTCTATTTAATCGTTTTCTTGAGATCGTTTGTGCATTTTTTATCCACATCGTTGTAATAAAAAGTGTGATTTTGAGAATATTTTTGCACGAAAATGTCATGCTACCGACACAAATGCGAAATATATCATGGTTATTCTCACGGCTATTGTGGTACTTAAAAAACTCCACAAGGACTGGTTACAACAGTTTAGCTTAAGAAAGGTAAAGGTGGCTTATGGAAGGCTTTCAACTAGATGACATTTTTAATCTGGATACTACCTCAACAACCAAATCTCGTGCCAAACCAGTAAAGCGAAAGTGGCGTGAAATAGAAGAGATGAACGACAGACGCAATTTGCTTAAAGAGCTGCGCGAACTTGATGTCTGTACCGATTATAACTTGGAAGACATTAAACTCTAATTCAAACAAAAGGCACCTTACAGGTGCCTTTTGTTTTTTGTTTACAGTGACCGTAAACACCGTGAGTTTAGTACCAAGGTTTAAGTATGAATACCATTATTACTCAATGAGAATCTTCCGTACTTTTTGCCGAAAAATATGCACACGAAATTTTCGGTTGATTCCCAATAAATAAGAAATATATCTCACAAACCCGAGATACGACTTTCGCTCGCTCAGGTTTCATCATTCAGGCTTAAACATACTCAGTATCACTTTGACGAACACGTTCGGCCAACTGTTTATAACGATCAGCAATCGTGTCACCAAACACAGGATCATCCTCACTGACGCTCCATAAGCTCTCGACATGCTGTCAATCTTCTGTGGTAAATAACTCTTCAATGAGAGGCAAAATTTTTCGCTCTTCTAGCTCCAAGTGGTGCCTTTGCGATTCGATGAAATCTTCTAGGTGAGCGACAAACATGTCTTGTGGCACAACAGCATCCTGAAGGATCATCTCTATCACGGATGAAAACTCTCTGGTTTTACTCGCTAACTCTAGATGCTCTTTCTCTAAATTTTCCATGGTTTGTTGCTTACCATAGTGTTCAAGAAAGTGGTGATAGAGGATATCTTCTTTCGGGTGGTGTACTTTCTCCGAATGATTAGAGAGGTAATCAACAATCTCGCTTACTAACGCATAGTTGATTACACGTTCTTTTTTTATCTCATTGAGCTTATGGCGCAGTATCGCCAACAGACGAACCATATAACCATGTTCGCGTCGAATTCTTTCGATCATCATAGCGTCTCTCCTTAACACCTACTTTTAGTAAGTGTACATGAGAAATTTACTATCAGCCTCGAGCGTGCTCAAAAAAACAGCGATCATAGCATCCATGATCGCTGTCTCTTCATTTATACCGTTAATGGCAAATGCCAGTTAATTGGTGCTTTTTCTTGTGATGTAAGCAACTGGTTTGCTTGAGAGAAATGCTTACAACCGAAAAAGCCTCGATGTGCCGATAACGGCGATGGATGCGGTGCTGCCAAGACATGGTGTTTATTGCGATCGATAAAGCGCCCTTTCTTCTGCGCGTGTGACCCCCACAGCAAGAACACTACACCTTCTTGATGCTGATTAATGGCTTCAATAACTCGATCAGTAAACGTTTCCCAACCTGTCTTTGAATGTGAATGCGCTTTACCTTGCTCCACCGTTAATACCGTATTGAGTAACAATACGCCTTGCTCAGCCCAGCTTTGCAAAAAACCATGCTGAGGGATTTGGAAACCTTCAATATCTTGCGCCAGTTCTTTATACATATTAACCAGTGACGGTGGCGTTTTAATGCCAGGAAGTACAGAGAAACACAGGCCATGCGCCTGATTTGGGCCGTGGTATGGGTCTTGTCCTAGAATCACGACCTTAACGTCTTTGAACTCGGTAAAACGAAACGCGTTAAAGACATCTTTTGCGGGAGGAAAAATAGCTTTGCCTGCGGCGCGTTCGGCTTCAACAAAATTCAAGGTGTCTACAAAGTAGCTCTGCTTTTTCTCTTCGCCGATCACATCGTGCCAAGTGGGTGACTGATTCATGGAAAGTTCCTGTCCTAAATTTTGCTTCTATTCTAACGAGCGAAACTCAAACAAACAAAAACTTACCACGAACTTGAGACAAGTAATAAAAGACTAATGCTTCTGTGGCGTTCGAAAGTGCCCCTGTCCGGTAATGTGACGATTAGGCATCGGTAAGCGAAGCACGCGACGAGTATAAGCATAAGGAGTAAAAGAGAGTGGTCGAGACATGTTGGCATCCTTCTTTGCTAATTCAGAGATTGATGTTCAATGACTAAGAAAGAAAGGTGCCAACTTTGTGGTTACGCCATTAACTGTCAATGGCCGCTAAATGGAATTGACGCAACGTGTTGATCTCTTGCTGCCAAATATCTGGATCAATTGTTTCTAAAATCAGAGGGATACCATCAAAACGAGGGTCTTTCGCGATGTACTCAAAGCAATCCCACCCGATCTCTCCTTTACCAAGAGAATGGTGGCGATCTACTTTGCTGGCAAACTCTACTTTTGAATCATTTAGATGCATTGCTCTTAAATAGTGCATACCTACGATACGGTCGAACTCTGCAAAGGTGCGCTCGCAATCTTCTTTTGTACGTAAGTCATAACCAGCCGTAAAGGTATGGCAGGTATCAATACAAACGCCGACACGATCTTTATCTTCCACTTGCTCGATGATTTCAGCTAGGTGCTCAAACTTCCAGCCTAAGTTAATGCCTTGACCTGCCGTATTCTCGATAACAGCGATCACATTCGGCACCGCTTTATGCGCAAGATTGATCGACTCGGCGATCGTCGCGAGACACTCCTGTTCAGAGACTTTCTTTAGGTGACTACCCGGATGGAAGTTAAGCAAAGTCAGCCCCAACTGATTACAACGCTCCATTTCATCAATAAATGCCGCGCGGGATTTATTCAGCTTTTCTTCTTCCGGCGCACCCAAGTTAATCAGATAAGAATCATGGGGAAGAATATGTTCTGCTCCGAAACCCAGCATTTTACAGTTCGCTTTAAACGCACTGATGGTTTTTGCTTCTAAAGGCTTCGCCACCCACTGGCGTTGGTTTTTTGTAAATAGTGCGAATGCATTCGCGCCAATTTCACGAGCTCTCAACGGAGCTTGATCGACCCCACCAGCAGCAGAGACATGTGCACCAATGAGTTTATTCCCAAGCTTGTTTTTCATGTTTGTCATTTAATCACTTTAGACTTTCAGTATTGCTACCTAAATACAGATAGTTGCGTTAACCAGTTTAAACTTTAATCTCAATTTGTAGTAAATTTACAACAAAACCAGTTATTAAATATTTTTTATATTATCAAATAAATTGTAATTGGTTTGTTTTCAAAGGTTTTATTGATTTAACTCAATAAAATCACCTTAATAAAAATAATGTTTTTGGTTGTTTTTTGACTTAAATCAATATTAAAATAGTGGATATTAGCTATATAATACTCAGCTCAACGAAAATTCGAAAATTAACACCAATAATCACCACGTAAGTGGTCTAGGAGATAGTGATGATCCAAGGTATCCAAATTACAAAAGCGGCAAACGACGACCTACTAAACTCTATCTGGCTATTAGATAGCGAAAAAAATGAAGCTCGTTGTGTTGCTGCAACTGCTGGCTACGAAGCAGACCAAGTTATCGCAATCAGCGACCTAGGTGAATACGAAAGCCGTGAAGTTGCAATCGAAACTGCTCCTCGTATCGAAGGCGGCCAACACCTAAACGTGAACGTGCTTAAACGCGAAACACTAGAAGATGCAGTTGCACACCCAGAGAAATACCCACAACTAACTATTCGTGTTTCTGGTTACGCAGTACGTTTTAACTCGCTAACTCCAGAGCAACAACGGGATGTAATCGCTCGTACTTTTACTGAGACTCTATAATCTCTCAGTAAACTAGCTCGCTAGAATTTAAAAAGCTTGGTCAGCAATGACCAAGCTTTTTTGTTTCAGAATCCTTCTAAACCCTTTCTATAATGGAAAGCAACTCGCCTCTAAGGTGCATTTCTTTGCGAAGGATCTTTCTGAAACGCTTGCGCTAAAGAGGTTGGATCAAGCCTATCTCTTTGCAGTGACGCCCCTTCTGCCCACCAAATCAATTGATGCATAGTGCGATTCATATAGTTGTCCCACTGCGTCTGCTCCGACTCATCCTCAGCAACGCCCTGTTCATCAAACACTTCTTGCGCTTTCGGAATGTGGATCATCGCAGAGACAGGTAGACATCCAAGTTCAGATAAGAAGGTACGCATAGAAACGGCAGCTCTAACACCACCCCATTGTCCGGCAGAATAGGTCACGATAGCACTCGGCTTGTAAGAAAACAGCGAACTGCCGAAATGGTTAAGTATGTTCGCCAAAGCAGGACTCATCGAATGGTTATATTCCGGGCTAACCATCACATACCCATCGGCCTGTTTGATTTTGTCTGCCAGCTCACTTAGGTGCTGCGGAACTTTAGAGCGGTGATAAGCAAACTCGGGCTTAAACACATCGCCAAAGTCTTAATTCAAAGGGTCGATGATTTCGACCGTATGTTGCGAATGTTGACTCGCGATGAGTTTTTCACACGCTTTACTGACTCGCATTCCTAAACGGGCTGGTCGTGGTGGCGTGCTGTTTCTCACTGAGCCAAGAAAAATCAAAAAATGCATGCTTCTCTTTCCATCTCATTTAGTTAAGTTCGTTTCTCAATCATAAAGAGAGTCAAAACTTACCGACAATAAAAAAGGTGAATGATTACTCATTCACCTCTCGTTATTTCTGTTTTTGATACTTACTATACTTTGAAGCTTACTGCACGCGGCGCAGTACTTGTTTCAATGCGTCAAAGTCTGCGTCGAGCTCTTCCGATAGCAGCTCCATCGCAGCGTGCTTCGCTAGTGGCGCAGGAAGGTCGATATCGGATTCTAGAATATCATCCACCACTTCTTTGAACTTCGCAGGGTGAGCAGTACATAGGAACAGACCGGTTTCACCGTCTTGCAATTGTTCTTCAAGCACTCGGTAAGCAATCGCACCATGCGGTTCGCATAGGTAGCCTAGAGCATGTAAATCTTTCACTGACTGTGCGCTTTGCTCATCAGATACTGCGCCTTTACCTAACGTCTCCAAGCCCCACTCTTTCACGCGGCACAGCTCTTCAATACGAGGCCAGTTGTTTGGTTGGCTCACGTCCATCGCGTTCGATGTTGTTGCGACTGTTGGTTTTGGCTCCCACTTACCTGTTTCTAGGTAGCGTGGCACAGTGTCATTGGCATTCGTTGCCGCGATAAAGCGCTTAATAGGTAGACCCAGTGCTTTTGCCAGTAGACCAGCAGTTAGGTTACCGAAGTTACCGCTTGGTACTGATACCACTAGGTTTTCACGCTCTTGCTTGCTCATTTGCGCAGCTGCTTCAAAGTAGTAACAGATTTGCGCCATCAAACGGCTGATGTTGATTGAGTTTGCAGAGTTCAGACCGATCTCTTCACGCAGTGCTGAATCACCAAAAGCTTGCTTAACCAGTGCCTGACACGCATCGAAGTCTCCATCGATCGCGACAGTGTGAATGTTTTTACCAAGCGTACAGAATAGCTTCTCTTGCAGTGGGCTGATCTTACCTTTCGGGTAAAGAATCACAACGTTGATGTCTTCCATACCGTAGAAAGCATGTGCAACCGCTGCGCCAGTATCGCCAGAAGTTGCCGTTAGGATAGTGATCTTGCCGCCATCCGAAACCGCAGCAAGAGATTGCGCCATAAAGCGACCACCAAAGTCTTTAAACGCAAGCGTTGGACCATGGAACAGCTCCAGTGCGTAAACACCGTCTTTTACTTGGTTGATAGGCGCAGGGAATTGAAATGCAGCATCAACAAGAGCATTCACTTGCTCTTCTGCAAGTTCATCTCCAATTAACGCCGATAGAATCTTAGTGCTACGAGAGACAAAGTCTTCTGCAAGCAGCGCATCGATATCTTCAAATTTTGGTAATTCCGATGGGAAAAATAGGCCTTGATTGCGACCTAACCCTTGGCGAACGGCTTGGCCAAAGGAAACTTGTTCATCATTTTCTTTTATATTGTAAAGCTTCATAGCTCACTTCCTGTTACTTTCGAACCCTGCTTATCTAGACGACAAACGTGGACGAATCCTTCTTCGTTTTGTACGTAGTTCTGTTCTAACCAGCGAGCAACTCGCTCAGCGACATCTTTCTCTTTGCAAATACTGAACAGTGTTGGACCACTGCCAGAAATACCGGTTGCTAACGCACCTGCTGATGCAGCGTATTGACGTGCATTCGCAAAACCTGGAAGCAGTTTCTCACGATACGGTTCTGCGATCACGTCTTTGATCATTTTTGCAGCAAGTTCTGGCTGACCAGAATGACACGCATGAATAAAGCCCGCAAGGTGGCGACCATGAGCAATGATATCTTGTCGGCGGTATTGAGATGGTAGGATCTCACGCGCTTCCGCCGTTGATACCTTGATACCCGGATACGCCATCACCCAGTACCAATCATCAAAGCAAGGCACTTCTTGACTGATGATACCCAACTCTTCAAGCATCAGTTGCACACCACCAAGGTAACATGGCGCAACGTTGTCGTAGTGAATACCACCAGAGATCTTGCCTTCCATCTCTCCCATCAGCGCCAATAATTCTGTCTCGTTAAGTGGCTGTCCATGGAATCGGTTCAATGCATCTAATGCAGCGACGATAGAACATGCACTTGAGCCTAAACCAGAGCCAATTGGCATGTTCTTTTCTAGCGTCATCTCAAGTGGTTTTAGCTCAACGCCTTTTTTGTCTAACTCACGAGCAAACACGAGCCAACAGTCGTAGACGATGTTGTCTTTTGGTTCAGTTGGCAATTTCTCAACAAAATCACCCGCCGTTTTAAGGCTGAACGGATCAGCCCCAGATTTCACCAATACACGGTCACCCAATAGTGTGCCATCCACTGGAGACACGGCCGCCCCCAGCACATCAAAGCCAACGCTTACATTACCAATTGATGCTGGGGCATAAACCACTACATCCATATCACTTGAACTCATTATTGTTATACCCCTAGTTTCCAACCTAAAGTACGCATCACGTCAGAAAATACACCCGCAGCCGTTACTTCGGTGCCTGCACCATAGCCACGTAACACTAGTGGGATTGGCTGATAGTAACGGCTGTAAAATGCCAGTGCGTTTTCACCGTCCTTGATTTTATACATTGGATCGTTTTCATCCACCGCTGCGATGCTTACTGTGCACTTGCCCTCATTAATCTCACCAACGTAGCGCAGTACTTTGCCTTCTTCCGCTGCCTTTGCAGATAATTCTTTAAAGTAAGCGTCTGCTTCAGGTAAACGCGCCATAAATTCATCAACGCTACCAGAATCATCAAAACCTGGTGGCAGTGCTTGATCAACCACAACGTCTTCTAGTTCTAGAGACATGCCTGCTTCACGAGCTAGGATCAGAAGCTTACGCGCGACATCCATACCAGAAAGATCATCACGAGGATCCGGTTCAGTAAAACCATTTTCTTTTGCGATATTAGTAGCTTCACTTAGGCTCATACCTTCATCTAACTTACCGAAGATGTATGACAGAGAGCCAGAAAGAATACCGCTAAAGCGCTCTAGCTCATCACCCGCTGAGATTAGGTTTTGCAGGTTTTCGATTACCGGTAGACCCGCCCCCACAGTTGTTTCGTACATCAGCTTGCGACGAGAGCTGCGCGCAACATCGCGAAGCTGATGGTAGTAAGCCATGCTTGCTGTGTTTGCTTTTTTATTTGGTGTAACGACATGGAAACCAGCTGCTAGGAAATCAGCGTATTGGTTCGCGATATCTTCACTTGATGTACAGTCAACCAATACTGGGTTGATGATGTGGTTACGTTGAACCAAAGAAATCAAACGCGCTAGGCTGAACTCTTCTGTCGCTGCCGACATACGATCACGCCAATGCTCGAGTGGCAGACCTTCACTATCAAGTAAAAGACCTTTGCTGTTTGCCAAGCCGCACACGCGGATCACGATGCCTTTCTCTGCAAGCTTCGCCTGTTGACGCTCGATCTGATCCACCAGCTCACCACCAACGCCACCAATACCAACCACGAATACGTCTAAGAAGTGCTTAGAGTTGAATAGGTTTTCGTGACACGCTTTGATCGCTTCAGAGATTTTATCTTCAGGAATCACGGCTGAGATAGCACGCTCAGATGAGCCCTGTGCGATGGCTACAATGTTTACGTTCACTTCAGCAAGAGATGAGAAGAAGCGAGATGCAACACCGCGCGATGTACGCATGCCGTCACCAACCAACGTTATGATTGAAACATTATCAATAAACTCGACCGGCTCTAATAAGCTATCTTTCAGTTCCAACTCAAACGCATCGGCCAGTACTTGTTGCGCTTTTGCTTTATCTTCTGCCTCAATACAGAAGCTAATGCTGTACTCAGAAGAAGACTGAGTAATAAGAACAATAGACACACCAGCGGAAGACATTGCGCCAAATACGCGGCTTGCCATGCCAACCATACCCTTCATACCTGGGCCGGAGACGTTAACCATGGTTAGGTCGTTTAGCGTCGTGATACCTTTGATCGCCAGATTGTCTTCACCAGTGTCTTGCCCAATCAGAGTTCCTGCACCTTGTGGGTTAAAGCTGTTTTTGATCAGACATGGGATGTGGAACTGCGCGATAGGAGCAATGGTCTTCGGATGCAAAACGGAAGCACCGAAGTAAGAAAGCTCCATTGCTTCTTGGTAGCTAAGAGATTTAAGTAAGCGAGCATCTTCCACTAAACGAGGGTCGCAGTTGTATACACCATCTACGTCAGTCCAGATCTCACAACAATCTGCGCGCAGACACGCCGCAAGAACCGCCGCCGAATAATCAGAGCCATTGCGACCAAGTGTTACCAATTCACCTTTCTCGTTACCTGCGGTAAAGCCAGGCATGATATTCACATGGCCCAGAGGAAGAGGGTTTTGGCGGAAGTTTTGCGTTGAAACATCTACATCAACCATGGCTTCAAGGTGATCACCTTTTGCGTATAGGTATTCAACTGGGTCGATAAGATGCGCAGGTTGGCCTTTCGCTTCAAGCACTGCCTTCATCAATTGAATTGAAACGCGTTCGCCTTTGCTGATGATGCGTGCATTGACGTTATTTGGGCACATGCCAAGAAGGTTGATGCCATGAACGAACTGGCGTAATTGAGAGAGAGAAGTTTTCACTTGGTTATCGAAAGCTGAACCATCGATATTGGGTAGTACTGCTTGGATTTGAGTGAAGAGCGTTTTAAACGACTCCTCCAACTCTTTGATTTGTAGTTCTGCTTCACCATTGCGCAATGCGCCTTCAATGACCGCAACCAATTTGTTTGTTGTTTTACCAGGAGCGGAAAGAACAACCGCTACTTCTTCTTGTTGAGCGTTATTGGCAATAATGTCTGCCGCTCTCAAAAAGCGATCTGCATCAGCTAGTGATGATCCGCCAAACTTCAATACTCGCATCCCTTCCTCCGGTATATCTTCTTAAATTTGTCTAAATTCTGGATAAAAAAGCATAAAAAAAGGCCTGTATCTTGTTGGATACAGGCCTTTTTTGTGAATTTCTTTCGCTCAGCAGCCTGCCCCAACATGTGTCGTGTCGGTAATAATAATGGTCGTGGTCATTACTACTAGGCTGTTAGATGGCATAAATAAATATTCAACGTTAATTGTGTTTGCTTAACTCTACGTTTACCGAGTTTCTGATACATAGTCAACAAAAAATTGTTTGTTTTTCCATCTTTCAGAGATTTCTGCTAAGCAATGTCATTGATATTTATAGTTAATTACACATTATTGATCATTTGGAAATCTACAGTTAGTTTTTGTAAAGGACTTAACTATCATCACCAGTTCGGTTTTTTATCTAATAACTAGTCTAATCTTTGCCATAAAACGTACGATCAAATAATTCGAGAGGGTTGTGACACATAACAACAACTTAACTGTGACTTATGTTCATAGGATCGAATTATTTAGAAAATAGGTGAGCTAGCTTTCATATTCTATGCTTTAATAGTGAGAAGCTTTGGGCGCATACTAATAAAAAAGTTGACACAAGGAGTGGTGAACATGAAAAGAGGGCTTTTTCTGTTGCTGTTTTTTGTGCCTGGTGTTTGTCTAGCAAACGAACTTCCGCCGCTTCCAGGTAAAACATCCCCTTCTCCTCATAAGCTATTCATTTCCAGCGACAGTTATCAGTCTGACAGTTTTGATGTTTGGAATATCGATACGGGTTACGCTTACGAGCTTTTTGATTCGGTAGACGTTTATGTCGGTGCGCGAGTCAATAACTCTCCTACCCAAAATCAAAGTGGTTTTTTGAGCGGGATCAGCTATCACTTTAATGATCGTGTCACGCTGAAAAGTACAGTTCGCTCTTACAAGAACGAAACAGTGGAAGGTATTCGCCAAGACGACAGTAGCCTCGCGGCTGAAGTCTCAAGTCGCGTAAAAATTACCGATAAACTGGATCTTCACGCGACTCTTGATTACCAAGATTGGCGACAAGGCTTTGAGGTTGGTTTAGGCTTTCGTTTTTAGAAGTCCAGCTTTTGCTTAGAAATCAATACACCGTTCCAGTCCGCGTAAACGTAGTGCTTAGGTTGAACGATTTGGTTTTGCATCGTTAAGGTTACGTTTACCTCTCCTATCCCGCGTTTCTCTGTTTTAAACGGGTTGGTGCCAAGAGCTTGAACGCCAATGTCCATTTGAGATATTTGTGCTACATCGCGTATTGCACCATAGACAATGATGCCTTCCCACCCATTTTCTATTCCGAGTATCGCTAATTGATCGCCGAGTAATGCTCTCTGACACGATCCATGTCCGTCAACAATCAATACTTTACCCGTTCCATCTTCGCCCAGTACTTCACGCACTTTCGAGTTATCGTGATAGCAGCGCACCGTAACGATTTCACCGTAAAAAGCGCTACGTTGACCAAAGTTCTGCAATGGTAAAGTAAGCAAGCTCACTTGGTCTTCAAATTGGTCACAAATATCGGGTGTAATGTCTCTCATATTTCCTCCGTGAATTTTCTCACCCAAGCGGTGCTTCAGTGAGCAGTATCCTTTTCTATACCTTCTATACGAGCCGAGGTTTAATGGAGCCTAACGTATGAAAAACTTTCGGCTGCGAGCACGCAATAAGATAAAGTTGGTCATTAATGACGTAATAAATCGCGTTTTGTTGAAAGTCACTCGCCAATTCAACGGCTACCTCTGGCGACAACTCGACGGCAAAGCTTTCCTCATACCATGTAAAAGCGCTATCACCTACCGTGACAGGCGCGTAATTAACGTGCTGTAGCTGTTTTTCTAACGCGTGATTGTTTATGCTGTTCTCTTCTTTGGACCTCAAGTTACTGTATGGGTTCCAAGCGGTTATCACAGCATAGTTTGAAACACGCCACTCGGCTTCGAATCTGAAAAAAGATTCTGAATAAGCATTCCATAACGATGCGTCTATGTTCTTATTACTTTTTTCTATCATAAGTCTTAAACGATTAATAACAGTTACATTTCATCAATTGATATAAATCAACAAACTGAATGGAATTAACATTTGAGCATTGTTAGCATGCTGTTAACAATATAAAATCCGCTCAATATCTTAGGGTGTTTACGTTTCAGGCCCCACTGAAAGCAGGAAATGAAAGGTAAACAAGCCCTTTAGAATAAACGTCGCCATTGGATACTGGTGAGTTGGCAAAATTCCATGGAGGGCGGATAACTGAAAGAAGTGTTTTTTTGATCAACTTGATTTATTATCAAAATCACATTACCTGTATGTTATATTTTTGCCTAGAATTTATTCTATTAGCACAATTTTGTCACAAATTTAGGTACCGCCAATGCAAACCCCGCAGATTCTTATCGTTGAAGATGAGCAAGTAACTCGTAACACTCTTAAGAGTATTTTTGAAGCAGAGGGATACGCTGTTTTTGAAGCCAGTGACGGTGAAGAGATGCACCAAGTGTTGTCTGATAACTCAGTCAACTTGGTTATTATGGACATTAATCTTCCAGGCAAGAATGGCCTTCTACTAGCGCGTGAATTACGCGAGCAAGCGAACATTGCTTTAATGTTCCTGACAGGCCGTGACAATGAAGTAGACAAGATCCTAGGTCTTGAGATTGGTGCAGATGACTACATCACTAAACCATTCAATCCACGTGAACTAACTATTCGTGCACGTAACCTACTTAGTCGCTCAATGAGCTCTAACGCGGTGCAAGAAGAGAAGCGCTCGGTAGAAAAGTATGAATTCAACGGTTGGGTACTAGACATCAACAGCCGCTCTCTAGTAAGCCCTGCTGGTGATAGCTACAAGCTACCTCGCTCTGAGTTCCGCGCATTACTGCACTTCTGTGAGAACCCGGGTAAGATTCAAACTCGTGCAGATCTTCTTAAGAAGATGACTGGTCGTGAACTTAAGCCACACGACCGTACTGTAGACGTAACGATTCGTCGTATCCGTAAGCACTTTGAGTCTGTTTCAGGTACGCCAGAAATCATCGCCACTATCCACGGCGAAGGTTACCGCTTCTGTGGCGATCTAGAAGACTAGATTTAACCGCTAATATGCAAAGGGCTTGCTCATTGAGCAAGCCCTTTTTGTTTTAGGTCTAACGACTAATGCAACATCATTGCGGTTAATAAACCTTGTTAATCTTCACGTACTTTTCGACTAACCAACGCTGTTTACCCGCATCGTCTAGAAGCACTGCGATATCAACCGATTTTTCTGTGTTCACATCAATGTGAGACGAGAACGCCACCTCCCATCGGCTTTCACTGTGCGTTCGAGTATCTAAAGACGCACTGTCCACCAACCACTCTTTTTGCCCCTGTTTAATAATAAGAGCTTCTGCCGTTAGATTTGCAGGAAGTAACTGATCTCCTTCGAGGTAAAGTGCACCTTGAATACTTTGCTCTTCCACGTCCCCAATATTCGGCATGAGGTTCACCCATAAATTACTTTTGAGCTCAACATTAACCTCATTAATCGTAATCTGACTGTTTTGTTGCCAATTCACATTTGGAACGGAACTACAGCCTGCCATCAATGCCATGACTAACGCCAATGGTGCGATTCTTTTCATGTTATTTCCTTTGTTCCAACCAACTTTTGAGGACTTGAATATCGTTTTGGTATTCATTTTTGATCTCTTCAACCCAGTCTGAAATGTTTTCCCACCATGCAGGCATATCGGGCGATTGCGCTTTTTGCGCCACACTTTGGATACGTTTCAGGCCAATTGAACCTGCAGCACCTTTGATTTTATGCGCTTCAGAAACAATCCCATCTTGATCTTTCGCTGTCATGTTCGAATCTAAGACATCGATATAGTCTGGCATCATATCTTCAAACATTTTTATGCTGTCGTAGACAGGTTTTGCACCAACAATGTCGACGTAAGACTCTAACATATCCATATCGAGCAAATGTGTCTCAATCACAGGAGAAGGCACTGGCTCTTCCACTGTTTCGGGACCGCTCACCACTTCCTTAGGTTGTTCTAACTGGTGAGCGAAGAATTTATCAATCACTGACTGAATAGCATTCACTGCCAGCGGCTTACTGATCGCATCATCCATGCCGTTATCTAAGTATTCACGACGATCTTTCATTACATTAGCAGTTAAGGCGACCAATGGAGGAAGATTGTTATAATGCTTGCGGTAATAATTGGCGACATCAAAGCCCGTCATATCAGGCAGTTGGATATCCAACAACGCTAAGTCGTATTTTTCTGGCACAAAGTTCACTAACGCTTCTTGGCCCGTCATTGCCACGGTGACAGAGTGCCCTAGGCTCTCAAGTAACGATTTAGCCACAGTTACGTTAAGCTCGATGTCTTCGACCATAAATATGTTGAGGCGCACATTGTCGCGTTTCGCATCAATGACTGGCTCAGCTAGTTCAACAATCGGAACGTGGATCGATACAGTAAAAGTGCTACCAAAGCCTTCCTCACTGGTAACCGTAATGTCACCATCCATCATATTGATCAGTTGCTTAGATACCGCCAAACCAATACCTGTACCGACCGCATGCAGGTTGTCCTTGCCTGATTTCACTTGGTAGTACATCGCAAAGATCTTATCTAGCTCTTCGTCTGGGATACCAATACCAGTGTCTTCCACTTCCATAATAATGGTCGCAAAATCGTCTTCGACATCCGCGCTCACTGTCATCACAACGCCACCTTCTTTGGTGAACTTCATTGCGTTGCTGACCAAGTTCCAAATCACCTGACGTAGACGGGTTGCATCCACTTCAATTGCTTTTGGCAAGTCGCTTAAACGTTCTAAGTCAAAGCGTAACCCTTTTTGTTCCGCCATCAGAGCAGAGATACTCTCAATCTCTGCGACGAAGTCTTCGAAGTTAAGTGGCGCAGGTAATAGTTCTAACTTACGGCGATCAAATTTATCCATATCGATAATATCGTTGAAGATGTTACCTAGAGTAATCGCACTCACATTGATGGTCTGCATGTGTTTACGCTGCTCTTCTGTCAACGGACTATCTAGAAGCATACGACTTAAGCCTACAATGCCATTCAGCGGCGTTCGCAGCTCATGACTGATGGTTGAGATGAAGGTAGTTTTGTCGCGGCTTGCTTTCTCTAACGACTCTTCATGGCGCTTACGTTCAGTGATATCACGACCGAACCCAACGAGACCAAGGTGACGGCCATCTTTGCTGTAAAATGGCACTTTACGCAGCTCAAAGTAATGCTTGCGACCATCTGGGTATTCGAGCCATTGCTCGTAAGTAATCGCTTGATTATCGGCAAAAACCTTTTGGTCAGTATCAACGATATGCTCGGCGATTTCTTTGCTATACACATCCCAAGGGCTTAATCCGACTAACTGGTGCTCTTTCTTGCCCGTTAGCTCTTCCATCGCGCGGTTACAGCCAGAGAAAACACCATCCGCATTGCGGTAGTAAATTAAGTCTGGTGAGGCATCAATAAATGAACGCAGTAATGCGGTACGTTCTGCCAACTCTAATTGAGTACGTTCGCGTTGGAACACCTCGTTTTCGAGGTCTTGCATCGCCTCTTCACGTGCTTCTTCCGCTTTAATACGCTCTTCAATTTCTTGGTTAAGCTTTTCAATGTTTTGTTGAAGTTGGTAATTCAACTCTTGATCTCGCGAACGCATGTCCTTCAGTTTGGACACCAGCTTAGTTAAACGCTGGCGAGACTCTTCTAGTTGATCGACAACCACAGAGAGGAAGTAAACCGCCCAAGGGGTGATCAATAGACCAAAAAACACCGAACGGACAATGTCGATATCATCTACTCGCCCTTTGAGAGCTAAAGTAATCCCTACCTGCACCACAACAGCTAATGCCACCAGCGCAAGGGCTAGCAAAATAGAGAAGCGAACAATCCCCAGTTTGACTAGCAAGTCGACATAATACTGGGCGAGATTTTTCATGGGTTTCATTAACTACTCCATGGTGGTGGCTAGATAGCGCCATTCGATGATGAAAAACAGGTAAATGCACTCGACCTAACGCAATTTAGGTCTGTTTGATTAGTGAAAAACACACGGTGCGATCTGCGCTTGTGACACGAGATAGAAAGATAAACCAACGAGCGCACAGGCTTCTGTAAGTTTAACGTGTTTAATACGGTGATTTAAACAATCAGCTATCAACTTAGAGCAAGCGGTCACAAAGCGTTAGCAAGAACTGGGGTGAATACAGGTGCGATTACGTCCATCAGCTTTAGCTTGGTATAACGCACTGTCAGCCATAGCGATGCCCATTTCAGGTTCATCACCATGCTGAGGAATGTAAGAGACCAGACCGATACTGACGGTAAGGCGTTCAGATGCTTCTGAACTGTCGTGTTCCATATCAAGCTGTAGAATTTTCTCATGAATACGCAGCGCTACGTTGCGCGCACCTTCCGTGGTGGTATTCGGCAATATAAAACCAAACTCCTCGCCACCATAACGCGCAACACAATCCGAAGAACGATTGATGACTTGTGTAAACACGGTAGCGACACTGACTAACGCTTCATCACCTTGTTGGTGACCGTAACAGTCGTTGTAATCTTTGAAAAAGTCGATGTCACATAACATGATGGTGAGCGGCAGCTTTTCTCGAGCGTGGTGGTACCACAATACCTGCAGCTGTTCGTCGAAACGGCGTCGGTTCGATACTTGAGTTAAGCTATCCATAAAGCTCAATTTTTCTAACTCTAGGTTGGCTTTTTCCAACTTTTGTTCTGCAAGATAACGCTCAGAAATATCACGCGCCATGATCAGCACACCATTCGTTCCTGATGCTTTATCTTTAAAAGGCGATTTCACCACATCAAACCACGTACTTTTACCATCACTACTCACGACTTTATCTATGTATCGAACTGGCTCTAACTGGCGTAATGCTTCTAAGTCACTATCTGCTAAGCGCGCGTACATCTCTTTAGGAATCACGTCTTGGAGGCGCTTACCTATCAAATCAGAAATTTTTGAAATGCCTAACGCCTTAACAAAAGGCTGATTACACGCTTGATAGACCATGTTCTCATTGAAAATACCAATAGAGTCCGGACTGGCATCCAGAATCGTTTGTAAGATAGTATCTCTTTGCGCTAGCGCCACCTCTGTATCTTTGCGACGCTCCATTTCATCTCGCAGATTCTGTTGCATCTTGTGCCATTCAGTCACGTCATGACTAATAGACAGCGTACCGATAAGCTCACCACTCGGCGAAACAAGAGAGTTTTGATTGACTTCCAATAAGCAACTTCGACCTTGTGGATCCGTTGTCCATTTACGTTCGCTTTTTCTAGTCGTCTCACCCAAGGCCTTGGATGCGCAAACTTCTTCCCTTCGCCCTTGCCAGAATTGATCAAATGCTCGATTGGTCGTTAATAGATTGCCTTGGCGGTCTTGGGTACAAATCAGCTCTGAAAGTGAGTCTAATGCCGAACGTGCGATGATTAATTGCGCAAGTTCTTGTTGCTGCTCTTGGTGAGTGGCTTGATATGGCTGAGCATAAAGAATCCAAACTCGATGATTGCGCAATAAACTCTTTCTGCCTGACAGCTCCACTTTAATAGATTCACTATCAGATAGTCGCCAGTCAAAAGCCTGCTGACGAAAATGACGACTAGAGAAGCGATCGAGAAACTGCTCAAGCTCATGAATATCGAATAAAGCAGGATACAAATACCCCGTTCCCAAAGAGCGAATGCCTAATAACTGCATCGCAGCCTGGTTAGATAGCAAGAGCTGAGCATGGCTAGTGTCCACCACTATGACTGGATAGGGAGAATCCGTTACTAGTTGCTTAAGTGATGTCTGAAAGTGTAAATAGATCAGTGCTAACGCGCACACGCCTGCGATTAACAACAAGACGACATAGCCATAACCGCCTTGACCACCCCAAAGCCAATTGAGTAACTGATCCATCGTTTAAACCTTCAAAGAACACTGGTTAAAATATATCAGTTATTTATTGAGCGATCTGCTATTAATTCCGGTTTAGTATAGATAAAGGTATTCCCCGTAAGACTCCCTTGAGCACCATGAGCACTGAGATCTCGACCAATTTCCGTCATCGCTAGCCAACGGTTTTCACACCACAGAGGCGATAATAACGTGGGCCTCCTGGCTGCTGATGAAACGCGATGATAAATCACATCTGGTGGTGTCATACGAATCATTTCACTGGCGATCGCAACATATTCTTCTAATTCAGGGGCTTCTAGCTTTCCAGCACGCCAAGCTTTCGCCATGGTGCTACCTTCGACAATATGCAAGCCATGTAACTTGATGCCATCCGTTCCCACGGCCAACACTTTTTGCAGCGTTTCAATATTTTCGGCGCGGTTTTCTTTGGGTAAACCCACAATTAAGTGAGTACAAACCTTGATTCCGAGTGTTCGCGCACGCTTAGTGATTTCGGCATAACACTCAAAGTCATGACCACGATTGATACGTTTTAGGGTGTCATTGTTGGCGGTTTGAAGGCCTAGTTCTAGCCAAATTTCATAACCTTGCTGTACATAGCCCGACAGTAAATCCAATACCGCATCAGGGACGCAATCAGGACGCGTCCCCACACAAAGACCAACCATGTCTGCAGCCTTTAGTGCTTCTTCATACATGTTTTTGAGAACTTGTACTTCGGCATAGGTACTGGTGTAGGCCTGAAAATAAGCGAGATACTTCTTCGCTCTGTGAATTTCACCTGCGCGATCTTTTAACTGTTCGTGAATGCTTTTTATCTGGACTTCTTCATCTGCAAACGAAGCCACATTGCAAAATGTACATCCTCCCCGCCCAATCGTGCCATCGCGGTTAGGGCAACTAAATCCACCGTGCAATGTTAACTTATGAACCTTTTCACCGTATCGACGCTGAAGATCTTGGCCGATTGTATTGACCAACTCATGTAACTGCATAAATTCTCACCAACAATAAATCGTAATCAATCTCACTACGATCTGTGTAAATAAATTACATCCCTGCAAGAAAAAACACACAATATTAATCAATTCAAACACCCACCATGCGGGTCAAAATCAATAAACTTGCATAATTAAAGACAAAAATCGTTCATGTTGCGTAAATGTTAAACTAAAAATGCATAATTAAACGAAAAAATTGGGTCACAACGCCGACTTTTTCATTGCATTCTGAAGTGACAAAATTGTAGGATACTTACACAACCCCGTTATTTTTGTGACTTTTATTACAAAGCACACTGCGGGATTTGTCGGTGTTATCCCACTCCTACCTATATAAATCACTAGATAGTGATAATAAATAAAGGGATACCACCAAGGATTGTTTTTCTCGCAAAACTTTTCCTGCGAGATACGGAAAGGAATCAAGACCGGTCAACCTAGATCGGTGGCGATAATAAATATAAAGGACAAGACGTAATCAATAGTCTAGGTAGTATTTGCTGCCCGGTACTTTTGCGTCGACATTGAACTGGAAGGATGTATCTATGGTAGATAGAGAGCAAAATCCACAGGGTCTGTACACTCCGGAACTGGAGCATGACGCTTGCGGTATCGGTTTTGTTGCTCACCTTAAAAACCGTAAATCTCATGAAGTAGTGACTCAAGCATTGGATATGCTGGCTCGCATGGAACACCGTGGTGGTCAAGGTTGTGACCCATGCAGCGGTGACGGTGCGGGTATCTTGCTACAAAAACCTCATGAATTCCTATTAGAAGAAGCCGTTAAGCTAGGCATTAAACTGCCTTCGTTTGAAAAGTATGGTGTTGGTGTAGTTCTTTTCCCGAAAGACGAATACAAACGCGAGCAATGCCGTGACATTCTAGAACGTAACGCACAACGTCTAGATCTTGAAGTTATCGGCTACCGCGTATTGCCAACCGATAACTCAATGATCGGTGCAGACCCACTAAGCACAGAGCCTCAGTTTGAGCATGTGTTTATCTCTGGTGGCCCGGGCATCACACCTGAAGAGCTAGAGCGCAAACTGTACGTACTTCGTAACTATACTGTACGTGTTTGCCTAGAAAGCGTTTCGAACATTGGTGACGACTTCTACATTAACTCCATGTCTTACAAGACATTGGTGTACAAAGGTCAGTTAACTACCGAGCAAGTACCTCAGTACTTCCTTGATCTACAAAACCCGACCATGGTGACTGCACTGGCACTGGTACACTCTCGTTTCTCTACCAATACCTTCCCGAAATGGCGTCTTGCACAGCCTTTCCGTTACATTGCCCACAACGGTGAAATCAATACAGTTCGCGGTAACTTGAACTGGATGAAAGCCCGTGAAGCAATCCTAGAATCAGACCTGTTTACTCAGGCTGAAATCGACATGCTTCTTCCAATCTGTCAGGAAGGCAGCTCGGATTCATCTAACTTCGATATGGCACTTGAGCTCCTAGTTCTTTCTGGTCGCAGCCTGCCACACGCATTGATGATGATGATCCCGGAAGCATGGCAAGAAAACAAAAACATGGATCCTAAACGTCGCGCGTTCTATCAGTACCACGCGAACATCATGGAACCATGGGATGGTCCTGCTTCAGTATGTTTTACTGATGGTGTTCAAGTTGGTGCGACACTAGACCGTAACGGTTTGCGCCCTTCTCGCTACACAGTGACCAAAGATAACTTCCTAGTGATGGCATCTGAATCTGGTGTTGTGGATATTGAACCAGAGAACGTAGAGTTCCGTGGTCGTCTACAACCGGGTCGTATCTTCGTTGCAGACCTAGAACAAGGTCGAATCATCTCTGATGAAGAAGTGAAAGACACCATCGCAACGGCACAGCCTTACGAGAAGTGGGTAGAAGAAAACCTACTGAGCTTGAAGAAGCTGCCAGATGCGAGCAACCAGTTCAGCCAACCTAAGCCAGAACACCTTCTACACCGCCAACAAGCGTTTGGCGTAAGCACTGAAGAAGTGAACGAAATCATCGTTCCAATGGCGAATGATGCGAAAGAGCCATTATCAGCAATGGGTGCCGACTGGCCTCTTGCGGTTCTATCTCATCAGTCTCAACATCTTTCAAACTACTTCAAGCAGCTGTTCGCACAGGTAACTAACCCACCGATCGACCCGATCCGTGAGCGTATGGTTATGTCGCTGAACACTTACTTGGGTAAAGACCAAAACCTTCTGACTGAAACACCACTTCACTGTCAGAAAGTAGAATTGGAATCGCCTGTTCTAGCCAACTCTGAGCTTGAAAAACTGCGTGCGATCGATAACGAGCACCTACAAGCGAAAACGTTGGATATCGTATTCCAAGCTAGTGAAGATCAAGGCAAACTTGAGCGTGCATTAAAACGTATCTGCCAATACGCAGAAGACGCGGTTATCGATGGTTATTCAATCATCCTACTCACTGACCGCGCAGTGAATTCAAACCACGCGGCGATCCCAGCAATGCTGGCTGTTGGCGCAGTGCACCACCACTTGATCCGTAAAGGTCTACGTGCGAAGTGTGACATCGTGGTTGAAACTGGTGACGCGCGTGAAACGCACCACTTTGCAACGCTACTTGGTTACGGTGCGAATGCGGTTAACCCTTACCTAGTGATTGAAACCATCATTGAACTTCAACGTACGAAGAAGTTGGATCCAGAAGCGAACCCGCGCGATCTGTTCAACAACTACCGTAAAGCGATTAATGGCGGTCTTCTGAAGATCTTCTCGAAGATGGGTATCTCGACGCTACAGTCGTACCATGGCGCACAAATCTTCGAAGCCTTGGGCATCCACAAATCCGTGGTAGACAAATACTTCACTGGTACGGTTTCTCGTATCCAAGGTCTCACCCTTGATGATATCGCCAAAGAAGTGCTGATCCGTCACCGCATCGGTTACCCACAACGCGAAATCCCAATTCAAATGCTGGATGTTGGTGGTGTTTACCAATGGAAACAGCGTGGTGAAAAGCACCTATTCAACCCAGAGACTATTTCTCTACTGCAAGAGTCTACGCGCAACAAGAACTACGATCAGTTCAAGCAATACGCGACTGCTGTAGATAAGCAAGGCGACAACGCGGTAACCCTGCGTAGCCAACTTGAGTTCATTAAGAACCCAGCCGGTTCTATCTCTATCGACGAAGTCGAGCCAATTGAAAGCATCGTGAAACGCTTCGCGACCGGTGCAATGTCATTCGGTTCTATTTCTTACGAAGCACACTCCACACTGGCAGTTGCGATGAACCGTCTTGGCGCGAAATCGAACTCTGGTGAAGGTGGTGAAGACCCAATGCGTTTCGAGCGCAAAGAGAACGGCGATTGGGAACGCTCTGCAATCAAGCAGGTGGCTTCAGGTCGTTTCGGCGTAACCTCTTACTACCTAACTAACGCTGAAGAGCTGCAAATCAAAATGGCTCAAGGTGCGAAGCCAGGTGAAGGTGGTCAGCTACCAGGCGATAAAGTAGATGACTGGATCGGTGCAACGCGTCACTCGACTCCGGGCGTTGGCCTTATCTCGCCACCACCACACCACGATATCTACTCAATCGAAGATTTGGCTCAACTTATCTACGACTTGAAGAACGCGAACCGCGCAGGCCGTGTAAACGTGAAGCTAGTATCAGAAGCAGGCGTAGGTACGATCGCTTCTGGTGTAGCGAAAGCGAAAGCGGACGTTGTACTAATCGCAGGTTTCGACGGCGGTACAGGTGCATCACCAATGTCTTCAATCCGCCATACCGGTCTTCCTTGGGAACTTGGCTTGGCAGAAACGCACCAAACGCTACTGAAGAACGGTCTACGTAACCGTATCGTGGTTCAAGCAGATGGTCAGATGAAGACACCTCGCGACCTTGCAGTGGCAACACTACTTGGTGCAGAAGAATGGGGCGTAGCAACCGCAGCATTAGTGGTTGAAGGTTGTATCATGATGCGTAAGTGTCATAAGAACACTTGTCCTGTTGGTATCGCAACTCAGAACAAGACGCTTCGCGAGCGCTTTGATGGCCGCGTAGAAGACGTCGTTACCTTCTTCCAATACATGGCACAAGGTCTACGTGAAATCATGGCTGAGCTTGGCTTCCGCACTATCGATGAAATGGTCGGTCAAGGTCAGAAACTGAAGATCCGCCAAGAGATTTCTCACTGGAAATACAAGAACCTAGATCTGTCTCCTGTTCTCCACGTTGAGCAACCACGTGAAGCTGATGGTGTATTCAACCAAGCTCAACAGAACCACAACCTAAAAGAAGTGCTAGACCGTAAGCTGATTCAAGCAGCGATTCCTGCACTAGAGAAAGGCGAAGCGGTGAATGCCGAGTTCCCTATCGTCAACACGGACCGCTCTGCAGGTACCATGTTGTCGAACGAAATCTCGAAAGTGTACAAAGATGCAGGTCTACCTCAGCCAATGAACGTGAAGTTCAAAGGTTCTGCAGGTCAGTCATTCGGCGCATTCCTAGCTAAGGGCGTGAAGTTCGAAGTGGAAGGCGACGCGAACGACTACTGGGGTAAAGGCTTATCCGGCGGTACTTTAGTACTTTATCCAGATGCGAAATCAAGCATTGTCGCGGAAGACAACATCGTGGTTGGTAACGTGTGCTTCTACGGTGCAACTTCGGGTGAGTCTTTCATTCGTGGTATGGCTGGTGAACGTTTCTGTGTTCGTAACTCAGGCGCGAAAGTAGTAGTAGAAGGCGTCGGTGACCACGGTTGTGAATACATGACTGGCGGTGCAGCCATCATCCTTGGGTCAACAGGTCGTAACTTTGCCGCAGGTATGAGTGGTGGCGTGGCTTACGTATGGGATAAATCAGGTGACTTTGAGTCAAAACTGAACCCAGAGTTAGTAGACTTAGATCCAATCGAGAAAGAAGACAGAGATCTATTACTCGACATGCTAACTAAGCATGTTCAATTCACAGGAAGTGAAGTCGCGCAGTCTTTCCTAGACAATTTTGAAGCTAGCCTAGCCTCTATGGCTAAGGTAATGCCGCGTGATTACAAAGCGGTTCTTCAAAAACGCAAAGCTGAAGCACTGTCTCAAGGAAACGAAACTCAAGTGGAGGCCGTATAATGGGTAAGCCTACTGGATTTTTAGAGCATGGTCGTGAACTACCACAGAAGATTGACCCAGCTGAACGCATCAAGAACAACAAAGAGTTCGTTCTGAACGAGGAGTTTGGTGACAAGATCAATACTCAAGCTTCTCGTTGTATGGATTGTGGCGTGCCGTTTTGTCATAACGGCTGCCCTATCGGTAACATCATCCCAGAATTTAACGACGCGGTTTATCGTGATAGCTGGGAAGAAGCTTGGAACATCCTAAGCTCGACGAACAACTTCCCAGAGTTTACTGGTCGTGTTTGCCCTGCTCCATGTGAAAGTGCTTGTGTTCTTGGTATCAACCAAGACCCAATCACTATCTGTAATATCGAAAAAACTATCGTAGAAACGGCGTATCGTGAAGGGTACGCCAAACCAAAAACACCACGCTCTCGCACTGGCAAAACCGTTGCGATCATTGGTTCAGGTCCTGCTGGCCTTGCAGCTGCTGAGCAGCTAAACAGCGCAGGTCATACTGTGACGGTATTCGAGCGAGACGAGAAAGTGGGCGGTCTGCTACGTTTTGGTATCCCAGACTTTAAACTGAGCATGGAAGTCATTGATCGCAAGATCAATCTAATGGCAGAAGCTGGCATTGAGTTTAAAGTAAACCAACACGTCGGTGTTGATGTAAATGCTCAGCAATTGCGTCAAGAGTTCGATGTGGTTCTACTAACCGGTGGCTCAACGGTTCCACGTGATTTGCCCGTTCCGGGTCGTGAACTAAAAGGCGTTCACTTCGCGATGGAGTTCCTAGGTCAAAACAACCGTCGCGCCAATAACATGGACCTGAAAACGGAAGAAATTCACGCTGCGGGTAAACATGTTGTGGTTATCGGTGGTGGTGATACGGGTTCAGACTGTGTGGGAACATCAAACCGTCACGGCGCAGCAAGTGTAACTCAAGTGGAAATCATGCCGATTCCACCAGAAAAGCGTCCTGCTAATATGCCTTGGCCTCAATATCCAATGATCCTGCGTACTTCGACATCTCATGAGGAAGGTGTCGATCGTCACTGGAACATCCTCACCAAAGAGTTCATCGGCAATGACAAAGGTGAAGTTACTGGTCTTCGTTTGGCTGATATCGTTTGGCAAGATGCGAAACCAGGCGAGCGTCCAGGCTTCAAAGAAGTTGAAGGCAGCGAGCGAGTGATTCCGTGTGATATGGCATTCCTAGCGATGGGCTTCCTGCACCCTGAACCAACGGGCGTACTTGCTCAACTGGATATCGCGCTAGATGATCGTGGTAACGTAGCAACTCAAGGTTTTGCTACTAACCAAGAAGGTGTATTTGCTGCTGGTGATATGCGAACAGGCCAATCTTTGGTGGTTCGTTGTATCAATGAAGGCCGCGAATGTGCCCGTGCTATCGATGATTACTTAATGGGTGGCACAAACCTAGAAGCAAAAGCAGATTCACTGATGCTTTCTGCTTAACGAAGCAGCCATGCTTCTCTCTTTCAATTGCTAATAGCCATCAGCAATATCGATGGCTATCGGTGAAGAAAGAAAACAATTCCTTCCAATCTTTCTATTTTGACCAGCATTTTATGCTGGTCTTTTTTATCTCCCACAGAATCAAATGTTACTTTTTTGTAACAATCAATTTACTATCTATTTGAAATTATTAAACTATTTTAGCTTATTAAATGGTAAATCGCATATTCACGTTATGATCCACTAATAACTTGACCTTTTTTACAATAAGCTATAGCTTGTGAAGTTGATGAAAATAAAACACTCAAAAAATGTTAAATATTTCACAACTTTTACTGAATAATTATACATAAAGCTATAAAGATGACGCATAGTTAGTCATCAATATCAACGTAAGCAGTGTTGATATATCTGTCGGGATGACGGATAAGCAAAGGGAGAATTGCAATGGCTCTTTATGATCCAAGTCTTGAGAAAGACAACTGTGGATTTGGCTTGATCGCGCATATGGAAGGCGAACAAAGCCACAAGCTGGTACGTACAGCAATTTCTGCACTTGACCGCATGACTCACCGTGGTGGTATCGCCGCCGATGGTAAAACTGGTGATGGTTGTGGTCTTCTATTACAAAAGCCCGATTCCTATTTACGTCTTATTGCCGAAGAAAATGATTTCAACCTTGGCAAGCAATACGCCGTAGGGATGATTTTCTTCAACCAAGATCCAGTCAAAGCTCAACTCGCTAAAGACATCGTCAACAAAGAACTGGCGCAAGAGACGCTAACTGTGGCTGGTTGGCGTGAAGTACCAACTAATTCAGAAGTACTCGGTCCAATTGCGGCCAACTCGCTTCCAAATATTCAGCAAGTCTTTATCTCTGCACCGGCAGGTTGGCGCGAGCGTGACATTGAACGTCGTCTCTACATCGCACGCCGTCGCATCGAGAAACAAATCACCGAAGATCCGGATTTCTACATCTGTAGCTTGTCGACTCAAGTTTTGGTGTACAAAGGCCTATGCATGCCTGCAGACTTACCGCGCTTTTATCTTGATCTTGCCGATCTACGTATGGAATCTGCTATCTGTCTGTTCCACCAGCGTTTTTCTACCAACACTCAACCGCGTTGGCCATTAGCTCAACCGTTCCGCTACCTTGCTCATAATGGTGAGATCAATACCATTGAAGGTAACCGACAATGGGCACGCGCTCGTGCTTATAAGTTCTCGTCACCACTGCTGCCTGACCTACAAACTGCAGCACCGTTTGTGAACGAGACAGGCTCAGACTCGTCTAGCTTAGATAATATGCTAGATCTCTTCTTAGCTGGCGGCATGGATATCTTCCGTGCCATGCGTATGCTCGTACCGCCAGCATGGCAAAACCACCCGGATATGGATCCGGATTTGCGTGCGTTTTACGATTTCAACTCCAAACACATGGAACCATGGGATGGCCCAGCAGGTATCGTACTGTCCGATGGTCGTTATGCTGCTTGTAACCTAGACCGAAACGGTCTACGTCCTGCGCGTTATGTAATTACCAAAGACAAGCTGATCACTCTGGCATCTGAGGTAGGGATTTGGAATTACGCCCCAGATGAAGTTGCCAAAAAAGGTCGTGTAGGTCCGGGGGAATTGCTCGTCATCGACACTCGTAAAGGTAAGCTTTGGCAATCTAGCGAGATCGATAATGATCTGAAATCTCGTCACCCTTATCGCGAATGGATGGAGAGCAACGTTCGCAAACTAACGCCGTTCTCTCAGCTGCCTGAAGATCAAGTAGGTGAGCGTAGCTTTGATGAAGACTTGCTTAAGACTTATCAAAAGCAGTTTGCCATGAGCAATGAAGAAGTCGATCAAGTATTGCGTGTCCTCGGTGATATGGGGCAAGAAGCCGTCGGTTCGATGGGTGATGACACCCCGATGGCGGTTCTTTCTTCGAAAGAGCGCTTGGTGACTGACTACTTCCGTCAGAAGTTTGCTCAGGTCACCAACCCACCAATCGATCCGCTGCGTGAGAAACACGTCATGTCGCTGGCGACCAGCATCGGCCAGGAGATGAACGTCTTCTGTGAAACCGATGGCCACGCGCATCGTGTAACCTTTGATTCTCCAGTACTGCTCTATTCAGACATGCAGCAACTACTAGAGCTGAGTGACGATCATTACCGTAATACCATTCTCGATATCAACTACGATCCACAACAGAAAGATCTCAAACAAGCCATTGATGATCTGTGTGAGCAAGCAGAACAAGTGGTGCGTGAAGGCACGGTTCTAGTCGTGCTTTCAGATCGCGCTTTAGTCAAAGGCAAGCTGCCAATTCCTGCAGCAATGGCGGTCGGTGCGGTTCAAACTCGCTTGATCGATGCCAACTTACGTTGTGATGCCAACATTGTTGTTGAGACCGCAACAGCTCGTGACCCACACCAATTTGCTGTCTTGCTTGGCTTTGGTGCTACTGCGGTTTACCCATACCTTGCTTATGAAGCGTTAGGTAAACTGATTGATGATAAAGCACTAGAGAAAGACTACCGCGATGTGATGCAAAACTACCAATACGGCATCAACAAAGGCCTGTACAAGATCATGTCGAAAATGGGGATCTCAACCATCGCCTCTTACCGCTGCTCACAACTGTTTGAAGCAGTTGGCTTGAGCCAAGATGTGGTCGATCTGTGTTTTAAAGGCGTCACAACTCGAATTGAAGGCGCGAATTTTGACGACTTCCAGCAAGATCTTACAAACTTATCTCGTAAAGCATGGGCGAAACGCAAATCGATTGATCATGGCGGCTTGTTAAAGTACGTCCATGGAGGTGAGTATCATGCGTACAACCCGGATGTTGTCGGCACGCTGCAACAGGCCGTTAAATCTGGCGAAAGTAACGACTATCAGAGCTTTGCTAAGCAGGTAAATCAACGCCCTGTTGCCATGCTGCGTGACTTAATGTCGCTGAAAAAATCAGACTCACCGCTGCCACTTGAGCAAATAGAACCACGCACTGAACTGTTCAAACGCTTTGACTCTGCGGCAATGTCCATTGGCGCACTTAGCCCAGAAGCGCATGAAGCACTTGCAACGGCGATGAACCGTCTTGGTGGTTACTCTAACTCGGGTGAAGGCGGTGAAGATCCTCGCCGCTTCGGTACTGAGCGTAACTCACGTATCAAACAGATTGCTTCTGGCCGATTTGGTGTAACGCCTCATTACCTGACTAATGCGGATGTACTGCAAATCAAGGTGGCACAAGGTGCGAAACCGGGTGAAGGTGGACAGCTACCAGGACACAAAGTCACCGCAGAAATCGCAAAACTGCGTTATTCGGTACAAGGCGTGACTCTGATCTCCCCTCCTCCGCACCACGATATCTATTCGATTGAAGATTTGGCCCAGCTGATCTTCGACCTTAAACAAGTCAACCCAAATGCGCTGGTTTCGGTAAAACTCGTCTCCGAGCCAGGTGTCGGCACCATCGCAACGGGCGTAGCCAAGGCTTACGCTGATCTTATTACCATTTCGGGTTACGACGGTGGTACCGCAGCAAGCCCATTAACTTCGGTAAAATACGCTGGTAGCCCTTGGGAGTTGGGGTTGGCAGAGACACAACAAGCTCTGGTTGCTAATGGTCTGCGTCATAAGATCCGCTTACAGGTAGACGGTGGTCTAAAGACTGGTTTAGACGTAGTTAAAGCCGCAATTTTAGGTGCAGAAAGCTTCGGTTTTGGTACTGCGCCAATGGTCGCTATGGGTTGTAAGTTCCTACGAATTTGTCACCTCAACAACTGTGCAACTGGGGTTGCGACTCAAGACGAGACACTGCGTAAAGAATACTTCAAAGGTCTACCAGAAATGGTGATGAATTACTTCATCGGCTTGGCAGACGAAGTGCGCGGATTACTCGCCGAACTTGGCGTTGAAAAGCTGACGGACTTGATTGGTCGTACCGATTTACTTGAGGCGGTAGAGGGATTTACAGCGAAACAGACCAAGCTGGATCTATCCAATATTCTAGAAGCTCCAGTATCACCTGAGGGTCATCCGCTATTTTGGACAGAGCCAAACAAACCGTTTGATAAAGCTGAGCTCAACCAAAAGATCATTGATGATGCCATGCATGCGGTCGAAAACGGTCAATCGGCAAGTTTCTTCTACAATGTCATCAACACTGATCGTTCTGTTGGTGCACGCTTATCTGGCGAAATAGCAAAACGCTATGGCAACCAAGGATTGGCGGCTTCCCCTATCAAAATCTATCTTGACGGCACCGCAGGTCAGTCCTTTGGTGTTTGGAACGCAGGTGGTGTAGAGCTTTACCTCACGGGCGATGCGAACGACTACGTGGGCAAAGGCATGGCGGGTGGTAAAGTGGTTATCAAACCTCACCTTGGCACCGCATTTAAATGCAATGAAGCAACTATCATTGGTAACACCTGCCTGTACGGCGCGACCGGCGGTAAACTATTTGCAGCCGGTAAAGCAGGTGAGCGTTTCGGCGTACGAAACTCAGGTACGTTAGCCGTCATTGAAGGTGCTGGCGATAACGCTTGTGAGTACATGACTGGCGGTATTGTTGCCATTCTTGGTGCGACAGGTGTGAACTTTGGCGCGGGTATGACTGGAGGCTTTGCCTATGTTCTGGATGAGAACCAAAGCTTTGAAGGTCGAGTTAATACTGAGTCTGTCGAAGCCATCTCATTGTCCGATCTTTACATCCACCAAGAACATTTGCGTGGCCTAATTGCGGAACACCTTGAAGAAACAGGGTCGAGTCATGCAGAAAATATTTTGGCGAACTTTGATGAATGGATTCCAAAGTTCTATTTGGTGAAACCACAAGCGGCAGATCTTCGCACGCTACTTGGTCACCAGAGCCGCAGTGCCGCAGAGCTGCGTGTTCAAGCACAGTAATCATGGAGGATGTTTGAATCATGAGCCAGAACGTTTATCAATTTATCGATGTGCAGCGTGTAGATCCTGCGAAAAAGCCTATCAAAGTTCGTAAGATCGAGTTCGTTGAAATCTATGAACCGTTCACTAAACAACAGGCGACTGCACAAGCGGATCGCTGCTTAGATTGTGGCAACCCATATTGTGAATGGAAATGCCCAGTCCACAACTACATCCCTCAATGGTTAAAACTTGCCAATGAAGGCCGTATTCTTGAAGCGGTTGAACTATCGCATCAAACCAATAGCCTACCGGAAGTATGTGGGCGCGTTTGTCCTCAAGACCGCCTATGTGAAGGTTCATGCACGCTTAATGATGACTTTGGCTCCGTCACCATCGGTAATATAGAAAAGTACATTACCGACAAAGCGTTTGAAATGGGCTGGAAGCCAGATATGTCCAAGGTGGAGTGGACCGATAAAAAGGTTGCAATCATTGGAGCTGGCCCAGCTGGCTTGGCTGCCGCGGATATCCTAGTGCGCAATGGCGTTAAGCCAGTCGTGTTTGACCGCTACCCTGAAATTGGAGGCCTTCTGACCTTCGGTATTCCTTCCTTCAAGCTTGAAAAAGGCGTGATGGAAAACCGCCGCCGTGTGTTCACTGAAATGGGCGTCGAGTTCCGCATGAACATGGAAGTAGGCAAAGATGTCCAAATGCAAGAGCTGCTTGATGAATACGATGCTGTTTTCTTGGGCGTTGGCACCTATAAATACATGCGTGCAGGTCTAGATAATGAAGATGCGCCGGGTGTGTATGACGCGCTGCCATTTTTAGTTTCGAACACCTACAAAGTCATGGATCTTGAGAGTAACCAGCCCTTTATCGATATGGCAGGAAAGAAAGTCGTCGTACTGGGTGGTGGTGATACCGCAATGGACTGCGTTCGTACCTCAATTCGCCAAGGTGCCTCCAACGTGGTTTGTGCTTATCGTCGTGATGAGGCCAACATGCCGGGCTCTCGTCGCGAGGTAAAAAACGCAAAGGAAGAAGGCGTGAAGTTCATGTTCAACCTTCAGCCTTTGGGAGTTGAAGTGGATGCGTCAGGCAAAGTCTCGGGGGTCAAAGTGGTGAAAACCGCACTTGGTGAACCTGATGAAGCGGGTCGCCGACGTCCAGAGCCCGTTGAAGGCAGCGAGCACGTTCTACCAGCAGACGTTGTTATCATGGCGTTTGGTTTCCAGCCGCACAAAATGGACTGGTTAGCACCGTTTGATGTCGATTTGGATCAATGGGGTCGTATCAAAGCCCCAGCGAAGCAAGAGTTCCAATTCCAGACCAGCAATGAAAAGATCTTCGCGGGTGGCGATGCGGTACGAGGTTCTGATCTTGTCGTAACCGCAATTGATGAAGGACGAAAAGCGGCAGAAGGCATCCTCGATTACCTCGAAGTTTAATCTCAGCTAACCTCACAAAAAGGGTCCTGTTATTGGATCCTTTTTCTTTTATATCCATATAATTAGAAACAAAATTATAAGAGTAAATACAATGAAAAAAGCCGCTCTCCTTTCCATTACTTTGCTCGGCTTAACCGCTTGTAGCCAAGGAGTCACAACCATGATGGATCGTTCTCAATCACCTTGTGGTGACAAACCAAACTGCGTCTCCACCCAAGACACGCGAGAAAAATACAACCTAACGACATTTATCTTAGTTGATTCAGCGAACATCGACGCTATTGAGCAAGTTGCGCTTGAACTGCCAGGCGCGAAAACCGCGGTGAAAGAAAGCAACTACCTTCGTATCGAGTGCACATCTAAAATCATGCGCTTCGTGGATGACCTCGAACTAAAAATAGCAGGAGACCAACTGATTGTGCGCTCGGAGTCTCGTGTGGGCTACTCTGACTTTGGCGTAAACAGAAAGCGCGCCGATCAATTACGAGAAAAGCTCACTCAAGCTAAGCTCATCAAATAGAAAACTGCCAACGGGGAGTGCTATACTCTCGGCCAACTAAAATATTTACCTAAAGAGAGTGTTATGAAAGTTGGTATCATCGGTGCGATGGAACAAGAAGTGACCATCCTGAAGCAAGCAATTACAAACTACAAAACTGTAAATAAAGCAGGTTGTACGTTTTTCTCTGGTCAAATTAACGATGTTGAAGTCGTCGTACTACAATCGGGCATCGGTAAAGTTGCAGCGGCAGTGGGCACGACAATCCTTCTTGATGAATACCAACCAGACGTTGTGATTAACACAGGCTCTGCTGGCGGTTTCGATTCAAGCTTAAACCTTGGCGATGTAGTTATCTCTACAGAAGTTCGTCATCACGATGCAGACGTAACCGCTTTTGGTTATGAGATTGGCCAAATGGCCGGTCAACCAGCTGCATTCAAAGCGGATGACAAGCTAATGGACTTAGCCGAAAAAGCCCTAGCACAAATGGAAAACACTCATGCGGTTCGCGGCCTAATTTGTACTGGCGATGCGTTTGTTTGTACTGCTGAGCGTCAAGAGTTTATTCGTAAACACTTCCCGTCAGTTATCGCTGTAGAAATGGAAGCATCTGCTATCGCTCAAACTTGTCATCAATTCAACACTCCGTTTGTTGTTGTGCGTGCAATCTCTGATGTCGCTGATAAAGAATCACCAATGAGCTTTGATGAGTTCCTGCCTCTAGCAGCAAAAAGCTCTTCCGAAATGGTATTCAAAATGCTGGAACTCATTAAGTAAACGACTCATTCATGGAAGAAGTTTTTCAGTCATTTTATGCCAACGGTGCGCTCCTCATTATGTGGGGTGCACTGATCTTGCACCTTTTAGTGCCAATCCCCCATTCAGCGCACCCCATCACTTTATGGCGAAAGCTAGCAGAGCAGCTAGCTAACAAAGTGAACAATAATCACAATTACTCACAGAGTGTAATCTCAGGCAGTCTTGCACTAGGCTTGATGCTGTTTCCTTGCTTGATATTACTGATTGCAGTAAAGCCATTTGTTTGGCAAATCCGTTTATATGAACTGGTTCTATTGATCCTTGCGCTAGACTGGCGCAACAGCGAAACGTTAACGAAACAGCTCGTCACAAGTATCTCTTCGGAAGACAAAGCTCAGTGTCGAGCATTACTGAGACCATATCTTAATCGCGATACTGGTAGCCTCTCGATCGTTGGCATAGGTAAAGCTGGCTCAGAAACCCTGATTATGGCATACAGCCGCAACGTGATCGGTGTGCTATTTTGGTACGCACTAACAGGTGGTATTGGTGCGTTAATGTATCGACTCACAACAGAATTAGCGCGAGTGTGGTCCCCTAGCCGACGCCAATATTTGCCCTTTGGTAAACCTGTGATTCAATTGGTTGCTACTCTGGATATTATTCCACTTCGTCTCTTTGCCATACTTTTAGCTGCCGGAAAGAATACAAGTAATGTGCTCTCTGGAATACAACAGCAAGCGAAGTCTTGGCCCTTACCAGGACCTAGTTGGGTGTTATGTACTATCGGACACAAACTACAACTGTCTTTATGCGGCCCTGCTATCTATCAAGGTGTGCGTGCAGAGCGCGCAAAAATCGGTGGGCGCATTGCGCCATCGGCTATTCACCTTTCACAAATACATACGCTGCTCGTTTGGCGCGTCCTGGCTTGGGTCGCAATCCAAAGTTTGCTTTTAGGAATAATTTATCAAGGATTATGATGAATAAATTATGCTTCGCATTAACGCTATTTGTTTCGACAGCGACCTTCGCTCAACCCGCTCAACGCATTATAAGTTTAGCTCCACATGCCACCGAAATTGCCTTTGCAGCAGGGCTAGGAGAGCAGCTTGTTGCTGTCAGCGAAATGAGCGATTATCCAGAACAGGCAAAGCAGCTAGAAAGAGTCTCAAATTATCAAGGAATTAAATTAGAGCGCATTATTGCTCTTCAGCCGGACTTAGTGATTGCTTGGCCAGCCGGAAACCCCGCTAAAGAGTTGGAGAAAATTAAACAGTTCGGTATTCCTATCTATTACTCCACTACAGGTTCATTAGAAGATATCGCCAATAATATCGAGCAACTCAGCCAATACAGCGAAACTCCACAAGTAGGAAAAAAGGCCGCTGAAGATTTTAGAACGCAGCTGAGTACACTAAAAGAACAGTACAACACGAACGAGAAAGTTAGTTACTTTTATCAGTTGAGTGAAAAGCCTATCATCACTGTCGCCGGAAAGAACTGGCCAAGTGAAGTCTTTACTTTTTGCGGTGGTGAGAACATTTTCGCCGCATCTAGCGCGCCTTATCCTCAAGTTAGCATCGAGCAAGTCATTACTCGCCAGCCAGAGGTTATTTTTACTTCTCGTCACGCAATGAGTAACGATGGTATGTGGGCTGAGTGGAGTAATGAGCTTCTTGCTCTTAAAAACAAACACATCTGGTCCCTAAACTCTGATTGGATTAACCGTCCCACACCACGCACATTGAACGCGATCAAGGAAGTGTGTGAGCACTTTAAAAGCGTTCGTCAAAAACGCTAACGATTTCGTGGCAAATACCGTACAATTTCCGCCCATTTTTTCTCACACTATTTAAAGGTACTAAGTAACATGGACTCCATGCTGCTTTATATGATCGATTTGTTCGGTACCGCTGTTTTCGCTATCTCTGGCGTATTACTGGCGGGCCGTTTAAAAATGGATCCATTCGGCGTTATCGTGCTCGGCAGTGTGACTGCTATAGGTGGCGGAACAATCCGAGACATGGCGCTTGGTGCCACTCCCGTATTTTGGATAACAGATACGACTTACTTATGGGTGATATTTGTTACGTGTCTACTAACCATGCTTATTATTCGAAGACCCAAGCGACTCTCATGGTGGGTATTACCCGTTTGTGATGCCATCGGTCTCGCTGTATTTGTAGGAATAGGAGTAGAAAAGGCACTCGCCTACAATGCTTCTGGGATGGTCGCGGTGATAATGGGGGTTATTACTGGCTGTGGCGGTGGCATTATACGAGACGTGCTGGCTCGCGAAGTTCCTATGGTATTAAGAAGTGAAGTCTATGCTACGGCATGTATTATTGGCGGCATCTTCCATACGATGGCGGTAAACATGGGTTATGACCACTCAACGGCTTTACTCGCTGGTGTAATCTCAACGCTCATTATACGTCTCGGTGCGATTCGTTGGCATCTATCCCTGCCAACTTTCGCCATTAACCGTTAAACACCAACAACATCACTCATCATGGAGTCGACCAAGTGTCGGCTCCTCTCATTTATGCTCATTTGATTCGCCAATTCTTGGGCAATTCGCTAAATTATCTCAACCATTCCTAACTTTCATTAATCATTATGTTGCTTGAAGGTATTGAAACGTTACTTGTCCTCAGTAAAGAAAAAACCATGAGCCGCACGGGCAGTCAACTCTATATTAGTCAATCTGCCGTGAGTAAACGTATTTCAAATCTAGAGAAGAAGTTAGGAAAAAAATTAATAGAGCCAAATGGTCGGCACATAAAGCTGACCTCCGATGGCCTTGCCCTCATAAACACAATAGAACCCACGTTCAATGAGTTAAGAGGAAAAATCTACGATCAACAACAAATAGAAGACACTTCTTTAATCAAAATGGACTGCTCTGAAACCTTAGTGGCGGGATACCTCAGCATGATCATGGCAGAACACTTTGCCCATGATCAGTACATACGAATATCGACCAATCATACGCCACGCATTATTGAGAATGTGAAATCAGGTAAAGCGACACTGGGATTCTGTGCTGGTTATTTACCGCCTCACCATGGATTAATGAGCCTTCACCTCGCCGATGAACCTTTCTCAATTGTCAGTCGACATTCACTTTCACAACTACCTAAAGCTATTTTGACCAATGACCTAACTAACCCTGCCAACACATATCAACAAGCTATTTTATCCAAACACGGAATCGAACCTTTGATGGAAATGGATTCGTATACTGCGGCAGCACAACTGGCTTTGGGAGGTATGGCTCCCGCTTTAATCCCTAAATCTATCCTAACGATACTTAATATCACACCTAAGTTCTGCTATGACTTTGAAGAGCTAGATCAGTTAGTTCGACCAATACATATCTGCTTACGTCACAGCACATATCGTAGCGAGCGAGTTAAAGCACTGACAGAATCCATTGCTGATGTTGTTGCCAAAGAAGTTTCGTTGCCATAAGCATCGACATCACTATAACTAGAGGACGAATCCATTTTTGCCCTTTACTTACCACGACCTTCGCCCCTAACTGAGCACCAAGAAAACCGCCAACAGCCATAGTTAAGCCAAGCTTCCACACTGGCAACCCAGCTAAGATAAAAAAGAGTAGTGCCGCAATGTTTGACGTGAAATTGAGGATTTTGGTTCTAGCTGTGGCTTCGACCAAAGAAAAGTGACCTAGTGCAACAAAACAAACAGTAAAAATAGATCCAGTCCCAGGGCCAAAAAAGCCATCATAGAAACCGATCCCGCCACCAATGCATAGCGCAAACATCGCTTCAGATAACTTTGGTTCTCCATCGATTTTTCGCGTACTTGGCGCGAGTAAAAAATAGAGGGAAATGGCTATCAAAAGAACAGGGATCAAACTGGTGAGTACGCTAGCATCAATAAACTGCACAGCCTCGGCACCGATTGCAGCGCCTATAAAAGTGCAGAGTATCGCAAAACGCATTTCCTTTAAGCTAACAATACCGTTACGCACGAAATACCAGCTAGCAGAGAAACTGCCAAACGAACTTTGTAACTTATTGGTCGCTAGAGCTTGAGTCGGACTCAACCCCGCAGCCAAAAGCGCAGGGAGCGTAATGAGCCCTCCCCCACCAGCCATCGCATCAATAAAGCCTGCGGCAGTCGCAACCAAAAATAAGGCCAACAAAATTTCAACCGTGATTTCCACTACACTTCCTTTTTGAAGAGGTATCAAAGAGGAAGAAACGGTAGCACTTATTCACAAAACTACCAATGGAAAGTCAAGACACCAATCTATTCCTAATTTTCATCAGTTAATAAATCTAGAGAATGATACATTAAAAATATCAATTACATCCAAATATAGAGCCTCACCTCAAGAGCCTCTTAATATTTTGATAGAAAAAGAAAATGCTGTCTTAATAGGAAATATTTAATCTGATAAAAAACGAAAATAATGGAAGCCTTACTGACTCGACCATCAATAAAAGAACAGCAATTACGCTTAAAAATCGAACAGATAGTGAATATTAATCAGCTATTCAGCGTTATTGACGCTAAACCAGAGACTAGCGGTGCGGGTGTAATTTATATTGATAACAAATTCACCGTTGTACGCTTAAGAGACTTTAAATCCACATGCCATATCAATCCTACCTTTATCATTCTACGGGAACCGATAAAATTACAATCATCTCAAGAATTTGCAAAAAAAATAAAACAGGAAGAGTCAAAATCAAGATTCAATCAAGAGCTTCTATCAGCGAGCATTAGCTGTATTGGTGCAGCGATTGGCTGGATTGGGGTAGTTGGTTCGGGGCTAACAATACCAGTAAGTGGTCCTGTGGGCGTAACTATGTCCTATATCTCACACGCCGCTACTGTTGCTGCCACAGCTCAATGTGCTATTGGAGTAGCAAGAACCCGTATGGTATCTAAATCACCAGACAAATTATCGGATATAGACAGTAATGAGTGGTATCAAAATACAACTAAAGCTTTAGATTACATCTCCTTAGCTGGAGCGGGCGCTAGTGGATATCAAACGATAAAAATGGTTCAATCTCTTAAGCAAACCACTAAGAAAGGCGTTCCCGAGATTCTAAAAGGCTTAAACAGACAAGAAAGAACAAGATTAACTAAAGAAATCATCCGTAAAAACCTTCCGAGCATTTCGAATAAAGCTCGTAAACAGCTAATGTTGTCAGGAGAAATTCCTAAGAGGTATTCACAAGCAACAATATCCGCATCCATTTCTCATCAGCTTCTAGATGCAATTGGAGGCTCAATTAGCATAGTAGGAAGCGGTTATTCGGGAGAGTTAAGAAATCTTGCTATTGGAATCTATGAGGAATTGAAAGTTGAATACTAAATCAATTAGCATAGCAAACATCTCACTAAGTATATGTTTATACTTGGCATTGACTATTGGTCTGGCTATTAGCTTAAGCATTTGGAATGACTGGTTTTCTTTCACTCAACACATTGCTCTAGATACTTACCTCCTTACATTGGGAGCTATTACGGTTGTTATTGTATGCATTCCAAACATTCTGACAATAAGCAAAGGATTAAGTGTTGCTGCAAAAATAAACTTACTTACTATCTCTTTTATCATTCTCACTTGCAGCATTAATTTTGTTGTAGCAAATGGTAGTACTATTTCTTCATCTTTGGGTACATTGCTTGCCATCATTAGCTTAATGATCTTCAAAAGCGAAGCATACCAATCGTTCCTAGCACACTTTAATGCTCTTCATTTTAGAAAAACCTCGATATAAAAAAGCCCGCTCAAATGAGCGGGCAATGAGGTTGTCATGTAAGCCCTGATTAATGAGCTTACTGATTTTTATCTGTTACGCGTCTAGACTCGCTTTCACTTTAGCGTGTAACTCTTGAACCGAAGTTACTGACGCTTTTGCGTCTGCAGTATGAGACATACATGTAGCGAACGCTGCATTCAGTGTCGTTGTGTAGTTCACTTTTTCAGCCAGTGCACCACGGCGTAGAACTTTCGAATCTTCAATCGCTTGACGACCAGCAGCCGTGTTTACGATGTAGGTGTATTCGTTGTTCTTGATGCGGTCAAGAATGTGTGGACGACCTTCGTGTACTTTGTTTACCAAACGTGGGTTAATACCCGCTTCGCCCAGAATTACAGCTGTACCGTGTGTCGCATCCAACTGGTAACCCAGTTTCACTAACTTAGAAGCTAGGTCAACAACACGCTCTTTATCACCTTCACGTACAGACAGTAGCGCACGACCACCTTCAGGATAAACCGCACCACAACCTAGCTCTGCTTTCGCGTAAGCTTCTGCGAACGTTGCACCCACACCCATTACTTCACCTGTTGAGCGCATTTCAGGGCCCAATAGAGGGTCAACACCAGGGAATTTGTTGAACGGCAGAACCACTTCTTTCACTGAGTAGTAAGGAGGGATAATCTCTTTAGTAAAGCCTTGTGACTCTAGAGATTGACCCGCCATTACACGTGCAGCGATTTTCGCTAGAGGAGCGCCTGTCGCTTTCGATACGAATGGTACCGTACGAGCAGCACGAGGGTTCACTTCAATTAGATAAACGTCGTTATCTTTCACAGCAAACTGCGTGTTCATCAAACCGCGCACACCGAGTTCGAATGCTAACTTCTCAACTTGCTCACGCATCTTGTCTTGAATTTCCTGACTTAGCGTGTATGCAGGCAGTGAACATGCAGAGTCACCAGAGTGAACACCCGCTTGTTCGATGTGCTCCATGATACCGCCGATAACGACGCGTTCACCGTCACAGATAGCATCAATATCAACTTCGGTTGCATCATCCAAGAAACGGTCTAGCAGAACTGGAGACTCGTTCGATACGCTTACTGCTTCGTTGAAGTAGCGACGCAGGTCTTGCTCGTCGTATACGATTTCCATCGCACGACCACCGAGTACATAAGATGGACGAACAACTAATGGGAAGCCAATTTCTTTCGATTTCTCAACCGCTTGCTCCATCGTTGTTACTGTCGCGTTTTCTGGCTGAAGTAGACCTAAACGGTCAACAGCGGCTTGGAAGCGTTCACGGTCTTCCGCACGGTCGATAGCATCTGGGCTAGTACCAATGATTGGCACACCAGCCGCTTCTAGAGCACGAGCCAGTTTAAGTGGCGTTTGACCACCGTACTGAACAATCACACCTTTTGGTTTTTCAACGCGAGCGATAGACAGTACATCTTCCAGAGTTACTGGCTCGAAGTACAGACGATCAGACGTATCGTAGTCAGTAGATACCGTTTCTGGGTTACAGTTAACCATAATGGTTTCGTAACCGTCTTCACGCAGCGCAAGTGATGCATGAACACAACAGTAATCGAATTCGATACCTTGGCCGATACGGTTTGGACCGCCACCAAGAACCATGATCTTATCTTTGTCTGTTGGGTTTGCTTCACATTCTTCATCGTAAGATGAGTACATGTAAGCCGTGTCAGAAGAAAACTCTGCTGCACATGTATCCACACGTTTGTAAACCGGATGAATATCAAACTGCTCACGAGCACGGCGAATTTCACTTTCAGCGACACCAAGCAATTTAGACAAGCGAGCATCAGAGAAGCCTTTGCGTTTCATCTGACGAAGCACTTCTTTGGTCAAACCTGCGTAGCCGCCCGCCTTGACTTGTTCTTCGAGTTTTACAATTTCTTCGATTTGAACCAGGAACCAGCGGTCGATTTGAGTCAAGTTGAACACACCGTCGACTGACATACCCGCTCGGAATGCATCGGCGATGTACCAGATACGCTCTGCACCTGCTTCTTTAAGTTCGTGACGAATCTTAGTCAGTGCATCTGGCGCTTCCAGATCGACCATCTCATCAAAACCAGTTGCGCCAACTTCTAGGCCACGCAGTGCTTTGTGAAGAGATTCTTGTTGGTTACGACCAATCGCCATTACCTCACCAACCGATTTCATCTGAGTTGTCAGACGATCGTTTGCACCAGCAAATTTCTCGAAGTTAAAGCGAGGGATCTTAGTTACGACGTAGTCGATAGTTGGTTCAAATGACGCAGGTGTTGCACCACCTGTGATGTCGTTTTGTAGTTCGTCTAGCGTAAAGCCAACAGCCAGTTTCGCGGCAATTTTCGCAATTGGGAAGCCTGTTGCTTTTGATGCTAGCGCAGAAGAGCGAGATACACGCGGGTTCATCTCGATGATGACCATACGACCATCTTTCGGGTTGATACCAAACTGTACGTTTGAACCACCTGTTTCAACACCGATTTCACGCAGAACAGCTAGCGATGCATTACGCATAAGCTGGTATTCTTTGTCAGTCAGTGTTTGTGCTGGAGCAACCGTGATTGAGTCACCCGTATGGATACCCATTGGGTCAAAGTTCTCGATTGAACATACGATGATACAGTTGTCCGCTTTGTCACGAACGACTTCCATTTCGTACTCTTTCCAACCGATTAGTGACTCATCGATAAGAAGTTCGTTGGTCGGAGATAAGTCCAGACCGCGACGACAGATTTCTTCGAACTCTTCTTTGTTGTACGCGATACCACCACCAGTGCCACCCATGGTGAACGATGGACGAATGATACAAGGGAAGCCAACCATATCTAAAACTTTGTAAGCTTCTTCCATGCTCTTCGCTGTATCTGCGCGAGGACACTCAAGGCCGATAGACTTCATCGCTTTATCAAAACGAGAACGGTCTTCCGCTTTGTCGATTGCATCAGCCGTTGCACCAATCATCTCTACGCCAAACTCTGCGAGAACGCCGTGCTTCTCTAAATCTAACGCACAGTTAAGTGCTGTCTGACCACCCATAGTTGGCAGAACTGCATCAGGACGTTCTTTCTCGATGATCTTGCGTACAACTTCCCACTGAATCGGCTCAATGTAAGTCGCATCTGCCATCTCTGGGTCAGTCATGATGGTTGCTGGGTTAGAGTTAACCAGGATAACTCGGTAGCCTTCTTCGCGAAGAGCTTTACACGCTTGTGCGCCAGAGTAGTCAAACTCACATGCCTGACCGATAACAATCGGACCAGCACCAAGAATTAGAATACTTTGAATGTCAGTACGTTTTGGCATTATCTACTACTCCGAATTAAGCGCTGTGTTTTTTGATTAGTTCGATAAAGTGGTCAAATAGCGGTGCCGCGTCATGTGGACCTGGGCTCGCTTCTGGGTGACCTTGGAAGCTAAATGCTGGCTTGTCTGTGCGGTGGATACCTTGCAAAGAGCCATCAAATAGCGATACGTGAGTAGCACGTAAGTTTTCCGGTAATGTTGCTTCATCTGCCGCAAAGCCGTGGTTTTGCGAAGTGATCATCACAACGTTACGCTCTAAATCTTTTACTGGGTGGTTTGCACCGTGGTGACCAAACTTCATTTTCACCGTTTGCGCACCTGATGCTAGCGCCAGAATTTGGTGACCTAGACAAATACCAAAAATTGGCAAGCCTTTTTCTAGGAACACTTTGGTTGCTTCAATCGCGTAAGTACATGGTTCTGGGTCACCAGGGCCGTTCGATAAGAATACGCCATCTGGATTTAGTGCCAGAACTTCTTCCGCTGACGTTTCTGCAGGTACAACCGTTAAGCGGCAGCCGCGGTCAACCAACATTCGTAAGATGTTGCGTTTTGCGCCAAAGTCGTAAGCGACAACGTGGTATGGCAGCTCGCTGTCATCTTTCGCCTCTGGAAGTCCACCTTCAAGCGTCCACGAACCTTGCTTCCATTGATACGCTTCTTTTGTTGTAACTTCTTTCGCAAGGTCCATTCCTTTTAAGCCTGGGAATTCTTTTGCTTTCGCTAGTGCCAAAGCTTCGTCTAGGTTGTTGCCCGCAACAATACAGCCGTTTTGAGCACCTTTTTCACGCAGGATACGAGTGAGCTTACGAGTATCGATATCAGCGATGCCAACGATATTTTGAGACTTAAGATAATCAGAGAGGGATTGTTCGTTACGGAAGTTAGAAGCGATTAGAGGAAGATCGCGAATCACAAGGCCTTGTGCATGAATGGAAGAGGATTCTTCATCTTCGGAAGTGGTTCCGGTATTGCCAATGTGAGGATAAGTGAGAGTGACGATTTGCTGAGAATAGGAAGGATCAGTGAGGATTTCTTGATACCCCGTCATCGAGGTATTAAAAACGACTTCACCAACGGAAAGACCATCTGCCCCTATGGACACTCCGCGGAACACTGTCCCATCTTCTAGGACCAACAGTGCTAATTTACCCAAGACAACCTCCAGAATAAAAATGCAAAAAAAATAAATCAAACTGCAAACATGCCTTCCTTTACCTATAAAATCTACATAAATAGGTATTTCAGACAAATTGGCGGTATTCTAAAGTTGGACTCGAAACCTGTCAACCTACAATCAAAAATAAATGATTAATTTCTAGCGAGTAAGGTCATTTTGAATCAGTAAGGCCCAAAAAGATAACTTTTACATGCTATTACATAGAGAGGCATAGAGGTTTAATGAATTTTACAAATTTGAACTTTTTAGAGATCACAAAAAAGTATGAATTTTTCACGCAAACGTTCACTCGACAAAAAAGACATTAGTTTTTAGACATCAAAACCCAAAACACCCACAAAACAACCAAAACAACGACAAAAGTAAGCACCAAAATACTTTCTGTTAGAATCATTTCATTTACAAATAATTCTATAGATATAAAAAAGCCGGCTACCGCCGGCGAATAATTATGTATTTAGAGTTCATTCAATCCCAAAACATCTGTCATGGTATAAAAGCCCGCTGGTTTGGCACTCAACCAAACAGCGGCCTTGACGGCGCCATTAGCAAACGTCATACGATCGGTCGCTTTGTGCGTTATCTCCACTCGTTCCCCGATATCAGCAAACATGGCTGTGTGCTCACCGACGATATCGCCAGCGCGAATTGTAGCAAAGCCGATCTCATCTTTAGTACGTTCACCTGTGATACCTTCTCGCGCATAGACAGCTACATCATTCAGCTTGTTGCCCATCGCACCAGCAATGGCTTCGCCCATCCCGATAGCGGTACCAGAAGGAGCATCAACTTTATGACGATGATGTGCTTCGACAATCTCAACATCACAGTAGTCGCCCATCACTTTGGCTGCTTTCTCAAGAAGCTTAAATACTAGGTTCACACCAACAGAGTAGTTAGGAGCCATGACAACAGGCACTTGCTTAGCGGCTTCGTCAATCAGTTCACGCTCTGCATCACTGAAACCAGTCGTCCCAATCACAATACTCTTTCCATGCTTCTTACACAGTTCAAGATTCGCCAACGTACTTACTGGGGCAGTAAAATCGATGATTACATCAAAATTATCGACGTCTTTAGCAAGATCATCCGTTAAGAACACATCGAATTTGCCTTCACCACAAAGTTCACCGATATCGACACCGACAAGTGAGGACTCAGGTCGTTCTGATCCCGCGCTCACTGTCGCCTCTGGGTTAAGGTGTGAAGCTTTAACCAAATTACGGCCCATTCGGCCTGCTGCTCCTGCGATTGCAATACGAACCATTGCGCTTTCTCTCCTTCTCTGGATAACGAGGTTTGCTCTCGTTCTCTCGTTTCGCTTAATCTGTTTAAACTAACAACATACCGTGGTTACCACAAGCAAGTTCATCAGGCTTAAGCGAACTCTTTTACGACACGCTCCAAGATAGGCACGTTCGCTTCAGGAAAGGCATAGTTACCCAATTCTCTTATCTCAACCCAGCGACCTTCTTGACCTTCTCGGCCGTAAGGCTCATTACTGAACTTAGATACCGTAATAAAATCAAACTTAAGTGATTTGTCTGGATAGTCATATTCCAAATGCTCGAAAAGGGCTTGCTCAGTAACTTCAATTCCTACCTCTTCTTCAAGTTCTCTTGCTAGAGCATGTTCAATACTTTCTCCTGACTCGACTTTCCCGCCGGGAAACTCCCAAAACCCGCCTTTATGCTTGTCGTCTGGACGCTTTGTAATAAAAATTTTTGATTTGTCTTGGTTAAAAATAATAGCCGCGACTATGTGAATTCTTTTCATAGGGGTTCCTAACTCTCAAGCCGTTACACTTCAACGGTCTTTGCATCTCTAAAACTATCCGATGCTATCAAAACTTATGAAATTCGACAGCCACAGAATTTGCTTAAAAAAAGAGCCGCCTAGGCGACTCTTTAAAAAATTATCTGACTAATACGTTAGTCGATTTTGCCGTGGCACTGTTTATACTTCTTACCACTACCACAAGGGCAAGGCTCATTGCGACCTACTTTACGTTCATCACGTACCATTGGCTGACTTGAACCTTCTTCAGATTCTTCACCTTCAGAAAGAGGGTTTTGTGCTGCTGCGTGTTGCGCTTGAGCACGACGAGCGGCCTCTTCAGCTTGCGCACGACGTTGCTCTTCCATACGTTCAACTTCTTCTTGTTGCTGAACTCGAACGCGAGATAGAACAGTAATCACATCAGTTTTCAGCGCTTCTAGTAGACCTTCAAACAGTTCAAACGATTCACGCTTGTATTCCTGTTTCGGGTTCTTCTGCGCATAGCCGCGTAAGTGAATACCCTGACGCAAGTGATCCATTGCTGCCAAGTGCTCTTTCCAAAGCGTATCCAGAGTTTGAAGCATAACCGATTTCTCGAAGTTACGAAGCACTTGCGCACCCACCACTTCCTCTTTCTCTTTGTACACTTCAACGGCTAGATTGATGATCTTCTCGCGTAGCGCCTCTTCGTAAAGCTTATCGTCTTCTTCAAGCCATTGCTTCACTGGCGCATCAAGATCGAAGTCTGCTTTCAAGCGCTCTTGCAGACCTTCAACGTCCCACATATCTTCTAGTGATTGTGGCGGGATGTACTCATCAATAACCGCGGTTAGCACATCTTCACGGTTTTGCTCGATCATACCGCTGATGTCTTCAACGTTCATCAATTCGTCGCGCAGCTCGTAGACAACCTTACGCTGATCGTTCGCCACATCATCGTATTCTAGTAGCTGCTTACGGATATCAAAGTTACGGCCTTCCACTTTGCGCTGTGCTTTTTCAATTGAGCGAGAAAGCATTTTCGATTCAATAGCTTCACCTTCTTCCATACCACTTTGAATAAGGCTCGCCATACGATCAGAAGTGAAAATACGTAACAAAGAGTCTTCCATAGATAGGTAGAAGCGCGATGAACCTGCATCTCCTTGACGACCAGAACGACCACGTAGCTGGTTATCAATACGGCGAGATTCGTGGCGCTCAGTACCAATGATGTGTAGACCACCAGCATCTAGTACTTGATCATGTACCACTTTCCACTCTGCTTTAATCGCATCGATTTGTTCTTGAGTTGGGTTCTCCAAAGCTTCCACTTTTGATTGCCAACTACCGCCAAGCACAATATCCGTACCACGACCGGCCATGTTGGTCGCGATAGTTACCGCACCCGGCATACCCGCTTCAGCAACAATTTCCGCTTCCTTCTCATGGAATTTCGCATTCAATACGTTGTGTTTGATCTTCGCTTTCTTCAAGGCGTTGGAGAGTAGTTCTGATTTTTCAATCGATACGGTACCAACCAATGTTGGCTGACCTTTCGCAACGCGCTCTTTGATATCTTCAATGATTGCAGCAAACTTCTCAGCTTCGGTACGGTACACCACATCCGGCATATCGTTACGAATCATTGGTTTGTTGGTTGGGATAACCACCGTTTCCAAGCCATAAATAGATTGGAACTCAAACGCTTCAGTATCCGCAGTACCTGTCATACCAGACAGTTTTTCGTATAAGCGGAAGTAGTTCTGGAAGGTAATCGAAGCCAAAGTTTGGTTTTCGTTTTGAATCTTAACGCCTTCTTTCGCTTCTACTGCTTGGTGAAGACCTTCAGACCAACGACGACCTGGCATTGTACGACCAGTATGTTCATCAACAATTACTACTTCACCTTCGTCAGTAACGATGTAATCAACGTTGCGCTCAAACAACACATGAGCACGCAAAGCGGCATTCACGTGATGTAACATGCTGATGTTAGTCGGAGAGTAAAGTGTGTCACCCTCTTCCATAAGACCATTTTTCACCAACAGTTCTTCAACGTACTCTTGGCCCGTTTCTGTGAGGTATACTTGCTTTGATTTCTCATCAACAGTGTAGTGACCATCACCACGATATTCTTCAGAGTCTTCTTTGTCTTGCTTTTTAAGATGCGGGATCAAAAGGTTGATTCGGGTGTATAGCTCAGAGCTATCTTCAGCAGGACCAGAAATGATCAAAGGAGTACGAGCTTCATCAATTAGGATTGAGTCCACCTCATCGACAACTGCAAAGAAGCGATCACGCTGTACACGGTCTTCGCTACGGAAGGCCATATTGTCACGAAGGTAGTCAAAACCAAATTCATTGTTGGTTCCGTATAGAATGTCAGCTTGGTACGCTTCTTTTTTCTCTTGAGGAGGCATGTTTGGCACGTTTACACCAACGGTCATACCTAAAAATTCAAATAGAGGGCGGTTCGTCTCAGCATCACGTTTAGCTAGATAATCGTTCACTGTTACGATGTGAACGCCTTTACCAGCAAGAGCATTTAAGTAAGCTGGAAGCGTTGCCGTCAGCGTTTTACCTTCACCCGTACGCATTTCAGCGATTTGACCCGCATTTAGAACCATACCGCCGATAAGCTGGACGTCGAAGTGGCGCATACCGTAGACACGCTTAGATGCTTCACGAACCGTAGCAAAAGCTTCTGGAAGTAGTTTATCAAGAGTTTCACCCTTCTCTAGGCGCTCACGGAATTCAACCGTCTTTGCTTTTAACTCTTCATCACTTAGAGCCTCGAATGTTGGCTCATAGTTATTAATTTCTTTTACAATTTTTCTAAGGCGGCGCAGTGTTCGGTCGTTGCGACTGCCAATCACTTTTGTCAGTAGCTTAGTTATCATTTTTCGTGAATCTCTCTTTATTCAGACCGTTCCCGATCTACTCATAATGCCTTCAGTCTCTGCCAGTTTGGAACTAAGAATACTGAGATAAATCATTTATCAAAGATATTGAGTTCAAACATCCATATTTCAAGGCTAAGTTTTGAAACAATGTGGCTTAGTGTAAGGATTTTTAATCGATACAACCATAAATAGACGTATTTGTTTGAAGCACTCTGAAGTTTTTACTTAAAGTGGTGACTGATTAGCCGATATTGCATACCGCAATATGTGTAATCCATCCAGAGCAAACTTTGCTTTTTACCTTGCTACATTGTAAAACTGAAGCTAAAGACGTTAATGTAAACTATACCTTGATAGAAAGCTGCTCTAGAATAGCTATATCTCAACAAAATTAGATTTTACCTATGCGTGATCACCGTCCAACCTCGACTGAAGATGTTATTGCTGAGTCACAGTTCAAGCAGATTCAAGAACATGCTGGAGAAATCTTACAGCTTAACCAAGCTTTGCAAGAGGTCTTACCCACGGGGACGGCCGATCATTGCCGAGTAGCGAATGTTCGTAACGGCCATCTATTGATCGATGTCTCTAGTGCCGCGATCAAAATGAAGATCGATTACGATCGCCTCATGATCCTAAATAAACTTCGTACTCAAGGCTTTGCCAAGCTGATGAGCGTTGAAGTGAGGATCAATCCTTCACTATATCGAAACCGCTTTCAACAAGACGACAGACCTAAGCGTCCACCACTAACCGAATCTGCAGCAAAGTCATTAATGACGATTGCCGACATGGCGCCACCGAAAATTCAAGAGCGTTTAAAACGATTAGCCGATATGGCAGAAAAGGAAGATCGTAAGTGAACGTTATTTCAATATGCTGAAAGCTTGAATGTTATTGATAAATCCAGGATTAAAGCCAAATAGCAAAAAACCAGGCATAAGCCTGGTTTTTTATTAATTCTAATGCCAAGTATTTACGCAAGCACCATATTTGGTTCTGCGAATGCTACTGGTGAGCCGACTTCTTCTTCGAATGTAGTCCACTCCCACGCTTCCTGATCTGCAAGAACAGCACGTAACAGTTGGTTATTTAAACCGTGGCCAGATTTAAAGGCACGGAATTCACCAATGATTGGGTGGCCACACATGTAAAGGTCACCAATCGCATCCAACACTTTGTGAGTCACAAACTCATTTTCAAAGCGTAGACCTTCTTCATTAAGAATACGGTAATCATCCAAAACGATAGCATTGTCAAAACTACCACCCAAAACTAGGTTTTGAGATTGTAGATATTCGATATCACGCATAAAGCCAAACGTACGTGCTCGAGAAATCTCACGAACAAAGCCTTTTGACGAGAAATCAAACAGCAAACGTTGCTCGTCTGATTCAATCGCTGGGTGATTAAACTCAATTTCGAAGTCCATACGGAAGCCGTTAAATGGTACAAATTCTGCCCATTTATCACCATCTTCAAAACGAACTGGCTTTTTGATGCGGATGAAGCGTTTTGGCGCATTTTGCGTTTCGATACCTGCTTGTTGTAGCAAGTATACAAATGGGCTTGCACTACCATCCATGATCGGAATTTCAGGTGCGTCTACTTCGACAACAATGTTATCGATGCCCATACCAGCAAGTGCCGCATTCAAGTGCTCAACAGTTGAAATACGCACACCTTCATCGTTTACCAATGCAGTACAAAGCATGGTGTCACGAACCGAAGCTGGATCAGCTGGAAAATCTACAGGTGGATTTACATCTGTACGACGGTAAATGATACCTGTATTTGCAGCAGCCGGGCGCAGAGTAAGTGTGACTTTACGACCAGAGTGGAGACCCACACCAGTTGTTTTCACTATTTCTTTCAGAGTACGTTGTCTGATCATCTGCTTGCCTCTCAAAAATTTGCTACAAAACACGGCCGTCTGTAACGTCGACCGTGAATGCTACCATAATTTTGAGCCATGTCAAATTTATGGGTTAAAGATTAATCAGCCTGACGACGCAAAAATGCCGGTATATCTAAATAACCACTTTCCTTTTCTTGCTTTGGAGCCGCAGAACTTTGGCTCGACGAAGCTGGAGAAGAAGGAGCAGTGTTTGTCGGCTGAGGAGTTACCTGTGGCTTCTCTTGCACTTGATTATTTTGCAAGGTCTGTGCCGGTTTTTCTTCAGCTTGCGTTGCCGCTGCTTGTTGCTGTGGTTGAGCTTGCGGCGTCGGTGCCACTTTAGCTTTACCACCCGCAACTAGCGTGATATCTGGCTTTTTCTCATTACCAATACCTGTCGCTACAACTGTTACGCGGATTTCGTCAGTCATATCAGGGTCTAGAGAAGTACCGATAACAACAGTCGCATTGTCAGAAGCGAATGCCTTCACTGTATTACCAACCGTCTCAAACTCGTCAAGACGCATATCCAGACCAGCAGTAATATTGACAAGAACACCACGAGCGCCCGCTAGATCGATGTCTTCCAGAAGTGGGCTAGAAATTGCCATTTCAGCCGCTTCTTCAGCACGGTCTTCACCTTTGGCGATGCCGCTACCCATCATTGCGTGACCCATTTCAGACATTACAGTTCTTACGTCCGCAAAGTCGACGTTGATCATGCCAGGGCGAGTAATTAGCTCAGCAATACCTTGAACGGCATTCTTAAGAACATCGTTAGCGCTTGCAAAAGCTTCTAGTAGTGTTACACCACGACCAAGTACTTTAAGTAGCTTTTCGTTTGGAATCGTGATCAAAGAGTCAACATGCTTAGACAGCTCATCGATACCTTGCTCAGCAAATGCCAAACGCTTTTTACCTTCAAAACTAAACGGTTTAGTTACTACCGCTACTGTTAGAATGCCAAGCTCTTTAGCCACTTCAGCAATAACAGGCGCTGCACCAGTACCGGTACCGCCACCCATACCAGCTGCGATAAACACCATATCGGCGCCAGTCAGGGAATCTTTAATTCGATCTCTGTCTTCGAGAGCTGCGTCACGGCCAACCTGTGGATTAGCACCTGCACCCAGACCTTTAGTGATATCACCACCGATCTGAATAACATTGCCAACGCTTGTCTTACGAAGTGCTTGCGCATCAGTGTTGACGCTGATGAATTCCACACCTTCGATGGATTCACGCACCATGTGTTCAACGGCGTTACCACCGCCGCCACCAACCCCAACGACCTTGATTACTGCATCGTCAGACATTTCCATCATCGGTTCAAACATGTGTTGTCTCCGTTTATCCTGCAACTCAGGTTAAAACTCTTTTTGTATCCAGTTACGCAATTTATCGAAAAAGCCAGTTACAGATGAGCGTTTAGGTTCATTATAATCGCTATCGTCGCTAGACTGCATGTCTCTTGCGTAATGAAGTAATCCAACTGCCGTAGAATGGTACGGCTCTTTTACATAGTCAGTTAATCCGCTGACTTCGAGCGGTTTGCCGACCCTTACTTGATTGCGGAATACGCGTTCCGCACATTCTACCACTCCGTCCATTTGCGCAGCACCGCCGGTGAGTACAACTCCCGCAGCCAGATGGTGCTTGATACCCTCTTCGCGCAATTTTGCTTGTACAGAGTCGATAGTTTGGTTAACCAGTCCCATAAGCTCAGAGTAGCGTGGCTCAATCACTTCTGACAACGTTTGACGTTGCAGGCTACGTGATGGTCGTCCACCTACGCTTGGTACATTAACCGTGTCATCCTTACTGACCAGTTCACTCAAAGCACAGCCATATTTGACTTTTATTTCTTCAGCATCGCTCACTGGCGTGCCAAAAGCAAAAGCAATATCACTGGTTACAGCATTTCCTGCGTACGAAAATACTTCTGTGTGACGTAACGCACCGCCAGTCCAGATGGCCACATCCATCGTGCCGGCGCCAATATCAACCACACAAACTCCAAGCTCTCTTTCATCCTCGGTGATTACTGCATTACTAGCAGCAAGCCCAGAAAATACGAGTTGTTCTACTTTAAGGCCGCAGCGTTCTACCGCCTTAATAATGTTGCGTGCCATGTCATTATGGCATGAGATAAGGTGGACACTCACTTCCATTCTTACCCCAGATAAACCAAGCGGATTTTTGATTCCTTCTTGGTAATCAATGGTGAACTCTTGCGGGATCACATGAAGAATTCGCTGTTCATCACCGATTTTAATCGATTTTGCGGTATGGATAGCGCGATCCATGTCTTCTTGAGACACCTCTTCATCAGAAATCGTGCCCATACCTTTTTCAATTCGGCTTGCGATATGCTTACCAGACAACGAAATGAAGACTCGGCTGATCTGGCACTCTGCCATTAATTCAGCTTGATCAATTGCACGTTGTACTGATTTTACAACCGACTCCAAATCATTCACGCCACCTTTATCCATGCCACGTGAGGGGCTACTACCTGCGCCAATAATATTAATTTGACCGTCTGGTAAAACCTCACCCACTAGAGCCGATACGGTTGCAGTGCCTATATCAAGACCAACAATAATGTTGTCATCAGCGGCCTTAGTCATCTGTACTCTCTTCTAACTCTTGTTCAGGAAACCAACCAACTGCGGCTCCTGTATCGTACCTAAGATCGATATAACTGATTCTTTGCGTGTCACTGCCAAGCTTGTTATAGAGCTTAAAAAAGCGCTCTATACGCTCAAGAAGAGACTCTTTACCGAGCTCTAATCGAATACCGTTATCAAGGATGATTTGCCAAGCTCGTCGCTCGTTTAATACCAGAGACGATATCGCTAAACCCAATTGCTGAAACTTAGGACTCAAATCACGGTAAGTCTGTAAGACTTCCGGTCCGCTATCTTTGGGTCCGTACAGCTTCACTTTTTCTTCTTGCAACAGAGCAACATCTCCATCAAAAACGAACCCGTTTTTATCTAACAGTTCGTTGCCATTCCAAATGGCTTCTGGTTGATGCTCCGTCAAAAAAACTTTTACTGTATCCGGCCACTGCTTTCGGATTGCGGCATGCGCTACCCATGGCAGAGCTTCGACACTTTGCTGTAATACATCAATATCCTGAGACATAAATGTACCGATGTGATCAATTCGACTAAATGCAGCCTGCACATCGTCAGCTTGGACATACTCCAGTTTCCCCTGAAGTACTATTTTGGAGAGAGGTAACCTTTGGTCATCCCACATCCAACTGATCGCCGCGTACAAAACAGAACTAATTAAAGTCACAACCACAACGAAAAATAACGCACCCAAGATTTTTTCTTGGCGACCACGGTTGTTGCCCGTGTTTGGTCGCTCGTCATTCAGTGCAATATTCAACAACGTCTTCGTTTCCTGACTTTTGTCGTGTACTTTTTACCCATATAATTGCGCAGAGGTAAAAGTCTTGACTTTAACCTTGGGATTATACTGAGCTCTTGTAAACTATCAAACACTGATAGCAATAAATCACAATGATATTGACGCAAAATCGAGATCTGAGTCTTTATCTGTCCTTCGCATCAACAATATGTGTCAGCCAAGCATCTTGTTTATATTCAATTTAAGACCTGCCAGCTGTTTCGCCACTTTACCAATATCACCCGCACCTTGCGTTAAGATTAGGTCGCCGTCTTGTATAACGTTAGCTAAAACTGAAGGTAATTGCTCGATTTCTGGAACAAAAATCGGGTCTACCTTGCCTCGGCTGCGAATTGTGCGACATAAAGCGCGCCCATCAGCACCTGCAATCGGCTTTTCACCCGCTGCGTAAACATCCAGCATGATCAATACATCCACCTGTTCAAGCACATTCGCGAAATCATCGTATAAATCACGAGTACGGCTATAACGGTGCGGTTGGAAAATCATCACCAAACGCTTGTCTTGCCAACCACTGCGTGCTGCATTAATGGTTACATCCACTTCTGTTGGATGATGGCCGTAATCATCAACAAGCATTGCATGGCCGTTGCCAGTATCAAACTCGCCAAGGTGATCAAAACGTCTTCCCGTACCTTGCGTACCAGCCATTGCCTTTAGGATCGCATCGTCTTCAATGTCATCTTCAGTAGCAACCGCAATCGCAGCAGACGCATTCAATGCATTGTGACGACCTGGAATATTCAGCGTGATATCTAAGTTAGCTCGCCCTTTACGTACTACCGTAAATTTGCCTTGCTGCCCCTCTTGACGATAATCTTCAATACGTACGTCGGCATCTTCAGAAAAACCGTAAGTTATCACTTGACGACTAATACGTGGGATTAACTCTCGAACCACAGGATCGTCAATGCAAACAATTGCTTGGCCGTAAAACGGTAGATTATGAAGGAAATCGATGAAGGTTTGCTTTAAGGTTTCAAAGTCACCACCATAGGTATCCATATGATCGGCTTCGATATTGGTAACAATGCTCACCATTGGTTGCAAGTGCAGGAATGACGCGTCACTTTCATCTGCCTCTGCAATTAGAATACGACTCGAGCCTAGACGCGCATTTGTACCTGCGCTTTTCACCAAACCGCCATTCACAAACGTTGGATCAAGACCGGCTTCAGAATAGATTTGAGTAACAAGAGCGGTCGTCGTGGTTTTACCGTGTGTACCCGCAACGGCAATACCGTGACGGAATCGCATCAATTCAGCCAACATCTCTGCGCGGCGTACAATAGGGATGCGTAATTCACGTGCCGCCATCACTTCTGGGTTTTCTTCGTTGATCGCCGTTGACACAACAACCACACTGGCTTTTTCTACATTACTGGCTTGATGACCAATAAATACCGTCGCACCTTTTGATACCAAACGCTCTGTCACAGCGTTCTCTGATAGATCAGAACCTGTGATTTGGTAGCCTTCGTTCAACAGCACTTCTGCAATGCCGCTCATGCCCGCACCACCAATACCGATGAAGTGGATGGATTTCACGCGGCGCATCTCTGGCACCATTGCGCGAATCTGAGCTAAGTCTTGTGTATGTTGGATTGTCATCAATTCTATTCTCAATAATTCGGTTAACGCTTTTCGGTCAAAGCGACAATGACTTGTGCGACAACTCGGTCAGCATTCAATTTTGCAGCGCCACGCGCTTGCTCAGCCATTGTAAGTAAAGCTTGGCGATCCAATTGTTGGATCTGCAGAGTCAGAGACTCAACGGTTAAATCTGGTTGTTCAATCATTTTCGCCGCGCCGCAATCCACCAAGTGGTCTGCATTAAGTGCTTGCTGGCGGTCTTTGTGCATGAATGGAACAAAAATAGCGCCTACACCTGCCGCCGAGACTTCAGATACGGTTAACGCTCCAGAGCGACAAACTAAAAGGTCAGCCCATGCGTAAGCTTCTGCAACGTCATCAATGAATTCCATTACTTCTGCATTTACCACACCATTAGCTTGGTATGCTGCATTCACTTCTTCGGCGGCACCTTTACCCGCTTGATGACGAATACAGTAATCTTCGCCCAATTTCGACATCACTTCTGGCAGAGTTTGGTTAAGAATACGTGCGCCTTGGCTGCCACCCATCACCAAAATGCGAATTGGACCTTGGCGCTCTTGCATGCGCTCAGTTGGCGCTGCTAATTGAGTCACGTCTTCACGAACTGGGTTCCCAACCACTTCGGCATTTGGAAAAGCGCCTGGGAAAGCCTGAAAAACCTTCTTAGCGATTTTCGATAACCATTGGTTCGTTAAACCTGCTACTGCATTTTGTTCATGCAGAACAACAGGAATACCACTCATCCAAGCAGCAATACCACCCGGGCCGCTAACATAACCGCCCATACCAAGCACTGCGTCTGGCTGCCAGCGTTTCATGTGAGCACGAGCCTGCATAATGGCATTGATAATTTGAAATGGTGCTGCAAGAAGACGTTTAACGCCTTGACCTCGTAACCCTTTCACTTTGATAAAGTCGATTTCAATGCCATGTTTTGGCACCAAATCCGCTTCCATTCGATCCGCCGTACCTAACCAACGGATCTCCCAACCTTGTTCTTGAAGCTGTTTTGCTACCGCCAAACCTGGGAATACGTGACCGCCAGTACCACCAGCCATCACCATCAAACGTTTATTTTGTTTCATTAGCTTGTTGTTCTGATTGTTGTTGCTCGCGTTTCAAGCGGCATTCGTAATCGATACGCAGTAGTATGGACACTGCGACGGACATAATTATTAGACTAGAACCACCATAACTGATGAGTGGAAGTGTTAAACCTTTAGTTGGAACAATACCGGCGGCAGCTCCAACATTAACCAAGGTTTGAAACGCAAACCAAATACCAATTCCGAAAGCCAGATAACCTCCGAACATTTCGCCTTCTTCAAATGCACGCTTGCCGATGTAAACCGCTTTTAGCACCAAGCTAAAAATCAGCATTAAGACCAGCACTACGCCTACGAAACCAAGCTCTTCAGCAAGTACGGCAAACACAAAGTCGGTATGCGCTTCCGGTAGATATTCCAGTTTTTGAATTGAATTACCGAGACCTTGTCCGAACCATTCACCACGACCAAACGCCATCAAAGACTGAGTCAACTGATAGCCACTGCCAAATGGATCTTCCCACGGGTCAAGGAAGGAGGTTACTCGTCGCATACGGTATGGCTCGACGAGAATCAAACCTACCACAGCGCCGATACCTGCCACCATCAAGGCGAGAAACTGGGTTAGTTTTGCACCTGCGATAAAAAGCATGCCAAACAGCGTGACCAGCATCACGACGACCGTCCCCAAGTCTGGCTGACCAAGTAGTAATACTGCGAAGAAGGCAAACACCATGATTGGCTTCATAAAGCCACCAAAGAACGTTTGTCGTACTTCGTCTTGCTTTCGAACTAAGTAACCAGACATGAAGATAAACAGCGATAGCTTCGCGACTTCCGCTGGCTGAAGGTTAAACAGCCCAAGGGGAATCCAACGAGACGCACCATTAACCGACTTACCCGCCAAGAGCACGATGATCAACAGTGCGAAAGAAGCCCAAAGTAAGTAATGGCTCTTCTTAAACCACTCTTGCAAAGGCACTTGCAAAATAACAGCGGAGGTCCCTAACGCCAGCACGAGAAACGTCGCATGACGAAACATAAAGTGGAACGGCTGTTCCGTTAATCGAGAGCTGATTGGAAATGATGCAGAGGTTACCATGACCAAACCAGTCAACATCAAACCCAGTGCAATCCACACTAACTGGCGATCAAACATCGCCTCTGGGGCTGGATGCTTGAGCCAATTGCCAATACTGCGTTTAACGTTACCTAAACCCACGAAGTGTGTAACCTTTAATTATGCATATTTCTGAGCAAGAGCAGCGAAAGCATCACCTCTTGCCATAAAGTTGTCGAATTGATCAAAGCTAGCACATGCAGGAGACAGCATCACCATATCACCTGGTTTTAACTGCGAAGATACTTGTTGAATCACATCTTCCATAGTGTCGAAACGTATTGCAGATTCATGCAGTGGCATAAATTCATCGCCATCAGCGCCAAAGCAACACAGTTGCAAGTTAAGCGTCGCGAAGATCGGTTTTAATGGCGAGAAGTCAGCACCTTTGCCAACACCACCAACGAGTAAGTAGAGCTTGCCTGTCGATTCCAAACCAGATAGCGCAGCCATAGTGCTGGCAATATTAGTTGCTTTAGAGTCATTCACCCATTTGACGCCTTGATTATCCGCAACCACCTGGCATCGGTGTGTCAGTCCCGTGTAATTTTTAAGTGCATTCAATGCTTTGTGATAGTTTACGTCCGCAGCTTTTAATAGCGCTAAAGCAACCAGAGCGTTAGATAAGTTGTGCTTACCAACCAACTTAATCTCATCACTTGCGACAACTCGTTGACCGTGATCGAGCAGCCAAGTACGGTTGCCATCCACCTCGAGACCAAGGTCCTGATTGTCGCTGCCAAATGTCACCAATGGCATCTCTGCGTCTGGGAAGGTGTCTTGATCATCACGGTTCACGACCGCAAGAGCAGCATGGTTAAAAATACGCAACTTGGCTTGTCGATAGTCAGACATGCCTTGATAACGATCCATATGATCTTCAGAAAGATTCAGAAACGCAGCGGCTTTGAGCTTTAAGCTTGACGTCGTTTCTAACTGGAAGCTCGAGAGTTCGAGTACATATAGGTCTGCGTCTTGTTCTAACAAGTCCAGAGCAGGCACACCGATGTTACCACCAACGCCAACATCCAAACCTGCAGCCTTAGCCATCACACCTGTGAGGTCGGTTACTGTGCTCTTACCGTTTGAGCCCGTAATCGCAATCACCGGTTTCTGCACCGCCCAAGCGAATAACTCGATATCACCTACTACTGCCGTACCTTTTGCTAATACGGCTTGGATCTCTGGTGTCGCTAGCGCAATACCAGGGTTGGTCACGATAAGATCCGCGTCAGAAAGCCAGTCCGTATTCCAACCACCACTATGCAGTTGAACACTTTCCGGCAAGCGCTCTGCACCTGGAGGGTTTACACGAGTATCAATGACTTTGACCACAAGTTGTGGCTGATTTTTTCTTAGGTGTTTAACGACAGAGAGCCCGGTAATACCGAGCCCTACGACGACAACACTATGTATGTTTTGCCAACGTTCCATATTTGATCACACTGTAAATCTTATTCTTGGAAAGTGCGATTAACGCACTTTCAATGTCGCAAGACCAATCAGAACAAGAACCATAGAAATAATCCAGAAGCGCACGATTACACGAGGTTCTGGCCAACCTTTCAATTCGTAGTGGTGGTGAATTGGTGCCATACGGAAAATGCGCTGACCACGTAATTTGTAAGAACCTACCTGTAGGATGACTGATAGCGTTTCCATCACAAATACGCCACCCATGATCACCAACACCAACTCTTGACGAACTAGAACAGCAATGGTGCCCAATGCCCCGCCAAGCGCTAGTGAACCTACATCGCCCATGAACACTTGTGCTGGGTAAGTGTTAAACCACAAGAAACCAAGGCCTGCACCTACGATTGCTGTACATACGACAACTAACTCAGAAGCATGTGGTAAGTATGGTATATGAAGGTATTCAGAGAAGTTAACGTTACCGGTCGCCCATGCAATAACCGCGAAGCCTGCTGCAACAAGAACCGTTGGCATGATTGCCAAACCGTCTAGACCATCAGTCAGGTTAACCGCGTTACTTGTACCTACAATGACAAAGTAAGTCAGAATGATATACATCAAACCAAGCTGCGGCATGATGTCTTTAAAGAATGGCACCACTAGCTGAGTTGCTGCTGTGTCTTTACCGTAAGCATACAATGCGAAAGCGACGACAAACGCGATCAACGACTGCCAGAAGTACTTCCAACGCGCGATCAAGCCATCGGTATTTTTGCGTACCACTTTACGATAATCATCAACAAATCCGACCGCACCGTAGCCAAGTAAGACTGTCAGCACCGCCCATACGTAAGGGTTGGATAAGTCTGTCCATAGCAAAATCGTGATTGAGATGGCCGCTAAGATCATGATACCGCCCATTGTTGGGGTACCACGCTTACTAAAGTGAGATTCAGGACCTTCGTTACGCACTACCTGACCAATTTGCAGCATTTGCAAACGCTTGATCATGATTGGTCCCATCCATAATGACAGACCTAGAGCGGTTAATACGCTTAGGATTGCTCGAAAAGACAAGTATTCAAACAATCGGAAAAAAGACAGGTATGGCTGTAGCAGCTCGGCAAGCCAAATAATCATTAATAATACTCCTTCAAAGCAGCAGCGACTTCAAACATACGTGCACCGTTCGCTCCTTTCACCAATATCGTATGGTTTTCAGGAACGGCTTGGTCTAGATGCTGCTTGATGTATTCAATCATCTCTTGGTGCGTCTCAAAATGAATGCCTTGGCAAAGATCACTGATCACCTTGGCGTCTGCACCATATGTGAGAACATGTTCAAATTTTTGTGGGGCAGCATGTTCCCCGACTTGACGATGAAGTGCAAGACTTTCCTCGCCCAATTCCGCCATATTACCTAAAATCAGCCAGCGTTGACCTGGGAAAGCGGCCAATAAATCAACTGCCGCTTTCATGGCTGGCACGCTCGCGTTGTAGCTGTCGTCAATCAATTTTATCTTTTCGCTCAGCGCTTCAACCTCGACGCGACCTTTCACTTTGTTCAAATGTTTAAGGCCAGCGCGAACCTCTTCTAATGTGGCGCCCATTTGTAACGCAATAATAGAAGCAGCGATCGCATTCGCAACGTTGTGTTGACCTATAATACCCAGAGACAGTTCAATTTCTTGTGAGCTTGCTGCGATATGTAAGTCAAAGCTTGCTTCACCTGCGGCGTTCAATACGATGTTAGAAGCGAAGAAGTCTGCATCAGTATTACTTTGTGAAAAAGTAATGACTTTCTTATCTGCTAACACTTCATCCCACTTGGCTTCACCATTGCTGTCTAGGTTAACAATCGCAATACCACCAGCTGAAAGGCCTTGGTAGATTTCACCTTTGGCTTGTTTCACGCCATCGATAGAACCAAAGCCTTCAAGGTGAGCGGCTGCTACATTGTTCACTAACGCGATATCTGGTTTTACTAACTGAGTCGTGTAAGCAATTTCACCTATATGGTTAGCACCAAGCTCAATCACGGCATAATCATCATCCTGCTGTGAGCGTAATAATGTCAACGGAACACCAATATCATTATTGAAGTTACCCGCCGTGAATAGCACTTTGCCTTTCAATTGCAGGATACTCGCAACCATTTCTTTTACGGTCGTTTTACCGCAACTTCCGGTGATGGCAACGGTAGGTGTTTGGCATGCTTGATGCACCCAAGAAGCAAATTCACCCAATGCAAGTTTGGTATCCGACACCACAATTTGCGGCACATTCACATCTAAGCGTTTTTCCACGAGTAAAGCACCGGCACCTGCATCTACCGCTTGTTGGCAAAAGTTGTGCGCATCAAAGCGCTCCCCTATTAACGCCACAAATAGAGCCCCACGCTCAATCGCTCGTGTATCAGTAGAAACCGCGTCGATAAGTAGATCGTCGCCGAATCGCTCGCCACGTGTGATGTCTGCAATTTGAGATAACGTTACTTTGATCATGAGGTCAATCCTAAAAGTTGCATTGCGGACTCGCGGTCGGAGTAATGAATCGTTTCGCCATTACGAATCTGATAATCTTCATGGCCCTTTCCAGCTAACAAGATAATGTCGTTTGGCGAAGCATTTTCAATGGCATAAGACAGTGCTTTGAAGCGGTCATGCTGAACAATCGCTTCAGCAGGTTTTGACAGCCCAGCTAACATGTCTTTCACAATCTGAACCGGGTCTTCGCTGCGTGGGTTATCGTCAGTCAACACCACTCTGTCGCCTAGACGCTCTGCAATTTCCGCCATCATTGGGCGCTTACCTGCATCGCGATCGCCACCGCAGCCAAAAATAGCCCACAGCTGGCCTTCACAATGAACTCGTAAAGCTTGCAGCGCTTTTTCTAAAGCATCAGGAGTATGGGCATAATCAACCACGACTTTGGCACGATCCTCAGTTTGGAATAACTCCATTCGGCCGAGTACAGGTTGCAGTTGACCTGCGGTTTCGAGTAACGCTTGTTTCTCTTTACCTAAGCTTAATAAGGTCGCAAAAGCGAGCATTAAGTTGGTTGCATTAAACTCACCAATCAATGGCGCGTGCAATTCACCTGAGCCAAATTTACCATCGAACTTAATAGTAATCCCTGACTCCGCGTAACTGACTTCCGTCGCCCAAATTGCGCTTTCAAATTCAGTATTCGGTTTGAGCGAAACAGCGACCGCATTACTTAACTGCGACGCCCATTGATGACCTACTTCATCATCAACATTGATAATGGCACGTTCACATTGGTGTTGCGTGAACAACCCAAGCTTTGCATTGGCATACTCTTCCATCGTGCCATGGTAATCAAGATGGTCACGACTTAAGTTAGTAAACACGCCCGCCGCAAATGATAATGCTTTGACACGACCTTGCGTCAGGCCATGGGAAGATACTTCTAGCGCGGTGTATGTGGCTTGTTGATTTGCGAGAGAGGAGAGCGTTTTCTGAATTTCAACGGCATTCCCCGTTGTATTCGCAGCTTGTTGCAAGTTATTGAGGAAGCCATTTCCTGTTGTTCCCATTACCGCCGCTTTATGGTCAAGCAGTTCTAGCCATTGCGCTATTAACTGGGTAATGGTGGTTTTGCCGTTGGTGCCGGTGACACCAATCAAATCCATATCAGGGTAAGCATAAAGCTTTCCAGCAATTGCGGATAAACGTTGGTCCAACCTATCAATGTAAATGACGGGAACATCATCAATGATTTCCACCGTACCATGTGTTTTGACATCGCAGGCTTGCGCCAGGGCTGCATTTGCACCTTGCTCAATTGCAGAGGCAATGAATTTACGCCCATCCACAACATGGCCAATCACTGCTACAAACGTGGTTCCAGGTTGAACTCTTCGGCTGTCGAGCTCCAATTCAGAAACAAGAACGGACGATAAGCTAGGGCAATCCACCCAAGGGGAAAGCAGCACGTCCATACTGATGGCTTTAGTCATATTTGTTCTCCGAGCTTTGGCTCAGGTTTTCTTAATTTTGTTTGCTCAGTAAACCACAGGGCTTACTGTTGGAATTTGTTTTCGTCAGGTGCAACATTGAGTATTTGTAGCGCGCCTTTCATGATTTCAGAGAAGACAGGAGACGCTACCGAACCACCATAGTAGTCATCGCCTTGAGGCTCGTTTACGATCACTACTAAAGCAATTCGCGGATCGCTAACCGGAGCAAGCCCAGCCGTGTAGGTGATGTACTCGTCGCTGTACCCACCGGCAGAAGCTTTACGTGATGTACCCGTTTTCGCTCCTACTCGATAACCAGGAACTGCCGCTCTGCGAGCCGAGCCCCCTTTTTGAGTTACGGTTTCCAACATGTCTAATACTTGACGCGCATACTTCGCACTCACCACTTGACGTGACATGTCATGATCATTGCTTTCAATAATATGAATAGGCTCGTATTTGCCAAGGTTTCCAAGCGTCGCATAAGCATGGGCTAGCTGGATTGGTGTAATTGATAGACCGTAACCAAACGCAATCGTGGCGCGCTCAATTGGCGACCAACGAGTTCGTGTAGGAAAAATACCCGTCACTTCCCCAACTAGGTTTAGGCCAGAAAGCTCACCAAAACCCACTGAACTGTACAGCCCAAGAAGCGCCTCTACCGGCATTTGCATTGCTAGCTTCGTCACACCGATATTACTCGACTTTTTAAGGATCGTGGTCAAGCTCGCTTTGCCTACGCGAGAGACATCTCTGACTCGACTACCACCTAAACGTAGAACACCATTACCGGTATCTACGATGGTATCTTTATCGGCTATCCCATTTTCTAAGGCGGCTAAAATAACGAAAGGCTTAATGGTCGAACCGGGCTCCATTGAGTCCGTGATCACTCGGTTACGCATTTGATAGCTTTGCCAATCGCTACGATTGTTAGGGTTGTAAGAAGGAGCATTAACCATGGCCAATACGGCGCCCGTTTTTACATCCAACATGACAACGGAACCTGAAGTGGCGCGGTGGTCCGCAACGGCTTGCTTAATCGCACGATACGCAATCGCCTGTAGGCGCTGATCGATGGTTAACTGAAGTGATTTACCTTCTTGCTTGTCTTGCCAAGCAATGTTTTCCACAACACGACCATAACGGTCTTTACGAATAGTTTTCTTACCCGCCGCGCCAGTGAGCCACTCATCGTAGCTACGCTCCACACCTTCTAGGCCATGCCCGTCAATGCCTGTTACACCGACTAAGTGAGCACTAACCTCACCTGCAGGATAATAACGACGAGATTCCGACTTAAGGCCAACACCTGGCAGCTTTAGCTCACGAATATAGTTCGCCATGGCCGGACTGACCTGGCGCTGCAAGTAGATAAAGCGGCGTTTTTCATTGCGCTTGATTTTGTCTATTAACCCTTGTCGGTCAATACCAAGAACATCCGCTAATGCATGCCAACTTTTGGTCTGGCTTAACGCGTTTTCTTTAAATATCGTGGCAGGATCTGCCCAAACCGCCTCAACCGGTACACTGACAGCAAGCGGCTCACCATTTCGATCCGAAATAATACCGCGAGCAGAAGGAATGGATTTAACACGAACCGAACGTAGGTCACCTTGTTTAATCAGGTTATCTGGCTCAATGATTTGGATGTAGGCTACGCGTGCCACCAAAAGGGCAAATGCACAAAAAACAAAAAACAGTAATAGATGGAAGCGCCAACGAATCAAGAAAGATTCTTCGACCGCCACTTTCACTGCTTTGTTATCGGTTTTCTTATCCCCCGTAGCCGCTTTCTCTTTTGCTACAGGTTTACGCTTATTGGCTTGTTTCGTGTTGGATTTTTTTCTAATCATTTGAGCGTGACAACCACTTCTTTATCGCCATCAGGTCGTTTCATTTCAAGTTCTTTTTTGGCAAGGTCTTGAACACGACTGTGTTCCGCGAGGGCAGTTTCTTCCAACATTAAGTTACGCCATTCGCTATCTAATCGTTCTCGTTCAACCAACGTATGGTCTTTCTCGGTGATCGCTTGACGCGCATGGTGGGTAGCAAATACCACTCCCATTGCCGATGCCACGATCAATAGCAACAACAGTAATGGCCAGCGACCAACAGTGAGGAGATCCGTTGCAATCAACTTAGCAAGATTAGGAGTGGATTTCGTCATAATAATTAAAGCTTTTCTGCAATTCTTAACACAGAGCTGCGCGAACGAGGGTTCATTTCAATTTCTTGTTTGCTTGGTTTAATCGCTTTGCTCACCGCTTTCATATTCGCACTACCAAGAGCACGAATTTGCTCTTCCGTCATTGGAATACCGTGTGGCACTTCAGGCCCTTTGCTCTCTTTACGGATAAAACGTTTGACCATACGGTCTTCCAGAGAGTGGAAGCTAATCACAGATAAACGGCCTTCAGGAGCAAGAATGCTCGCCGCGCCTTTAAGTGCCGTATCAATTTCTTCTAACTCACTGTTGATGTAAATACGAAAAGCCTGGAAAGCACGAGTCGCAGGGTGTTTTTTCTCTTTAAAACTTTTCGGTGCGGCATCTGAAATCAATTTTGCCAGCTGACCAGTGCGAACCATTGGCTCATTTTCTTCATCTTCACGGTAGGCAACAATCGCTTTTGCAATACGGCGCGCATGTTTATCTTCCCCAAACTCGCGAATGACCCAAGTGATATCATCGAGGTCTGCTTCCATCAACCATTGAGATACTGGAACACCTGATGTCGGGTCCATACGCATATCTAGCGGACCGTCTTTCATAAAGCTAAAGCCACGCTCTGCGTCGTCTAACTGAGGAGAAGAAACGCCTAAATCCAGCAGAACACCATCCACTTTTCCAACTAGCCCATACTCTTCAGCATACTCAGCAATACCAGAAAATGGACCATGAATAATGGTGAAGCGAGGGTCATTGATTTTGCCTGCCTCAGCGATCGCTTGAGGGTCACGGTCGATACTGTACAGTCGGCCATTTTCACCGAGTTTAGATAGAATTGTCCGGCTGTGACCGCCACGGCCAAATGTTCCATCAATATAGACGCCGTCTGGTTTGATAGCTAAGCCATCAATGGATTCATTTAATAACACGGAAATATGTTGGAAGGTTTCGGTCATAGCTTTCTCGTTGAATGATCTTGAGGCGATTCTTTAGTGTACTGATTTCCTACATCATCGCCACCACAAGTCTAAAGTTAGACGTGATTTACGCCAAGTTTATTGGTAATGACATAGTTTGCGTCAATTAAATGCAAAAAACCCATCACTACCGAAGTAGAGATGGGTCTCGAATAGGTGGAGCCGACACATAAGCCGGGTTCTGTTCCGCTTGCACGGCGGTAGCCATTCGTCTAGGCCAGCAATCACTCACTGGCTCGAGCAACCTACCCGCCTCCTTACGCGAGCAACGCAATGTGGAGGCCTATTTGGTCTTGCTTCAGGTGGAGTTTACCCTGCTACGAACTATTGCTAGTCGTCCGGTGCGCTCTTACCGCACCCTTTCACCCTTACCTGTACCCTTACGGGCCATCGGCGGTCTTCTCTCTGCTGCACTTGTCGTAGGCTTGCGCCCCCCAGGCGTTACCTGGCACCTTGCTCTATGAAGCCCGGACTTTCCTCCCCTTTGTCAGTCTCCCGAAGGACGTCAACGTCAGTCTCCCAAAGGGACTTCGACGTCAGTCTCCCGAAGGACATCAACAAAGCAGCGACTACCCAGTCAGCTCCGAGGGCGGATTGTATAGAGTTCTCACTTCAGAGTCTAGTTAGATCACAGATATGATGAAATGAATGCACTAAGTGATGACTTTTTAGTCAACGTGCCAAAAATAGATAATAAAAAGGCCGATGCCTAAACATCAGCCCTCATTGACCATTTATCTCGCTAGCGGCACTTAGTCTAAGTTTTCTAAGCCCCATTTATATAGCGCATTCTTCTTCAAGTTATGTATTTCTGCCACCAAAGCAGCTGCTTTTTTCAAAGGCAGCTCTTTGGTCAAAATCCCTAACGTGCGTAAAGCATCTTCAGGTAGTGAGTCGTCTGTTGTTTCACGATGGCCATGTACCAACAATACCATTTCACCACGCTGTTGGTTATCGTCACTTTTCACCCATTTAATCAGCTCACCTAACGGCATGCCTTGAATGGTTTCAAAGGTTTTTGTTAGCTCTCTTGCCAACACAACTTCTCTATCTGGGCCAAGAACGTCTAACATGTCTTGTAGAGAGTCTAAAATACGGTGCGGTGACTCGTAAAAAATACACGTACGCTCTACCGAAGCAATCTCTAGGAATTTATCCTTACGACCTTTGCTTTTCGGTGGTAAAAAACCTTCGAAGCTAAAGCGATCAGATGGCAAGCCAGAGGCACTTAACGCCGTAATGACCGCACAGGCACCTGGAAGAGGCACAACTCTAACGCCCGCTTGACGACATTTTGTCACCAAATGGTATCCTGGGTCGCTGATAAGTGGCGTACCTGCGTCAGAAACTAATGCGATAGACTGACCGGAAAGCAGCTTTTCTACCAAAACTTGTGCTTTTTGCTGCTCATTGTGGTCGTGTAGAGCAAAAGTTTTGGTTTGAATATTGAAGTGAGACAGTAATTTGCCCGTATGTCGAGTATCCTCAGCGGCAATGATGTCCACAGTCGACAGAATTTCGATAGCACGTTGGGTGATATCCGCTAAATTTCCGATTGGAGTCGGTACGATATAGAGAGTTGGCCCCTCATTCGGCAACTTATTTTTATCTGTCATTTGTTTACCATCACTTCAACGATTAATATAGAGACAATTTTGTACAAAATTATAGAGAACTCACGGCAATGATTAACCATAAGAGACTCAGTGTACCACGCATACTTACTCCTGTTGCACTAGCAATTACGCTCGCCGCCTGTTCTTCAGGTCCAAGACAGCCTGATGGCGTTGATGTAACACTTGAGCCTACTCAGTCTGTTCAGAACTATATGATCCAAGCTGATAGCACGGAAGGCAGTTTACAAAATGACTGGTTGATCATGGCAACCAAAGCCGCGATTCAAGCAAACCAGTTTGATCAAGCAGAAATGTTGATCAAGCGCCTGGCTCGTCAACAGTTAACCGAAGTTCAGCAAGCAGAGTGGCAACTAGCGCGTGCGACCATACAGCAAAAACAGGGTAATTACTCTCAGTTGCTGCAATTGTTGAATTTTAAACCTTGGTGGAAGTTGCCAAATGAGCAATGGAAAGACTATTACTTGATGCGTGCCGACGCTTATCAAGGTCTTAACCAAGCGTTTGAGGCAAACCGCCAACTGGTTGCATTTGGTCAATATGCATCGTCCGCGGAGCAGAGAGAGATTTCTAGCCGTATTTGGATGAACTTTGGCAGCTACTCCGAGTACGAACTGACCTCATTAGAAACAGAGCCAAATGAAGATGTTTTGGATGGTTGGCTACAACTCGCTATTTATGCGAAAACGCTGTCGGGCAACTTATCCCAACTAAAAAATACCCTAGAACGCTGGTTAAACGAGAACCCATCGCACCCAGCCGCTATCTACACACCAGAAGAGATTCAAAACATTCTCTCTCTAGACATTGTTAAACCAAACAACACCGCTTTGTTACTGCCGCTTACTGGTAAGTTCTCGCCACAAGCGCAATTAATTCGTGATGGTTTTGTGTTTGCGATGATGAATGATCGTAACCGTGATCCAAGCGCTACCCTCACGGTAATAGACACTAATGCGTATAACGCCGACCAAATTAAACAACGTTTGATCAATGAAAACATCGACTTTGTTGTTGGTCCCCTAGAAAAAGAAAACGTTGAGCTATTGCACACAACCATGGATGGCTCAGAAAATGGTCCTACGATTCCAGCCCTTGCGCTAAATATTCCCGAAGATGTGCAACCAGATAGCAATATTTGCTACTTGGCATTATCACCAGAACAAGAAGCCGCACAGGCAGCGAAACACTTGTTCAGCGAAGGCTATAACTTCCCTCTGATTCTGGCACCAAAGGGCAGCTTTGGTGAGCGCGTAACTGAAGCGTTCAACAAAGAATGGCGCAAGTACAGCTCTAATAAAGTCGCAGCAAGTTATTTTGGCGACAAGCGCCAACTTCAAAAAGACATCAATGAAGTATTTGGTCTGCAAGAAAGCAAACAACGTATTGCTCAGATGCAATCATTAATGCGTATCAAGCTTGAAACACAGCCACGTAGCCGTCGTGATGTCGATGCGGTTTATATTGTTGCTAGAAGCACGGAACTAACTTTGATCAAGCCGTTTATTGAGGTAGCGATTAACCCAGACGCCAAAGCGCCACAAATTTTCTCTAGCTCGCGTAGCAACAGTGGCGGCGCGACTTACGAAGATCTAACAGGTATCATCTACAGCGATATCCCATTACTGATTGACCCAGACCCTAGCGTGACCGCTGAAATGAACGAGCTGTGGTCAGAGCAATCTAACATGGAAAAACGTTTGAAAGCACTGGGTATGGATGCGTATAAATTGATTGGGGAGCTGCCACAAATGAAGGTCGTTCCGGGCTACTCAGTTGGCGGCCAAACCGGTATTTTAAGTATCGACAATAATTGTGTTGTACAGCGTGAGCTAAGCTGGGCTGAGCGTGGGGCTCTTTAGTAAGCGCCAAATCGGAAATCAATATGAAGCTCTGGCGAAGCAGTATTTACAACGCCAGGGCTTAAACTTTATTGAACAAAATTTTCTGACTAAGGTCGGTGAGATTGATTTAATCTTCCAACAAGGTGAAACTATTGTGTTTGTTGAAGTCAAATACCGTAAGAACAATCACTTTGGCTCGGCAGCAGAAATGGTGACGCACGCTAAAATGCGCAAGCTAGTCAAAACCGCACAAGTTTGGCTTAGCCAACAAAAGCGCTTAAAACACAATATCGATTATCGATTTGATGTCATCGCCATTCATGATAATGGGCGAGATATCAACTGGATAGAAAACGCAATCTCTGAAGGATAAGCGATGCTAGATAGCATTAAAGACAGCTTTACAGAAAGTATTCAAATTCAAATCGCAGCAGCAGAGGCGCTGCCTGATGCCATTACTCATGCAGCTCAAGCGATGGTGTCGAGCCTGCTTAATGGCAATAAAATTTTATGTTGTGGTAATGGCGGCAGTGCTTCAAACGCTCAACAATTTGTTTCTTGTCTTTTAAACCGTTTTGAAACTGAGCGTCCTAGCCTACCAGCAATGGCCTTAACCGCCGATAATACCACCCTAACCGCAGTGGCCAACGATTACCACTACCAGGAAATCTTCTCAAAACAGGTACGAGCGTTTGGTCAACCAGGCGACATTTTGCTTGCCATGTCGACTAGCGGTAACAGTAAAAATATTATCAAAGCGATGGAAGCAGCCGTAACTCGAGACATGACGATTATCGCGCTAACAGGAAAAGATGGCGGAGAGATGGCAGGACTGCTCGGTGAGAACGACGTCGAAATTCGTATTCCATCACACCGCACTGCACGTATTCACGAAGTACATATGGTAACACTCCATTGTCTTTGTGATCTTATTGACCAGGTGCTTTTCCCTGCTCACGAAGAGTAACCAAGACTGAGAATCAGAATTATGCTACGTAGCCTCGTTATCTTATTAACAGCATTGAGTTTAAGTGGTTGCGCAGGTTTGTTTATCGCAGGTGCAGCAACCACAGCGAATATTGTCACGGACACACGCACGACAAAACAAATCTGGCAGGACAATAACATCGAATTCGAAGTTGCGGCGATCGGCAATAAAGCACCGTTTAAAGGTGAAGTTCGTGTCGTTGCCAGTTCATATAATGGGACTGTAGTCCTTATGGGACAAGCTCCGACACAAGACCTTATCCTTGCTTTAGAGCGAAGGGCTCGAGAAGTTAGTGGTGTAAAAGTCATACACAATCAAATCAAACAAAAAGAGCCACTCACTGTTACCCAGATTAGCAATGACAGCTGGATCACAACCAAAGTAAAGTCAGCTTTGCTTACTGATTCTGAGCTTAATGGTGTTAAGGTTAAAGTGATCACCGAAGATGGCGATGTTTTTCTGTTTGGTTATGTCACGCCAGAGCAAGGCGATCGAGCGACAGAAATCGCGCGTAATATCTCAGGCGTAAAACAAGTCATTAAAGGGTTCCAATACGGCGAAATGGAGCCTGTTGAAGTAGACTTACCGAGTGACGGTGTACAAACAATAGAAAGTGAGGCAAGCACAGAAAGTGAAGAGAACGTCGAAGTCTTTACGATTAGTGAGTAATTTCCAAAGTCTGGCTTGAAATCATCTTCAACAAGTTAAAAAGAAAAAAGCAGCGTTACGCTGCTTTTTTATTATTTAATCACTCTTAAGCTTGGTTTGCCTTTTGGTCGAGGAGCATCGTCCTCTTCGGCATCTGAATCAGAAACTAACTCAGAAGGCTCATCACTAACCGTTGTGAACGATGGGGATGATTCTTCCTCGGTCATCGCTTCTTCTTCGATGTGAGTGTACGCTTCTTCTGGTTCAAACATAGTACCAGCACCATTCTCACGTGCATAAATAGCTTGAACAGCATACACAGGCACGATCACTGAGTGCGGACGACCGCTAAAGCGAGCATGGAAGGTAATCGCATCATTACCTAACTCAAGATTACCCACTGCACGTGGCGCAATATTCAAAATAATTTGACCATCTTGAATAAATTCAACCGGGACACGCACCCCTGGCATTGTTGCATCCACAACCAAGTGAGGAGTCAAGTCATTGTCTACTAACCACTCGTAAAATGCGCGAAGCATATACGGGCGGCGAGCAGTCATTTTTGCAATATCCATAACGTGTTTTAAATCGCTTAGCGAACTAGGCGCATTTCACGTTCAGCTTCAGTCAAAGAAGCAAGGAACGAATCACGTTCAAATACGCGATTCATGTATACCTTGATTTCTTTTGAACCTGGGCCAACAAGATCGATACCAAGTTGAGGCAAACGCCACAATAGTGGAGCTAGGTAACAATCGATCAAGCTGAATTCTTCGCTCATGAAGTACTCATATTCAGCAAAAATTGGCGCTAACGTCAGAAGATCATTACGCAGCTTTGTGCGTGCTTTTTCTGATTCTTCCGCATTACCTTTCATCACTTTTTCAGCGAGTGAATACCAGTTGCGTTCGATACGGTACATCATCAAGCGGCTGTTGCCACGAGCAACAGGGTAAACCGGCATTAGAGGTGGATGAGGGAAGCGCTCGTCCAAGTACTCCATGATGATTTTTGAATCGTAAAGAGCTAGCTCACGGTCAACAAGAGTTGGCACTGATTTATATGGGTTTAGCTCAACAAGCTCAGCAGGAAGGTTTGCTTCGTCAACAAGCTCAACTTCAACACTTACGCCTTTTTCAGCTAGTACAATGCGAACCTGATGGCTATACAAATCTGATGCACTTGAGAAAAGAGTCATCACAGAACGTTTATTGGCAGCTACAGCCATGGAGCCCTCCAGTACACTTACAAATAAAAACAATGGAGGCTAAGCCTCCATTGTACATCAATTAAAATTGGGAATTAGCACGGTATTTTAGCACAATTAATGCACATCGCGCCAATACTCTTTCTTGAGCATCACAACAACGATGGTTAGAAGCACTAAGAAGCCCATTACCCACCAGCCTAGAGCATGACGCTCAAGCTGCACTGGGTCACCTGAATAAACTAAGAAGTTAACGAGATCGCCAACCGCTTTGTCATATTCGCCTTCACTCAGCTCACCGGTGCCATCGGTTTCAGTACCAACAACAACTTGTACTTCTTCGCCATCTACGATTTTCGTATCGTAAATCGGCGTCGGGATGCCCTGTAGCTCTTCAAGCACATGCGGCATACCAACACTCGGGAAGACGATGTTGTTCACGCCGAATGGACGAGATGGATCAACATAGAAAGAGCGTAAGTAAGTGTATAACCAATCAGCACCACGAACTCGTGCAACCAACGTAAGATCTGGTGGCGGAGCACCAAACCAGTTTGCCGCTTGCTTCGGTGGCATAGCATTGACCATTAGATCACCGATTTTCGCTTCAGGATTGAAAATCAGGTTTTCTTTCATTAAGTCTGTTGGAATTTCCAAGTCTGTTGCTACACGCTCGTAACGCTGGTATTGCGTAGAGTGACAAGCAAAACAGTAGTTCATGAACAACTTCGCGCCGTTTTGTAGCGAAGCTTTATCCGTAAGGTCAACATTCGCTTTATCCAGCGGAACATTGGCCCCAGCTGCCATCGCTAGTGATGGCAACATAGCAAATAGAATTACAATCCACTTCTTCATTTGAATGTCACCCTCTCTGGTAATGGTTTGGTTGCTTCATTTTTGCTGTAGAAGAACAGCAACACAAAGAACATGAAGTAACACAAGCTAAAGATCTGAGATAGTAGTGTGTACGTTGGTGTCGCAGGTAACGCACCTAAAATACCCAGAGCGATAAAGGCGATAGTGAACTGTACAATATTCAATAGATGAAGTTTGCTACGGTAACGGTATGAACGAACTTTACAACGATCCAACCAAGGTAGAACGAACAGCACTGCAATTGACGCGCCCATTAGGATAACACCTAATAGTTTGTCTGGAACCGCACGTAGGATTGCGTAGAACGGCGTGAAGTACCATACCGGAGCAATATGCTCTGGTGTCTTCAATGGGTTTGCAGCTTCAAAGTTAGGCGGCTCAAGGAAGTACCCACCCATTTCTGGGTTAAAGAACAGCACGTAACAGAAGAAGAACAAGAAACCAGCAACACCGACCAAGTCCTTAACCGTGCCGTACGGATGGAAAGGAATCGAATCAATGATGTCATATTTCTTCGTGTAGTAATCGTGGAACTTGAATTGCGTTTTGTAATCGTCGCCCATTGAGCCTTTTGGCAGCTTAGTTTCGATACCATCCGGGTTGTTTGAGCCTACTTCGTGCAGCGCCAATACGTGCAGAACAACAAGAAGAAGCAAAACAATAGGCAAGGCAATAACGTGTAGTGCGAAGAAACGGTTTAGCGTTGCACCAGAGATGATGTAGTCACCACGAATCCAAAGCGTTAGGTCATCACCGATAACAGGAATAGCGCCAAACAGGGAAATGATTACCTGCGCACCCCAGTATGACATCTGACCCCATGGAAGTAGGTAACCCATGAACGCTTCAGCCATGAGAACAAGGAAGATCAACATACCGAAGATCCACAATAGTTCACGAGGTTTTTGGTATGAACCGTAGATCAAACCACGGAACATGTGAAGATACACAACAACGAAAAACGCTGACGCGCCAGTGGAATGCATGTAACGCAGAAGCCAACCGTACTCTACATCACGCATAATGTATTCGATAGACGCAAATGCACCGTCACCTGAAGGAACATAGTTCATCGTTAGCCAAATACCCGTTAGGATTTGGTTAACAAGAACCAGCATCGCCAGAGAACCGAAAAGGTACCAAAAGTTGAAGTTCTTAGGCATTGGGTATTCAGACAAATGCTTTTTATAAGCATTCATTGCAGGAATACGCTTTTCAACCCAATCTAACATTGCTTGCATTATGCATCTCCCTCATCAACACCCACAATGAGCTTGGTATCGCTCAAATACATGTGCTTAGGAACGACAAGGTTCAACGGAGCAGGTACTCCTTGGAACACTCGACCAGCCATGTCGAACTTAGAACCATGACAAGGACAGAAGAAGCCAGATCTTACGCCCTGCACCTGCTCTGAGAAAGAGTCAGGTAGATAGGTTGGTGAACAACCTAAGTGGGTACAGAAACCAACTGCGACGAAAAACTCTTCCTTAATCGAACGAAACTCATTCTGAGCGTACTCAGGCTGCTGCTCCATTTCAGATTGTGGATCGCGAAGCTTATCACCGATCGATTTTAAGTTATCCAGAACGCTTTGAGTGCGGCGAACAATCCATACAGGTTTTCCCTGCCACTCAACACGAACCAGCTGACCTGGTTCAATTTTACTTATATCCACTTCCACCGGTGCGCCCGCCGCTTTGGCTTTAGCACTCGGATTCCATGATTTGATAAAAGGCACGGCGACGGCGACTGCCCCTAACCCACCAACAACTGCCGTTGTAGCGGTTAGAAAACGCCTGCGACCGTTATTTAAAGGCGCGTTGCTCATCCAAACATTCTCCCATTTGCTCCCTTTGGATCGTTATTATTCCGCTTATAAGAGCATGGCTAACAAATAATGAATTTAGTTCTATTTATTGGAGGGAAATGATAAAGAAAACCCTACTTTTTGACAAGATAAAGCTACCTTTTTGTAACATTTGTGAGGCAAATCGCTCGCGTCGTCACAAAAGCGGCAGAATTATAAAAAATTGATGTGATTTGTAACAAGAAAGCACCACATAGAAGCCCCGCTGAAAGCAGATAAAACCTTTTATCTTGGTAGTTTTCAGTTAATTACACAGAGAAATATTTCGTATTACGCGTTCAGCTTACTGTGTTTATATTTTCAATTTTGTAGCACGCAGAATGCTCAAAAAGGAGCGTAAGTCATTTTAAAACATGTTACAGGAAGAATAAGATACAAAGACATTCTTGCTGATGAATACATCTATGCTGCATCGCAAGAGAAAGCGTGGTGAGTCGCGATTAAATAAGGCACACATATAAAACGGCACTGGCAACCTTTCGACGAAGAGGACGAATAAGAAGGCCTGCTCGGAGTGTGATGATAAGTGAAGGCTGTTCGTTGCTTTAAATACAAAAAAGCCCGGCATAGAGCCGAGCTTTTGGTACACAGTTTCCAGAGTAACTCTGAAAAGCATAATTCCCGATAAGAGGAAATTAACGCTTAGAGAACTGTGGACGACGACGTGCTTTACGTAGACCAACTTTCTTACGTTCAACGCAACGAGCGTCACGAGTAACGTAGCCAGCTGCGCGTAGAGCAGGACGTAGAGACTCATCGTATTCCATAAGCGCGCGAGTGATACCGTGACGGATAGCACCAGCTTGACCAGAAATACCGCCGCCTTTAACTGTTACGTAAAGGTCTAGCTTTTCAGTTAGTTCAACTAGCTCTAGAGGTTGTTGTACAACCATACGTGCTGTTGGACGACCGAAGTATTCGTCAAGATTACGCTTGTTTACTACAATGTTACCGCTGCCTGGTTTAATGAAAACACGTGCAGCTGAGCTTTTGCGACGGCCAGTGCCGTAGTATTGATTCTCTGCCATTTTCGAAATCCCCAATTAGATGTCTAGTACTTGTGGTTGTTGAGCAACATGGTTGTGCTCAGCGCCCGCGTAAACTTTTAGCTTACGGTACATAGCACGGCCTAGAGGACCACGTGGAAGCATGCCTTTAACTGCAAGCTCAAGAGCCATCTCAGGTTTACGATCGATCAACTTTTCAAAAGTGATAGATTTTAGACCACCTGGGAATTCAGAGTGACGGTAGTACACTTTGTTCTTAGCTTTGTTACCAGTTACAGCAACTTTCTCAGCGTTGATAACGATGATGTAATCACCAGTGTCAACGTGAGGAGTGTATTCAGCTTTATGTTTGCCACGTAGGCGAGATGCAATTTCACTTGCTAGACGGCCAAGAGTTTTACCTTCAGCGTCTACAACGTACCAGTCGCGTTTTACAGTTTCTGGTTTAGCAACGAAAGTTTTCATGCTAACAATAACCCGTTAATTAAATTTTAAACTTTAAAGGAACACCCAATAGTGCTCCCACACTGTCTAAGAGCCCAGTCATCACCCCTTCGAGTCGTTGGTACTCTCGACCTTCAATTTCGAAATAACTTCGATAATCAGGTCTGCAGTAACGGTGGGTCGCAGGATTATAGAGAAGAGCGAAGAAAAAATCACCTTTTTTTGCGCCAAATCACTAATTTTTTCTTCACTTTTTTAAGAACCCATTGGATCTAGACCAAATGTTCACGCGCGAGATACTCATGACTTTGCATCTCTGTAAGCCGAGACAAACAGCGCTTAAATTCGAACTCTAACTGCCCGTCAGTATATAAGTCGGCCATTGGCACTTCAGCAGAAATAATCAACTTAACATTGCGCTCGTAAAACTCATCGACCAGCGCGATAAAGCGTCTCGCCGCATCATCTATTTTTCGGTTCATTTGTTGAACATCTGCCAGTAATACCGTGTGGTAAATACGAGACAATTCAATGTAGTCATTTTGACTGCGAGCAGTTTGACACAACTGAGCAAACGACGCATGCAGCACCCCGTCGCTTGCTTCAATCACCACCAGTTGACGGTGGTTAACTTCGATTTGATGAGCAACAAACTTACGCTCTCCAGTCAGTTGCTGGTAATATTTGTTAAGGTTTATGCTAGCCTGCTCATCAAGCGGGTAATGGTATATTTCAGCCTGTTCTAACGTTCTTAAGCGATAATCAACGCCACTATCGACATTCAACACTTCACAACGCGCCAAAATCATATCGATCGCGGGCAAAAAGCGCGCTCTTTGCAAACCGTTACGATATAAGTTCTGCGGCTCAATGTTTGAAGTCGCGACTAGGATCATCTGCCGCTTGAACATTTCTTGAAGTAGCGTTGCAAGGATCATCGCATCAGTAATGTCGGAAACAAAAAATTCATCAAAGCAAACCACATCTGCTTCTTCTTTAAATTTATCCGCCACTTTTGATAGAGGATTTTCGACATCACCTAACAGCTTCAACTCATCATGTACTCGATACATAAATCGATGGAAGTGGACGCGCATTTTTCTTTGGGTCGGTAAAGCATCAAAAAATGCGTCCATAAGGTAGGTTTTACCGCGACCTACCCCACCCCAAAAGTAAAGGCCTTTTGGTGGTTCAGGCTTGTCGATTTTTTTCCCCATTAGCTTTTGCCATTTGGAAAGCTGAGGCACAGGCGCTGACTGAAATTCAACGATAGCATGGTAAAGCTTGTCTAATGCAACGACCGCTTGATACTGAGCTTCATCACGCTGAAACCCGTGTTCTGCTATGTCTTTTTGATGTTGTTGTAGTGGTGTCATCGTATTAAGTCGTATAGAGGTATAGAGAAAAGGGTTACCTCGGGGTCAACTTTGAGAATAGAGAGAAGTAGTTATCAGTCCCCGAAGACATACTGCTATTTTTCTTTATCGGCTGTTCAAGCCATAGTAACATGGACGAGCACCGCGTGTAACTAAGTAGTAAAAGACTTGTTAAAACAACTATAAGGAGCAGTTATGCCTTGGATTTATGCCATTGTGGGTTTGCTGGTCGGTACAATCGTAGGCGTAGTCATTAGTAGACTAACCACCCCTGAATACAAGAAACAAAAGTCTGTGCAGAAAGAACTTGAAGCGGCCAAGTTTGAATTAGAGCAACAACGTCAAGAGCTCGTCGATCATTTTGCACAAACCGCAGAAATGTTGGACACCCTAGGTAAAGATTACACCAAGCTATACCAACATATGGCCAAGACCTCTTCTGAGCTTTTGCCAAACTTACCAGAACAAGACAACCCGTTTGATAAGAAAACGGCAATGTCGTCTGAAACCATTGCAGAAGATCAACCAGAGTTTAACGAACAACCAAAAGACTACGCTAATGGCGCCACCGGTCTTTTGAAGGATCAAGAGAAAGAAATCATTAATGCTCCCGAAGCGGTAACCGCAAAAGCATCATAATTCTCTCTTACTTCTATCTAGGGCCGATACATTTGTATCGGCCCTTTTTTGAACTTTTTCACCTCACCTTCGCTCTAACTTGGATGTGCACTGCCTCCCCTTTTGATTGTCCGAACTAGACCCTATATTAGTTATTAACAAAGTGAACTAACCGTTCGGATATTTCTTTTTGGCAGACATGTTTCAAGAGGAGTTATTGGATGAAAAAACCACTGCTTGCGCTCACCGTTCTATCTCTGAGTTTGGGGTCGATTATTGCCCCAGTTCAAGCCACTGCCGCATTACCTTTGAATGTGGATGGCCAACAGTTACCTAGCTTGGCACCAATGCTTGAGAAGGTGACCCCAGCTGTTGTGAGTATTGCTGTAGAAGGTAAACAAGTACAAACCAGTCGCATTCCCGAGCAATTTCAATTTTTCTTTGGCCCAGACTTTCCTATGGAACAAAGGCGAGAGCGCCCGTTCAGAGGTTTAGGGTCTGGTGTCATTATTGATGCGAAGAAAGGCCATATTGTCACTAACTACCATGTGATCAAGGGCGCAGATGAGATTCGAGTTCGCCTCTTTGACGGGCGCGAGTATGACGCTACTCTCGTTGGCGGTGATGAAATGGCCGATGTTGCGTTACTTAAATTAGAGAAAGCGAAAAACTTAACGCAGATTAAAGTCGCGGATTCCGACAAACTGCGTGTCGGTGACTTTACGGTTGCGATTGGTAACCCATTTGGACTCGGTCAAACTGTGACTTCGGGTATTGTTTCAGCCCTTGGTCGTAGCGGCTTAAACGTTGAAAACTTCGAAAACTTCATCCAAACCGATGCCGCAATTAACAGCGGTAACTCTGGTGGTGCATTGGTCAACCTTAATGGTGAGCTGATCGGTATTAATACTGCAATTTTAGGCCCTAACGGCGGTAACGTAGGTATTGGTTTTGCGATTCCATCAAACATGATGAAAAACCTCACTGATCAAATTCTAGAGTTTGGTGAAGTCAAACGCGGCATGTTGGGTGTGCAAGGTGGCGAAGTAACCTCTGAGCTAGCTGATGCATTGGGTTACGAGTCAAGTAAAGGTGCCTTTATTGGTCAAGTCGTACCGGACAGCGCAGCCGATAAAGCAGGATTAAAAGCCGGTGACGTAATTGTATCGGTGAACGGCAAAGCGATTAATACTTTCTCAGAGCTCCGCGCAAAAGTGGCAACACTGGGCGCAGGTAAAGAAATCACATTAGGTGTGGTTCGAGATGGTAAGAATAAAACCTTTGATGTAACGCTTGGCGAATCTACGAATATGAAAGCTAAAGCGGAGACATTACATGAGGGACTCAAAGGGGCGGAATTAAGCAATACAACACCAAGTGATGTAATCCAAGGTGTTAAAGTATCGAGCGTTGCAGATAACTCTCCAGCGGCTCAATATCAATTACAACAAGGTGACATTATTATCGGTGTGAACCGTCAACGAGTGAAAAACCTTGCCGAGCTTCGTACAATCGTAGAGAAACACAAAGGTGTACTGGCTCTTAATATTCAACGTGGTGAACGTACTATTTATCTTGTCATTCGTTAACCACTTTCAAAGTGATAGAAAATAAGGTTTTCGATGCATAATGCTGAGTGATAAGGCTCGATCACTTTTCCTTATCGCTCAATAACTAATGAAAAGGGCAGCGCGATGACGTGCTGCCCTTTTGTTATTTTTCAATGTAATGCTATTCTTCATCTTCGATGCCATTTTGGCGCTCACGCATGGAGAGGATATGCTCAGCTTTTTATTACGTTCTGTCTTTTTAGGCTTGGCTACTGCCGCAGTGGTATTACTGGCGGTTCCATCTTTGCGCAACAACGTAATTCCTGCCGCGCTTGATCCTCAACCTGTTAATATCGCATCAGTCGAGTTGACGTTTAATCAAGCGGTCCGAAGAGCAGCGCCTGCAGTGGTAAACATCTACAGTCGTAAGTATGTTGAGAATGATCGCAGTAAACTCTCGACTCAAGGCCTGGGGTCAGGTGTCATTGTTAGTGAGAAAGGCTACATCATTACTAACTATCATGTGGTTGCTCAAGCTGATCAAATTGTTGTGGCATTACAAGACGGCAGAGCCGCAGCGGCTCAGCTCGTAGGGACAGATAAACGTACTGATATAGCCGTGCTGCGTGTCGAAGGTTCGAATTTGCCCGTAATCCCTCTGAACTCTAATTACAAACCACAAGTGGGCGATGTAGTACTAGCCATCGGTAACCCATACAACCTTGGACAAACCACAACGTTCGGCATTATTTCTGCCACAGGTCGTTCATCTATTAGCGATGGTCGTCAAGCATTCATTCAAACCGATGCCGCCATCAATGAAGGTAACTCTGGTGGAGCCCTAGTGAACACACAAGGCGAGCTCGTCGGCATTAACACCGCCTCTTTTCAGCAAGCGACAGACTTAGAAACTTACGGTATTTCTTTTGCGATCCCTGCGCCGCTAGCCAGTAAGATCATGCAGAAAATCATCGCTGATGGCCGCGTGATTCGTGGTTATATTGGAATCGACGGCCAAGACATTAATGCGGTCACTGCTCGCCTACTTGGAAATGAACACATAGGTGGTATTGTCGTACTTGGTATTGATCCAAATGGCCCAGCCAATGCGGCTGGCTTTCAAAAACAAGATATCATTATCAGTATTGATGGCAATAAGGTTCAGGGGCGTCAGAGCGTTATGGATATCGTCACCGATTTACGTCCTGGCACCACCGTGGACGTCGGTATCATTCGCAAAGGAAAAGAGATGACCTTGAAAGTCACCATTGCTGAAGACAAGCAAGAAGCATAAAAAATCCCAGCCATTGGCTGGGATTTTTATTTGTGCGTTACTCGCTATCGCTCGGTGTTTCCGTCGTATCGGAATCATCCAGCTCAACTTCAATGCGAGTGACTCGCTGCAAACCTCTCGGTAATAACCCACCTCGGCGACCACGTTCGCCACGGAAGTTATCAAGGTCAGACGGTTTAAGACCCAACTTTCGCTTACCCGCGTACAGCGTTAACGATGCACCTTTTGGTAAAGACATTAAGTGAGATAGTACTTCTTCTCGCTCTTTTGCTTTAGCAGCAGGAATGTTGATGATCTTATTCCCTTTACCTTTCGCCAGTTGTGGCAAGTCTTTGATTGGGAACAGCAGCATGCGACCTTGGTTAGTGATTGCTAAGATTTCATCAGAGTCTAAATCTTCAATCTCTTTTGGCGTCATGATCTCAGAGTTGGCAGGTAAAGTGACGAGCGCTTTACCACTGCGGTTTTTAGACAGCAAGTCCGCGCCTTTACATACAAAGCCGTAACCTGCATCTGAACCCACCAGCCACAGCTGATCTTCTTCACTCATGATGACTTGGCGAATACTGCTACCAGCCGTAATATTCAAGCGACCGGTAATCGGCTCACCTTGACTACGAGCAGAAGGCAGTGAGTGCGATTCCAGAGAGTAACTTCGACCGTCACTACCTAGGAATACCGCAGGCTGATTACTCTTACCTCGAGCATGCGCTAAATACTTATCACCCGACTTATAGTTTAAGCCTTCGGCATCCACGTCATGGCCTTTCGCGTGACGAATCCAACCTTTCTCAGAAAGCACAACCGTGATTGGCTCACTTGGTACGAGGTCACGTTCAGTCAGCGCTTTTGCTTCTGCACGCTCAACCATTGGAGAGCGACGGTCATCACCGTATTTCTCTGCGTCTGCTTTGATTTCTTTTTTCAGTAGTGTGTTCAGACGACGCTCAGAACCGAGTAGCTGTTCTAGCTTCTCACGCTCTTTCTCTAGCTCGTCTTGCTCACCACGGATCTTCATCTCTTCTAGTTTTGCTAGATGACGAAGTTTGGTATCTAAAATTGCATCCGCTTGGATATCGGTAATACCAAAGCGTTCCATCAGCACAGCTTTTGGATCGTCTTCAGTACGGATGATCTCAATCACTTCATCTAGGTTGAGGTAAGCAACCAACAAACCTTCCAAGATGTGTAGACGAGCCATTACTTTGTCTAGGCGGTGTTGTAGACGACGACGCACAGTCGTACGACGGAACTCGATCCACTCAGATAGAATTTGCACCAGACCTTTAACTTGAGGACGGTTATCCAAACCAATCATGTTCAAGTTAACGCGGTAACTGCGCTCAAGATCCGTTGATGCGAACAAGTGGTTCATCAACAAGTCACAATCGACACGGTTTGACTTAGGCACCACAACGATACGCGTTGGGTTCTCGTGATCCGATTCGTCACGAAGATCGTCAACCATTGGCAGCTTCTTCGCACGCATCTGGTTAGCGATTTGCTCAAGCAGTTTGGCACCCGATACTTGGTGAGGCAAAGAAGTGATAACAATATCAGAACCTTCTTTATGCCAAACCGCGCGCATTTTGATGCTGCCACGACCGTTGCGGTAAATCTTCTCGATATCCGCTTGCGGCGAGATAATTTCTGCTTCTGTTGGGTAATCTGGACCTTTGACATACTGCATCACGTCCGGCAGTTCTGCTTTCGGGTTGTCGATCAAATGAATAGTCGCATCTGCGATTTCACGAACGTTGTGCGGTGGGATGTCTGTTGCCATACCAACGGCAATGCCGGTTACACCGTTAAGCAGGATATGAGGCAGACGTGCTGGCAACATTTGTGGCTCTTTCATTGTGCCATCAAAGTTAGGTTGCCATTCAACCGTGCCCTGACCAAGTTCGCCAAGCAATACTTCAGCAAACTTAGACAGTTTTGCTTCGGTATAACGCATTGCCGCAAATGATTTCGGATCATCTGGCGCACCCCAGTTACCTTGACCATCCACTAATGGATAGCGGTAAGAGAATGGCTGAGCCATCAATACCATCGCTTCGTAACACGCTGAATCACCGTGCGGATGGTATTTACCTAGCACGTCACCAACGGTACGTGCAGATTTTTTGTATTTTGCTGATGCAGAGAGACCAAGCTCTGACATCGCATAAATGATGCGTCGTTGAACCGGCTTTAAGCCATCACCAATGTATGGCAAGGCGCGGTCCATGATTACGTACATCGAGTAGTTCAGATAAGCGTCTTCAGTGAACTTGCGCATTGGCAATTGTTCGACGCCATCGTAGGTAATTTCTGTAGACATCCGTTACACCTCTGCCAAGTCGCCGTTGTTTTGTAGCCAAGAACGACGGTCATCTGCACGCTTTTTACCTAGCAGCATGTCCATCATTTCCATGGTCGCCGTAGAGTCGTCAATGGTTAACTGCACTAAGCGACGCGTGTTCGGATCCATGGTGGTTTCACGCAACTGAAGTGGGTTCATCTCACCCAGACCTTTGAATCGTTGCACGTTGATTTTGGCTTTCTTCTTCGACAAGCGCTCTAAAATGCCATCTTTTTCATCATCATCGAGGGCGTAGAACACTTCTTTCCCGCAGTCGATTCGATACAGAGGCGGCATCGCCACATAGATATGACCCGCTTCCACTAGTGCGCGGAAGTGACGAGTAAATAGAGCACAAAGCAGCGTTGCGATGTGAAGACCATCCGAGTCCGCATCGGCAAGGATACAGATCTTACCGTAACGAAGACTCTCGAGGTTGTCGCTATCTGGGTCAATACCCAAAGCAACTGAGATATCGTGTACTTCTTGAGACGCAAGAACTTGATCGGCAGAGACTTCCCACGTGTTCAAGATCTTACCACGCAGTGGCATCACAGCTTGGAATTCACGGTCACGTGCCTGTTTTGCCGAGCCACCCGCAGAGTCACCCTCCACAAAGAAGATTTCCGTGCGACTTAAGTCCTGTGCAGAACAGTCGGTCAACTTACCTGGCAGTGCCGGGCCAGAAGCCACTTTCTTACGTACGACTTTTTTCGCCGCTCGCATACGACGATGCGCGTTAGCGATACAGACTTCTGCCAATTGCTCTGCGAGCTGAGGCTTTTCGTTCAACCAAAGACTGAACGCATCTTTTACAACGCCAGAGACAAATGCCGCGGTTTGACGAGAAGAGAGACGTTCCTTGGTCTGGCCTGCAAATTGTGGATCTTGAATTTTAACCGACAGCACGTAAGAACAGCGGTCGAAAACGTCATCACCCGTTAGCTTCACACCACGAGGTAATAGATTACGGAACTCACAGAATTCGCGCATCGCTTCCAACAAGCCTTGGCGTAAACCATTAACGTGCGTACCACCTTGAGCGGTTGGGATTAGGTTAACGTAGCTTTCGGTGATCATTTCACCGCCTTCTGGCTGCCAAATTACCGCCCAGTTTGCCGCTTCAGTATCCGCCAAGAACTCACCAGTAAATGGTTCTTCAGGAATAACTGGATAGCCTTTTACACCTTCCGCAAGATAGTCTTTAAGACCGTCTTCGTAGTACCACTTATAGTCTTTGCCATTAACTTTGTCGGTTAATGTGATTTCTAAGCCCGGACACAAAACCGCTTTTGCGCGCAGGTTGTTGACTAAGCGCGTCACAGAGAAGTTAGCCGAATCGAAGTACTTCGCATCAGGCCAGAAATGTACGCTGGTACCGCGATTGCGACGACCACATGTGCCAGTTACGGTCAGATCAGACACTTTCTCGCCGTGTTCAAATGCAATTTCATACACTTGACCATCACGACGAACTGTTACTTCAACGCGTTTTGACAACGCGTTTACTACAGATATACCTACCCCGTGCAAACCACCAGAGAATTGGTAGTTTTTGTTAGAGAACTTACCACCCGCATGTAGCTTACATAGAATTAGCTCTACGCCTGATACTTTCTCTTCTGGGTGGATATCAACAGGCATGCCTCGACCATCATCGATCACTTCGAGTGATTGGTCAGCATGTAGGATGACTTGTACTTTTGAGGCATGTCCGGCTAGCGCTTCATCGACACTGTTGTCGATAACTTCTTGGCCCAAATGGTTTGGGCGCGCTGTATCCGTATACATCCCTGGTCGGCGACGTACTGGCTCTAAGCCATTCAGTACTTCAATGGCACCAGCATTATATTGTTCAGTCATAATACGGAATTATTCTCAAAGTTTACTTGTTGCCTGAGTATCACCAATGGGCGTACCCATACTCAGGAAACGAAAAAGCCACCCTGTTCACATCACTAAGAGTTTGTAAACATGATGCATAACAAAGTAGCCAGGGTCCTCGACCCTTAAGATCTTTTGGCAAAACATAGTCGGAAAGCATACCGCCCATGTCAAGAAACGGTTGGATATATCAATAAAAACTATGAGCCTTTTCCAATCGCTTTCGAATTACAGTTCTAGAAATTCGATAATCTGTGCAGGATAACGCTCAAAGCCTACAAAACTGTGATCACCGCCTTGTTCTACTGTTTGCTTAGCGTCTGCAAACTTATCTACCGCTTGTCGATAGTCTAAAACCTCATCTTCTGTTTGTTGCAATAACCAAAAAGAATGTGGCGACGCGATGCTTTGTACATCAAGAGCTTTTAACTCGTCAATATGACAAGCTTCAAGTGTATAGGTTTCATGCGTATATGGGTTAGTTTGCTTACCCAAATAATCTACTAGCAACTCATAAGGCTTGACTGCGGGGTTGACCACTACCGCTTTAAACCCAAACTTGTCATTTAGCCACGTTGACATAAAACCGCCTAATGAGCTGCCCACTAGACCAATTTTATAGTCGTCTTTATATTGCTCGATAATATCCAACAACATTTTCGCCGCTTGCTGAGGATAACAAGGTAACTGGGGAACAATCACCTTAATATCAGGCCTATGTTGCTCGCAGTAGGCTCTCATCACATTCGCTTTCATGGAGAGTGGAGAGCTATTAAAGCCATGGATATAGAGAAGAAGTGAAGGTTTACTCATAGATATCTCGCACAAAAAAGCGAGCCCGAACAGAGAGCTCGGGCGCGTTAGTAGCCGTTAGAAGAGAAGTCTGGTTGGAACTGGCCATCAGGAAGCCGACCTACTTGGGTCGTAATATCGCCACAAGCGTGTAGTTGCAGCTCCCGCCAACCAGGCGAAGTGGTATCAAGGGCAAAATCATCCGAGTTAGGCTTAAACTGAACACAAGTTGAGGGTGTTGCCATCACTCGAATACCCTTGTGAAGCACATTCATATCTTGATGAACATGGCCACAGAGAATGCCTTTCACGTTATCAAAACGCTCGACAACCTGCCAAAACGCTTCGGCATCTTTTAAAGTATGTTGATCAAGCCACGCGCTTCCCACCAGTAACGGGTGATGATGCAACAAAACAAGTGTGTGTCTTTCTGGGTGTTCGGCTAGCTTTTCTTCGAGTAGCGTTAATTGCTGATCACTCAAGCGCCCATGAGGAACGCCAACCACTTGCGAGTCTAAAAGAATTAACTGCCAATGCTCGCCAAGCAATACATGCTCTGCGGCTTTGATTTGTGGCGAAGGCAAAACACTGCCCATATTAGGCTTGTAATCATGATTACCAGGTAGCCAAAAACAGTCTTTCTCTAGCGGTTCAATGCCGTTGGCAAAGCGCTGATAAGATTCTGCACTATGGTCTTGGGAAATATCCCCGGTCGCCAAGATGTAATCAAACGCCACGTTGCGGCGTAAAACATCAGCAACAACAGCATTGAAGCTATCGACTGTTTTTACGCTTAGCAAACTTCCCTCATCGGCAGCAAACAGATGAGTATCCGTAATTTGTAAAAGTTTGATGCTGTCACTAGATGATTGCAAAATGAAAACCTGATTCGTCCACTATATCGTTATTTGTTATTTTCCTTTAGTGACGTGACGATCAATTGAAGGCAAGTGGTGTTCTACTGATACCACTTCGTAAACAAAACGTCAGCCATTCACCGAGGAATGTGTTTAATTGATGCTTTTCATCTTTCTGCATCAGTTGGTCATTGGGATAATCATACTTAGCTTTTATGCGAGAGAACTCTCCGCTTGAGCATACTTCGGCTACTCTCGCATCATGATAAAGCCTGACAGACATCGTCGGTAAAGGAAACACTGGCGTTTCATCACTCTGACATATCTCAACAACTGTGGTGTATTTTGTGATTTCATTCACGGTCAATTGGTAAACCATGTTCGCCGCTTGGTAGCAACGTACATCCCCAACTTCGGCAGAAGCAGGCAATAAGGCGTTCAACTTAGCGTAGTTGGTCTCATACGTTCTCATAAGACCAGCTAAATCAACATGATATTGTTGTTTTTCAGCCAATTGTGCCATTACTCACTCTCCACCGTTTGGGATTGTCCCCATTCTGACTTTAACTCTTGATGGTGTAATTGCAGCCATTGCAACGCAATAATCGACGCACCATTTTCAAATTTCCCGTCCTTCACCCATTGATACGCCGTTTCACGACTCATGACATGAACTCGGATATCTTCATTCTCATAGTCTAAACCATGAATGCCGTGCGCTTTAGACGCATCCACTTCACCAACAAAGACGTCTAGCTTTTCCGAGCAACCACCAGCCGAAGGATAATAAGAAGTGACAGGTATAACGCGCCCCACCTGAATCCCCGCTTCTTCGACAGCCTCTCGACGAATTACGGCTTCAGCTGATTCATCGCGGTCAATCATACCGGCGACAATTTCTAGCTGCCAAGGGTGTTCATGTTCCAACGCGCCAATACGAATCTGTTCAATGATTACGACCTGGTCCGTCTTTGGATCATAAGGAAGCATCGCTGCTGCGTGACCACGCTCGAACATTTCTCGTTCGACAACTCCACTCCAACCACCAGCAAATAGCCTATGCTGAAAGCGGTATTTCACCATTTTGAAAAAACCTTCAAATAAGGTTTCTTTCGAGATGACTTTTACATCTCGCGAAGTAAAATCTTGTTGTTGTTTGTCACGCTGTTGCATTCAACACCTCTCTGAGTGAATCCTGTAGTTTACTCATTGTTATTCGCTTGCTCAAAGGACTTGGCTCAACTTTTTGTATAATAGTTACAAATTAATTTAAGTCTTCGCTAAAAATTTATTGCACAAGTGGATAATTACGTGTAAAAAAGTGCAAACTTTAGAGTAAATATCGTGCAAATTGAGTTAAACTACTGAGAATTAACCAATCTATGGACCGCGGGAATAGAAAATGAAAAAATTGCTTCCACTATTTATCAGTGCAGCGCTAGGTAGCATGAGTACGTCTGCGTTCGCAGACTCTTTGGCTGAAATCTACGACTTGGCAAAACAAAATGATCCACAATTGCTCAGTGTAGCAGCACAACGTGACCAAGCTTTCGAAGCAATCACCTCAAGCCGTAGTGCTCTATTACCACAGATCAACCTTACTGCGGGTTACAATTTAACTCGTGGTGATACTGAATACGATTCAAATCTAATTAGCGACGTATCAAACGATGGCAACGCGCTAACCGCTGGCGTTAGCTTTTCACAAGCACTTTACAACCGCGCATCTTGGATCTCTCTAGATACTGCTGAGAAAAGTGCTCGCCAAGCAGACGCAACTTACGCAGCGACGCAACAGGCACTGATTCTTCGCGTGTCACAAGCGTATTTTGAAGTTCTACGCGCACAAGATAATCTTGTTTTCGTACGTGCAGAAAAAGCCGCGGTTGGCCGTCAACTTGAGCAAACTAAACAGCGTTTTGAAGTAGGTTTGTCTGCAATCACTGACGTGCATGACGCACAAGCTCAGTACGACCAAGTGCTAGCGGACGAAGTGTTGGCAGAAAACGCGCTAACTAATAGCTACGAGTCACTGCGTGAAATTACAGGCCAAGAGCACAAAGATCTCAACATTTTGGACACTGGCCGCTTCACTGCTAGCCCATCGACCGTACCAGCTGAATCCCTCATTGATGAAGCAAAAACCAAAAACCTGACCTTGCTATCTTCACGTATTCTTCAAGACATTGCGCGTGACAATATTTCACTAGCAAGCTCTGGCCACCTACCAACGCTCTCTCTAGACGGTGGTTACAACTACGGTGATACTTCTCATAGCTCTCGTGACAACACGACAGACAACTTCAATATTGGTGTGAACCTTGCTGTACCGCTATACACAGGTGGTAACGTAACCTCTCAAACCAAACAAGCTGAATACGCGTACGTGGCAGCAAGCGAAGATCTTGAAGCACAGTACCGTAGCGTAGTCAAAGATGTTCGCGCACAAAACAACAACATTAACGCCTCTATCGGCGCATTACGTGCGTATGAGCAAGCGGTTATTTCTGCACGCTCTGCACTAGAAGCAACAGAAGCTGGCTTTGATGTAGGTACTCGTACTATCGTTGATGTACTGGACGCGACTCGTCGTCTATACGATGCGAACAAAAACCTATCGAACGCTCGTTACGACTACATTTTAAGTGTTCTTCAGCTACGCCAAGCAGTTGGTACGCTAAGCGAACAAGACATCTTGGACGTTGATGCAGGTTTGAAAGCGGCAAAATAACCGCGAACTGAATACTTCAGGTCTTAATAAATAAAAAACGCCAGTTGAGTTATCAGCTGGCGTTTTTTATTACTTGTAGTTCAGAGCTTAAAAGTGCCTCTGAACTACAAGTATCAAAAAGGCCGCACTTAGCGACCTTTATGAGCAAATAGCATTTCAATGCTAACAAACAGCAGCCTTAGCCCTTACCGCCTTTGATTGCATTAATGATTTCACTGGTCGAGCAGCCATCTTCAAAGTTCAATACACGAACTTCACCACCCGCCGCAATGACTTCTTTACCACCAGCAATCTCTTCTGGTTTGTAGTCACCACCTTTTACTAGCAAGCTTGGTAGAACTTCTGAGATCAAACGCTGCGGCGTATCTTCACTAAATGGTACAACCCAATCCACAGCGCCCAAACCTGCCAACACCGCCATGCGGCGATCGGTTGGGTTTACCGGACGACCAGGGCCTTTAAGGCGTTTTACTGACTCATCGGTATTTACCGCAACGATTAGGCGATCGCCCAGTTCAGCAGCATGGTTTAAGTAAGACACATGCCCAGCGTGCAGAATATCAAAGCAGCCATTTGTCATAACGACTTTCTCGCCACGAGCTCGTGCTTTTTTCACCGCTTCGATCAGTGCTTTTTCTGAAATCACACCGTAATCCGTGTCTTGGCTGCCATGTACCGCTTCTGCTAATTCAATCTCAGAAAGCGTTGACGTGCCTAGTTTACCAACTACAACACCTGCCGCTGCGTTTGCTAGTGCACACGCTTCTTCAAATGATTTGCCTGCGGCAACAGACGCTGCCAATACAGAGATAACCGTGTCGCCCGCACCTGTCACGTCGTACACTTCTTTCGCTTGAGTTGGAAGGTGGAACGGTTCCTGACCACGACGAATCAAGGTCATTCCGTTTTCGCTGCGTGTCACTAAAAGCGCTTCAAATTCAAACTCTTCAACCAAAGCCAGTGCTTTCTCTACTAGCTCTTGGTCAGATTTCACTTTACCTACAACGTCTTCGAACTCTTTCATGTTTGGCGTAAGAAGTGTTGCGCCACGGTAGCGTTCAAAATCCGCACCTTTCGGGTCAATGAAAACCGGAATATTTGCTGCGCGCGCTTTTTGAATGTATGCCTGAACATGCTCTAACGAGCCTTTTGCGTAGTCAGACATAATCACGGCTTTAACGTTTGGCAGTGCGACATCCATACGTGATAACACTGGCGCAGAATCTGTGTTTTCAAACTTGTCTTCGAAGTCGAGACGAATAAGCTGTTGTCCACGGCTCATTACGCGAAGCTTCGTAATCGTTGGGTAATCAGGCAGTGCAACGAAATCGCACTTCACATTGAGCGAGCTCAACGTCTCCGTCAGCACTTTTGCAGGCTCATCTTCCCCAGTAAGACCAACAATGTGAGCATGGCCACCTAGTGATGCGATGTTCATCGCAACGTTCGCAGCACCACCAGGACGCTCTTCATTGTTTTCTACTTTTACAACAGGAACCGGCGCTTCAGGAGAAATGCGCCCGGTTGGGCCATACCAGTAACGATCTAGCATGACATCACCGATGATGAGCACACCAGCGCTGTTGTAATCAGGTAGAATTGGTTTCATTGTTGGTCTCCAAAAATTAAATCGAAGTGAGTTTATCACAGCCCTTATCGAGGCTAAATATATGGTCTTAACTGAACCACTGATTCCAAGCCTGTTTTACCCACTCCCTTTCGGCAACAAACTTATCTTCCACCACATCAGCGTCTAAATTGAGTAGATTTCGGCGGTGTATTTCGTTGCGCATTGTCGTGTAGGCACGTATCAACTGCATTGCTTGGTCTTCGTCCATGACATTTTGCGCAATGAGCGTTTCAAAGATGCGCACATTATCACACCAACGCGTCAATTTCGGCTTATCGTGACTATAGTTGAGCACTAGGTACTGAGCGAGAAATTCGATATCGGTAATCCCACCCACATCTTGCTTGAGCATAAAGCGGCCTGGCTTTTTCCCCCCAAGATGACCGCGCATTTTTTCTCTCATTTCGACAACGTCTTTTTTCAGTTCAGCTTGATCGCGTGCTTTGCACAACACATCATCCCGCGTATTGTGAAATGCGTTCGCCAGTGGTTCATCACCATAAATCATGCGCGCGCGGACAAGTGCTTGATGCTCCCATGTCCACGCGTCTTGATGTTGATAGTCGTCGAACGCGTCCGTTGGGCTAACCAACAAACCCGATGCACCGGACGGACGCAATCGGGTATCGACCTCGTATAAAATACCGGAAGCGGTGCGAGTGGAGAAAATATGAATGATACGCTGTGCTAAACGAAGGTAGAACTGACGACCATCAATCTCTTTTTTGCCGTCAGTGTAGACATTGACTGGGCAGTCATGCATGAAGACAATATCCAAATCGGAGTTATAGCCGAGCTCCCACCCTCCGACTTTACCATAACCAATTACAGCAAAGCCTTTACCTTCACGATCTTTCACATGCGTTGGCTCGCCGTACTTTTCAGACACTTGCAACCAAGCCTGACTGATCACCGCATCCACGATAGCTTCCGCTAAATAAGTTAAATGGTCACTCACTTTCATCACTGGCAATGCGCCAGCAATATCTGCCGCTGCAATACGCAAAATACAAATTTGCTTAAACTGACGCAACGCTTCCATTTGCTGTTCCATATCATCTTCAGGAATACGCGCCAAATAATCACGCAGCTCTGTACGGTAACTGTCTAATGGAATGGGATTGTATAGCTGCGCAGGGTCGATCAACTCATCAAGCAAGATAGGATAACGAGACAGCTGCTCTGAAATCATTGGGCTTGCGGTACACAAACGTACGAGCTGCACCAGAGCCGCTGGATGCTCATCCAATAATTCCAAGTAAGTTGTGCGAGTGCAGATGTTGTGTAGCAAATGAAGTACACGAGATAAACCAAACTGTGCATCAGGATGGGCAAAGACCGCATGAAACACTTTCGGCATCAAACGGTTGAGCACTTCGCGTCCACGTGGGCCTAACGTTTTTTTGGCCAGATCGGTTTTAAAGTTGATGATGGTTTTCGCGCATGAAGCAAAGTCTTCAATCTGAATATCCTGCTGCAAGATATGCTCAAGAACATCTTGTTTGTCGGCCATATCCCATAGCTCATGAAAATGACGAGCAACAGTAGTCCCCTCGTCTTCTTCATCATCACCAATTAGTGATTCAAAAACTTGGTGAACATTTGCCATATGCTGCTGGGTTTGCTCAATTAATTGCTCCCAACAGCTCATTTTCATCGCAGTGGCGAGCTTTAAGCGTTCGGTTTCGCAATCAGGCAGCGTCTGGGTTTGCTTATCCGCCATTGCTTGCAACAAGTTTTCTAATTGACGCAAGTACTTGTATGCAGCTTCTAGATCGCTGACTTCTTTTGGAGTAAGCAATGCCAGTTCTTCAATGCCTTGCAGCGTTTCCAACAGCCCTCGATTACGCAAAGAAGGCTCTCGACCACCTCGAATCAATTGAAAAACTTGAGCGATAAATTCAATTTCTCGGATGCCACCCGCACCTAGCTTAATGTTGTTATTCAACCCTCGGCGGCGAACCTCGCTACTGATCATCGACTTCATTCGTCGCAAAGATTGAATCGCACTGAAATCAATATAACGACGAAAAACAAAAGGGCGCAGCATTTGGCGTAGCTCTTGATACTGCGGGTACATCTCACATCCCATCACCCGAGCTTTGATCATCGCGTAACGTTCCCAATCTCGCCCCTGCTCTTGGTAATAATCTTCAAGTGCGGCATAGCTCATTACCAAGGGGCCACTTTCTCCAAATGGGCGAAGTCGCATGTCGACGCGGTAGCAAAAACCATCGAAGGTTTGTTGGTCGAGCGCTTTGATGATGCGTTGACCAAGACGAGTAAAGAACTGGGCATTAGCAATGCTTCGGCGTGCGCCTTGGGTTTCGCCATTCTCTGGGTACGTGAAAATTAAATCAATATCGGAAGAAAAGTTTAGCTCGCCACCACCCAGTTTCCCCATACCGATAATTAACATCGGCTGCACTTCACCGTCCTCACTTGTTGGCGTGCCCCACTCCTGACAACACACTTGATATTGCCATTGATAGGTTTCAAAAATCATCGCTTCTGCCAACTCAGATAAGTGGCTTAAAGACGTCTCTAGCGACCATGCATGCGTGAAATCCTTCCACGCAATGTACACCATTTCTCGGTTGCGAAACTGACGCAACACGCGATGGCCAGACATCTCATCAGGACATTGTTCCAACAGTTCAGCAAGGCGTGAGCGGTAAGACTCCTGACGACTTGGCTGCGCTAACATACTTGGCAACTCACGGGCTAGGACTTCATCGCGATGAATGGCTTCAGTTATAAACTGGCTTAAGCCCGCCACATAACGAAATTGCTGCGCAACCTCATCGGGCCAAAGGGGAAAATAACCTGCGTCTTGGGCGTTTTGTACGGCAGATTCAGCGATAGAAATCAGTGGCGAAGGCAGCTGCATTTTTCTTCCTTGTTTGAAAAGCACGGTAACTCATTCTTTATACCAGACTGAAAGCAAATAAAAACGCCCACAAAAGGTTTGTGGGCGTTTTATCAAAAGTTCGGGATCGAATATTAAACTTGGAAAGATTTGATCTTCTTGTCTAGCTCACCTGCATTATTTTGCATCATTTCAGAGGTTTCTAGCAGCTCGGTAACAACAACAACTGAGGCTTCAACCAACTCACGTACATTGGTGAGGTTTTGGCTCATCTCTTCTGCAACACTGCTTTGCTGACCAGACGCCGTCGCGATCTGGAAGTTCATGTCATTGATTTGCGTCACTTGCCCAACAATACCATCGAGCTCAGATCCAGCATTAGAAACCAGCTCGTTTCCATCTGCCGCTTCTACAACGCTTTTTTCCATGAGTTCTACCGCAGATTCAGCACTGGTTTGCAGCTGTGCGATCATCTCTTGAATTTCTACCGTCGCTTGTTGTGTACGTTGGGCAAGGTTACGAACTTCATCTGCAACCACAGCAAAACCCCGCCCAGCCTCGCCAGCTCGCGCCGCTTCAATCGCCGCATTCAGTGCAAGCAGGTTGGTTTGTTCAGAAATGCCTTGAATCGTCCCTACAACGCTACCAATGGCTTCAACACGTTCTTCAACTTGGTTAACCGCTTGTGCCGATGAAGCGATATCCGACGAAAGTTCACTCATTTTCGCCATTGTACTTTGCAAGAACTGCTGACCAGAAATTGCTTGTGCGGAAGCTTGCTCTGTTAGAGAAGATGCCGTCTGGGCATGTTCCGCAACCGTTTGGACCGTCGACGACATTTCACTCATCGCCGTAGCAAGTTGATCAATTTCGTTAAACTCTTCTTGCGCCGATTCCTTCGTTTCCGACATGCTCAGCGTCATGACTTCGGTGAGCGTTGATAATTCATCAGACGCATTAATTTGCATTTGAATAACATCGTGCAATTGTCGACGTGTCTTTTCTAATTCACGTGCCACGTCTCCGTATTCATCTTTACAATCCATACCAAATGGAACAGAGAGGTTCTTGCTCGCCATCAGTTTGATCGCGTCGCTCAGATACTGTGTTTGACGCAACATCACTCTAGCCGCCGCTAATAAGAGCACGACAAAAACCACAATCAATAAGGCGGTTTGCCAAGCAACTTGCGTTAAATATGCTTCATAATGCTGTTGGGCAACTTGCGCGTTTTGTGTCGCCGCTAAAAGTGAGTCGTAAAAAGTGTTTGCGTCCCACAGTTGTTTTGCCACGATCAGGACAGTACTGAAGACCATCAACATGACCATTTTAGGCACCAGTCGAATGTCGGATATGACCCTTTCCCATGGCTTAAATGCCAGCTTTTCCATTGTCAGTTCTCCACCGAGTCTTATATAGTCTTTATCTATAATCTTTATATTACTTATAGTTATGTTCGCGCTTTGCGTGGTTACGCGATTTATTTTGAGCTTCGTATGAAAAACAATGATATCAAAGACAGCACACGACCGATGGGCCTGTTGTCACTAATATTGTCTTTTATGGCACTATTTGTGATCTCTGGCTTGTTGTTTTTCCCGATCGATCACGAAACCCGTCAAGTTCTTATCGGTCTGGATTTCATAATCTGTAGTATTTTTCTACTACAGCTCACCATTGATTTGATCCGGTCCACAGATCGCTGGTTATTCCTTAAACGTCATTGGATAGATTTCGTGGCGAGCATCCCATTGATAGAGCCCCTGCGCTTTGCTCGTATTTTTCATATTATGCGAGTGGTATTAGTACTGCGTTCGTCAAAGTTCATTTTGCATCAGCTCAAAGAAAACCGCCGCGAAACTACGGTCGCCTCTATACTGCTATTGATGGTTATCCTCATAACGCTCGGTTCTAGTGCAATGCTGTTTATCGAAGCGAAAAACCCAGAAGCGAATATTCGCACTGGCGCCGATGCTTTGTGGTGGGTATTTGTAACGATCTCAACGGTTGGTTACGGCGATCATTATCCTGTGACCTCCATAGGAAAGTTTTTGGCTGTCATCATCATTGTTTGCGGGGTGGGTATCTTTGGTATGATCTCGGGTCTTATCACCTCTATCCTTACTGCTCCAACGAAACAACAGACGCACAGTTCAATCAATAAAGAACGTATGCTCGAGCAGCTCCTAACCCAACAAGCGCAAATACTAGAACGACTCGATTTCATGGAAAAAGAGCTACAACAACGTAAAACAGAGACAAAAAAATAGGACCATGCGGTCCTATTTTTTTGTCGTTACCACCAGAACGATCATTCACGCCAATAAGGCTGTACTTCCACACTGATCGCTCGGGTTTGATCCATTGCATGCAAAATTGAGCGCTCTTGACGGTGCAACCAGCGTTCTAACTGCTCTTTTTCTGCGTCTTCCAGCATATCAACCAACGGGAGCAAGTGGTTCAGCATTAGCAGATCATCGATACCATGCACCAGATCCGCCCATGGTAAACGGAAGCTGTTACGCTCATCCGAGTTATACAAACTCGCGAAACCAATACCAGTATAGAGGTTACGCAATAAGCGATAACGCTGATCAACGTACTCTTGCGCCGTCAAATCGCGCTCTGCTGGGAAAGCTTCCATTAGCTCAGCCCAAGTGCGATCGAGCTGAGTAACTGAAAACGGCATGATATTACTTGCCATTTTTTCACGTGCTTTTTCATCAAGAAATGGCTGCCAACCGCGCGCTAAGATCCAGCGGCTTAGATCCAGCAGTAACCCTGTGTAACGCGCGGAATTGAGCAACCCTAGCACTTCTTCACGGCTTGGCAACTCTTGTAACTGCTGAGTCAACTCAGATACTAAGAACTTACGTGCATCCAACTTGCGCAGCACATTGCCTTTGTCATCTAAAAGCTCTTCAAGGTGTGCATGCTCATCCAACCAACTCAATTCTTCTTCCAACCATTTAAGCTCTTGGCGCAGAATCGCGCTCGCGCGACGAGGGACAATCCCGCCAAAAATGGTCAATGTTTGACGAATGAAACGAATGGCATTACTGATTTCACGCAGTGCTTCCACGCTGTCACGCTCAGCATAAATTTGCTCGTGATAATGCCAATGAGACAAAGCGTGCTCTAAAGAGTTGATCAAGCAAAATTCAACGGTATCCGTCGGACTACTGTCCACAAGTGCCAATGATTTTACTTCATCACCCGCATAACCGCTTGCAAGTCGATAACCTTTCGCCGCTTTGCTCAAGTTACCCAAGCGCATACCACCTTGCTCGCAAAAGCTGCGTGCCAGTGTGAATAAAGCTTCGGTTTGGCCAGACTTAAGTTCCAGTTCAACTTCGCAAATTGGCTCTTGCTTCTCTTCTTCGTCTTCACCTTTGGCTACAACTAAGCCTTGGTCAAAAGCAACTTCAATCTGACTGCCATCGGGCATGCCAATCAGCCATTGTTCACGTGTGAAGTTGGTCGAGAATAATGGCATAAGCTCGGATTGCAGCGTTTCTGCATCTTTACCTGGAGGCCAAATATCTAGAGGATGAAGCGACAGATTAGGCTCGTCGCTAGTGTGCTCAGCATTGTATTCTGGTCTTTGATGTAAGCCTGCGACGACGCGTCCTGCTGTCTTTACGGTTTGGACGAATACATCATCAAAACGGCGAATTCTTAAACCAATGTCGTGCTTTCGAAGCCATTTATCGGCAGTATCAAAATAGGTGTTACTCAAGTCACGACAACTATGCTGAAGTACTTTTGTCTCAGAAATTTTTTCTTTTAAAGTTTCTGAAAATTCAGGAGAAACAAAAAACTTCAGTTCTATTTCGGTTTCCATAGCTATACCTTTCAAAGCAGATAGAAACAGGATATTGCGTAATTTCTCACACGGCAAGAGAGAAATATCGTCGGAATGATGATCTAAAACAGTTTTAATGAGCGATTTAATGCGTTACCATGCGCGCCTTTATAGCCATCGTTCAACATTTCGCCAAGCACTCAGAAATGGTGTATGTTTTTTTAAGGTTATAGTTATTAGGTTGAATGACCATGCCAGTAAATACAATTATGGGGTTATTTGCAAAGTCCCCAATTAAGCCTTTGCAACGCCACGTTGTGTGTGTCAACGAATGTTGTTCACACTTGGTGAAATTCTTTGAAGTATCTTCAAAGGGTGATTGGGAAAAAGCAGCAGAAATCCGTGCACAAATTTCTCACCTAGAGAAAGAAGCGGATGTGCTGAAACGTGAAATCCGTCTAAAACTGCCTCGCGGTTTGTTCATGCCAGTCGACCGTACTGACATGCTTGAGCTTTTGACTCAACAGGACAAACTTGCAAACCTGGCAAAAGACATTGCTGGCCGTGTATATGGTCGTCAACTTGTCATCCCTGAGGCTCTCCAACCAAACTTCCTCGCTTACGTTCAACGTTGTCTTGATGCTGCCGATCAGGCGCAAAAGGTAATCAATGAACTTGATGAATTGCTAGAAACCGGCTTCAAAGGCCGTGAAGTGACGCTCGTCGCTGAAATGATTCATCAATTAGACGTTATCGAAGATGATACCGATGCCATGCAGATTGAACTTCGCCAACAGTTGATGGTGATTGAAGCTGACATGAACCCTATCGATGTCATGTTCCTATACAAGATTCTTGAATGGGTAGGTGGTATTGCCGACCAAGCGCAGCGCGTAGGTGCTCGTTTGGAAGTCATGCTATCTCGATCTTAAAACATAAAGTTAACGACATAACGAAGAGCATAATTAACACGTGTCATAGGGACGATGACTATTTTCATCGTCTTATGGTTTGGCGCGCGTAAAATTTTGTTCCGCTTGTTATAAAACAACTAGGTATTACGATGGATATCCTTGCGAACTACGGCACTGTCCTGATTATTGTTGCAGCGATTTTTGGTTTCATGATGGCGATTGGTATTGGCGCGAACGACGTTGCTAATGCGATGGGTACATCTGTAGGTTCAAAAGCGCTAACTGTAAAACAAGCTATCATCATTGCGATGATCTTCGAATTTGCAGGTGCTTACCTTGCAGGCGGTGAAGTAACCGACACTATCCGTAAAGGTGTAATCGAAACTTCTTTATTTGCTAGTCAACCAGATGTTCTTGTCTACGGCATGATGTCTGCGCTTTTAGCAGCAGGTACATGGCTGCTTCTTGCTTCTTACATGGGCTGGCCAGTATCAACGACTCACTCAATCATCGGTGCAATCATTGGTTTTGCATGCGTATCAGTAGGTACTGAAGCGGTTGACTGGGGCAGCGTTCAAGGCATTGTTGGTAGCTGGATTATTACGCCAGTGATTTCAGGTTTCTTTGCTTACGTTATCTTTGTCAGCGCACAGCGCCTGATTTTTGATACTGAGAACCCTCTGTTTAACGCGAAACGTTTTGTACCTGTTTACATGTTCATCACAACAATGGTGATTGCACTTGTAACCATCAAAAAAGGTCTAAAACACGTTGGTCTTCACCTGACCAATGGTGAAGCCTGGATGTGGGCAGCAGCAGTTTCAGCACTTGTGATGATTGGCGGCTACGTATACATCCAGAAAAAATTCGCTAATCGCGAAGAAGACCGCAGCTTTTCTGGCGTGGAAGGTATCTTCAGCGTTCTGATGGTTATCACCGCTTGTGCGATGGCATTTGCACACGGTTCAAACGACGTTGCAAACGCCATTGGTCCACTGTCTGCTGTCGTATCGACTGTTGAACACATGGGCGAAATCAGCACGAAAAGCACCATCGCTTGGTGGATTCTACCTCTTGGCGGTATTGGTATCGTGGTCGGTCTTGCAACACTGGGTCACAAAGTAATGGCAACCGTTGGTACTGGCATCACTGAGCTAACGCCTAGCCGCGGTTTTGCAGCACAGCTAGCAACAGCATGTACGGTAGTTCTAGCGTCTGGTACAGGCCTGCCAATTTCAACCACTCAAACATTGGTTGGTGCGGTTCTCGGTGTTGGCTTTGCTCGTGGTATCGCAGCACTGAACCTAGGCGTAGTTCGTAACATCGTGGCATCATGGATCGTTACACTACCAGCGGGTGCGTTATTGGCCGTAGTATTCTTCTACGGACTTCAAGCGATGTTCGCTTAAGACACTCGTCAATAGAATGTAAGCGCTTTGTCATTATTGACTCAAACGCACAGAAAGGGAGGCTTTGCCTCCCTTCTTTGTTGCACCGAGGTTTGAAACTGCATACTATTCGTCTATTTCCGGCTCCAATCATTCGGTGCCAACGCTGTCTCCAAGAAAAATCGTTAAGGGATTTACTGTGAAAAAACTAATCATCACGGTTTTGTTTACTTTGCTAGCAGCGCCAGCGGCCCTAGCAGCAGACCGTTATATTTCTGATGACCTCTTCACTTTTATGCACTCAGGTCCAAATAACACCTACCGTATTATTGGTAGTGTTAACGCCGGTTCTAAAGTACAACTGATTAAAACCAACCGAGATACTGGCTATACGCAAGTTCGTGATGACCGTGGTCGCACTGGTTGGGTACAAAGCAAGTTTGTGACAAACCAAGAGAGCATGGCAATTCGCCTTCCTCGCATTGAGAAAGAGCTAGCCGAAGTAAAAGAGCAGCTTGCTAATGCTCGTCAAACTTCTGATGCAGAGAAAGCCGGTCTTGTTACCTCTCTCGAAACACGTAACCAACAAATTTCAGATCTAGAAAATAAATACTCTGAGATCAGCGATCAGCTTACTTCTGTTGAAACAGAAAACCGCGAGCTACGCGCAAAACTGGATACACAAAAAGATGACATGCTGCTTAAGTACTTCACTTATGGCGGCGGTGTTGCAGGTTTAGGTTTACTATTTGGTTTGATTCTTCCGCATGTCATGCCTCGTAGAAAGCGCTCTCCTGCGGGTTGGGCATAAACCCTTACGCTTTTATCTTTAAAAAGAACGCAAAAGCCAGTCGATATTGACTGGCTTTTTAATTTGCTTCGTTTGATAGAAGTGAGTACTACTCCCCCATTGAACTAGAGGCTCGACGACGATCCGTTGCGCCATAAAGCTTGCCATCTTTTAGCTCAATTGCATTCAAACCGCTTACCACTGGAATAACGTGCACTGGGTAGCCAAGCTCCATAAACTCAGGCACCAACATTTCTGCGAACGTTTTCTTTTCCACCAGCAAACCAGTCGGGTCATAAGACTTGGTGCGGTCTATCTTAGTGCCATACTGGATGTTTGGTAAGTCAATAGCCTCTTGCGCTGATAAATTCCAATCCAGCACCCCAACCACGGTTTTGAGTACATACCCCGGGATTTGTGAACTACCTGGTGACCCAACCACCAAACGCAAGTTATCATCACTGTCCATCACCATTAATGGCGTAATAGCCGAACGTGGACGCTTGCCCGCTTCAATTGAGTTTTGCGTAGGCTTGCCGTTAACCGTTGGCTGAGGTGAGAAGTTAGCCATCTGCGCGTTCAAGATAACGCCATCGACCATCACACCCGAGCCCATACCCGTTCCTACCGTACTAGTCATCGCTATTGCATTTCCATCTCTATCTACGATAGAAATATGCCCTGTATCTTTGCTCTCGAAGCCTTGATATTGCGCATACTGAGTTTGCGTTATCTGTCCTGCTTTTGGATCCTCTTCTGAAGTGCCATTATCGGGGATTAAATCACGTCTCTGATCTAGATAGGCTTTAGACAACAACTGTTCAACTGGCGCTTCCACATAATCCGGATCTCCGGCATACGCAATACGATCGGCTTTTGCAATTCGCATCGCTTCAGTCATGAGACGCCAAGGTTCCACATCCGTTTTCGCCATATGGGCAATGTAATAGGGTGCAAGCAGTTCAAGACTCTGAGCGACCATCACACCACCCGAAGCTGGGTAACCAAAAGAGACGATTTTATTCCCACGGTAGTCGCTCTCAATGATGTCACGCTGCTTCACTTGGTAATGTTTAAAATCTTCTAAAGACAACTTCTCGTGTTGGTCATCAATACGACTATTAACCGTCTCTACGATGTGCTGACCAAGCTCACCACCATAAAGGTAACTATCGCCTTGTTGCGCGATCTTCCTCAGCGTCTCAGCCATCTTAGGGTTCTTCATCAAGGTTCCCGTCGGCTTAATATCATCCCCTTGCCAATACAAGGCTTTCACTTCCGGATCTTGCTCAAGTCGGCTTTGCTCTCTTACTACGATGTCGTAGGTGTAGCTGTTCATCGCGTACCCATTGCTCGCCAATGTAATCGCCGGCTTAATCAGCTCTGCCCATGGCAACTTGCCGTATTGTTCATGAGTGGTGTAAAGCAACCGCAACGTGCCCGGAACCGCAACAGAACGAGGGCCTAATATTTCGTTGCGACTGAGTACTTCCCCATTCTCAACAAACATTTCAGGGTTCGCGCTAGAGGGCGCTTCATCTCGACCATCAAGGGCCAGAAATTTTTTCTCGTCATGTTGATAAAACAGCGCGAAAGTCCCGCCGCCAATTCCGGTCATATCTGGCTCAACGACAGACATCACCATCTGCATCGCGACCATAGCATCAACAGCGTTACCGCCTTCTTTCAATATTGAGTAACCGGTACTGCTCACGTAAGGATTCGTCGCACTGACCATGAAATCTTGCCCGCGACTATCTGGTGTAACTGGGAATGGGTCTGGCTTTGCTGCATAGCTTGTCGATGCAACAATACTTAAAGAAAAAATCAGAATACGCATGTGTCTCTGTTTAGACTCCTATTATGTGATGGGGTCTAACGTGGACCAAGTCATTACTCCGAAGTTCGTGAAGATGGTGTCTTTTTACACAACGCTGACTGGAATCGCGCTATCAATAGATGAATGATATTGGTGCTATTTAAACGACTGAGAAAAGCTATATTTTGCTTGTTTGAGTATCTAAAAATCATCACCAGAATAGATGCAAAAGATGCTCTGCAAAATAAAAAGCCAGCGATATGATTTCGCTGGCTTGATGTGTTTCTACAAGAGTTACCCTTTCCACTCATACAACGCTGGTATACGAATTTGCTCACCTTGGAACTCAACAATCACCGCTTGCGGTTGTATTTCTCTTAGAGTGACCTGATCATCAACGACATCCCCTTGATGATACTCAACATTGTTAATTTTCACCCAACGGCGATTTTCATCACTAGCGTACATATGGGTTTGCAAATTAAGCGCAGGTAGACGCCCTTGCCACTGGTGAGCGTTGCGCTCTAAATCGTTCACGCGTGCCGTTTGTGATGACGAATTGTCATCATCTCGGGATAAGGCATTTTCGACCTTCCTAGCTAAATCAGGAGATAATGAGGATAAATCCAGATCATCCAAAGACAACCCGAGGTCCTCTTCAGCAGCAGAAGTCGTTTGGGTTGATGCTGAGTTGCGTGTTTCATCTCTGCTTGGTGTATGGCTCGTGTATTCATCGGGGGTGGTAAATGTACCAAAATCACGCGATAGCTCTGCACTTGGCCACTCTCTTGGCAATTGGGCCAACTGGGTGTTCTCTGGATAGTCTAATACTTTGAAAGGTGATACCACTTCGACCTTTTCTATCAGGGACGTTGTATCTACTTCAACACTCGGTGCAAAGAGATCTAAGTACCAAGCGACTCCAATAGCAGAAGCAGTGATTGGCAGCAAGAACAGACCTATATGTTTCACAGCTGACATTATGCGTCCTCCTTCTCGATTCTCGCCAGTTGAGGCGCATCTGGCTGAACATTTTGCTGAAGTCGGTCTAGCGTTCGCTTACCTGCAATACCATCGACACCAATTCCTTGCCAACGTTGAAATAACTCGACTCGCTCTTTCATCGCACCATCAAAAATAGACGTTTCAAGCAGTGGCTCACTCACCGCTTCTGCTAATAATCGGTCTAATACTTCAATCGCAGGGCCTTCCATGTCTAACCGTAATGTTTCATTCAGCGGAGCATGCCGCAGTTCGATAATATTGCCCTGCCACAACGGCTTTAGCCACGAAACTGGCAGACGCAGACGCTGCTTGCCATTGAGCACTTCAGCTTGGTCATTACCGACGGCATATAGAATGACATACCCAACATCACCTTGATAATTCAACTCCAAGATCACAGGGCGATTTTGTTGCATCAACAGCGGCCAAGTCGCCATTTTACGCTCACAACGCATAGTCGACTGCGGTTCTGACAAACAAAGATTATCGCGAACCGATGCTTGATACCCCCACAAACGATACAAATCATTTACAGCAAGGTTCGACTGTTTTTGTGTTAACAATAAATCACGCTGCTCATCCGTTAACTGTTGGCTTACGACGGTTGGTGTTGGCTCTACTCTTGGCTCCTTCACTTGTGTCAACACTGACGTCGCTTGAGCTGGCATATAATTCACGACCGCCCACCCCGTACTTAATGCAGCAATAAGGCCTACCGTGACAGAGCCCCAAGCAGGCCAACGGAAAGTCCGGCGCTCTTTTTTATCTTGCTGATAAATATCTGCCTGAAACTGCATCACCTCTTCACAGGCCTGCTGAACGGTTTGCTTATCCACAACCACATTACCCTGGTGATAACTAATGTTGAGGGATTTGTCACAGATAAGGTTGATGAGCCGCGGTATACCGTGACTGTATTTGGCTATAAGTTTACAAGAAGCACGATTAAACAGTTGCTGGTCGCCACCTGCTGTATGTAGTCGAAATGCGATGTAATCTTCTGTCTCTTTTTCATCCAACGGCAACAGGTGATAACGCCCGGTAATACGCTGGGCAAGTTGGCGTAGTTGTGTTGTTTGTAATAACCGCTGCAATTCAGGCTGCCCGACCAACAACACTTTGAGCAATTTTCTGGTATCGGTTTCCAAGTTGGTCAACAATCGCAACTGCTCTAGAACGTCGGCAGCAAGGTGTTGAGCCTCATCAATGACCAGCAATGTCTGCCAGCCTGAACGATAATTACGCAGCAAATATTGATGGATAACCTGGTTTAGCTGTTTGAGGTTTGCATCTGGCGGATAGGTGATTTTGAACTCATCACAAATGGCTTCGAGCAAGTCTCTACTCGAAAACGTGGGATTGAGAATAAGACCCGCTTTGGTGTTATCACCCAAATTCGCCAGCATCGCTTTTGCGACGGTCGTTTTGCCTGTACCTACTTCGCCAGTAAGCATAGCAAAGCCACCGCCATCGCCTAGCCCAGCTTGGAGATGTGTGATTGCCTCTTTGTGACGTTGGCTTAAATACAAATAACGTGAGTTTGGAACAATCGAAAATGGTTGTTCGACAAACCCAAAAAAGTCCTTATACATTAGGCTCTCCAGCTAAAAAACCACCTGGGAATAGTCAGACATGGTATAAACGCTCTTCTTCTATTCTTAGGAGTAAAGAAAAGTACCATTGCTTGCTACAATGTCCAACGGCATATCCATAAATTAAGAGGTAATTCGTGCAAGTTTATTTAGTAGGTGGCGCAGTTCGAGATAAATTGCTCGGAATTGATAGTTATGACAACGACTGGGTGGTCGTAGGCGCGACGCCCGAGATGATGCTGTCCCAAGGATACACCGCCGTTGGTAAAGACTTTCCTGTATTTCTGCATCCCAAAAGTAAAGAAGAATATGCCCTTGCACGAACAGAGAGAAAGTCAGGTTCTGGTTACACTGGTTTTGAATGTTTCTTCGATCAAAACGTCACCTTAGAAGAAGATTTGATACGTCGTGATTTAACCATTAACGCGATGGCAATGGAGAGTGATGGCACGATCCATGACCCATATGGTGGCCAGCAAGATCTCAACGATAAACTGCTACGCCATGTATCAGACGCCTTTATTGAAGACCCTCTACGCGTTTTACGTGTCGCTCGCTTCGCAGCGAAGCTTGCTGATCTAAACTTTACGGTTGCCGACGAAACCATGCGGTTAATGCGTCACATGGCAGAGTCCGGAGAGCTGAGCACACTGACTCCCGAGCGTGTTTGGCAAGAATGGCATAAATCTCTCTCTACTCCTCGCCCTGATATTTTCTTATCGGTTCTACGAGACTGTGGTGCATTAACCGTGGTGTTACCTGAAATTGATGCACTATTTGGCGTACCTCAACCTGAGAAGTGGCATCCAGAAATCGATACTGGCATCCATACTTTGATGGTGGCAGAGCAAGCCGCAAAATTGAGTAACTCACTCCCCGTCAGGTTTGCCGCCCAAGTGCATGACTTGGGTAAGGGCGTGACGCCAGAGAGCGAATGGCCAAGCCACAAAATGCATTGCCATACAGGATTAAAACTGATCAAAAAGCTGTGCGAACGTGTCCGGGTACCAAATGAGTTTCGTGATTTAGCCTTGATGGTGTGCGAACAGCACTCCAATATTCATCGCGCGGCTGAACTTAAACCACAAACCATAATTAAAATACTCAATAAGCTTGATGGGTGGCGTAAGTCCAAACGTCTGCAAGATATCTTGCTTTGCTGCCAAGCGGATCACGCTGGTCGTAAAGGACTGGAAACGCAACCATATCCACAGGCGGATATTTTTAGGCAAGCCTACCAAGCAGCAGCGGCAGTTGACGTTCAAACCATAATCAAAGAGGGCTTTAAAGGCCCTGCGATTCGTGACGAGCAAGAAAAACGACGTATTGAAGCAGTGAAAGCAGTACTTAAGAAGTAACGAACAAACAAAAACGCCCGCGGATTTCGCGGGCGTTTTTCGTTAGCATCAATTATGCACTTAATAGAAAAGCGAACAAACCGACGCCCAAAATGAGACGGTAAATCACAAACGGTGTCATGCCCATGCGTGAAATCATCTTCAAGAAGAAGTGGATACAGATGTACGCACTGATAAACGATGTGATAATGCCAGTAAGTAAGAAACCAACATGGACAGGTTCACCACTGGTCACTAACTTCATGCCTAAGTAGCTACCAGCTAATGTAATGATTGGGATCGACATTAAAAACGAAAATCGGGCAGCCGCTTCTCGAGTAAAGCCAAGGTAAAGCGCTGCTGTGATGGTCGCCCCTGAACGTGAAGTTCCAGGAATCATCGCTAAGGCTTGAGCAATACCGATAAATACAGCTTTCTTCCAACCCGTTTGGTATTCATCGGCAACGAGTTTAGCGTTTTTGTCTACCCACCATAGCAACAAGCCAAATACGATCGTGGTAGTCGCGATGACGTAAGCGCTACGTAGATACACTTCAATGATGTCTTTCATCAATAGACCGAACACACAAGCTGGAATCGTCGCAATCACGATCATCCAAGCCAATTTAGCTTCTTTACTGCGATCTCCTTTAAAGATCGAAGCAAATAACGCTTGAAACAAAGTGATTACTTCATGACGAAAATAGATCACGACAGCCATTAATGTACCGACGTGAACAGCAACATCAAAGGCCAGACCTTGGTCTTCCCATCCTAAAATAGCGGAAGGCAGGATCAAATGGGCAGAGCTTGAGATAGGCAAAAACTCTGTCAGCCCCTGAATCAGAGCCAAAATAAAGGCTTCAAAATAACTCATGTAAACAACTCAAATTAAAAATGAAAGGAAACGGGTTTGAGCGAATCGACTGGCTGCATAGCATGCCAAATGTCTGCGACTGTGCGTCCATCGCCTGGGATCACTAATTGCGGTTCGAGATCATACAACGGCTTTGTGACAAAAGGATATTTGTAGATATCACTGCGAGGTAGCTCAGGTTTTTTCTTGGAGACGCGCTCACCGAACAACACTATATCGAGATCCAGTGTTCGATCCTGATACTTTTGCGCGTTTTCTTCGCGTCCCCATTTAAATTCAATCTCGCGTAGTTGATGGCTCAACTCTTCTAATGACAACTCGGTACGCATTGCAACGACAAAGTTGTAGAAATTCTTACTGCTAAAACCAATAGGTTCGCATTCATATATCGGTGATACGAGGAGATTTTCTCCAAGCCGTTGCAGCTCCTGATACGCAGCAAGCACATGTTGCTCTCTTTCTACGTTCGTCCCAACACCGATATAGGTGGTGATCATGCTCGGCCTCGCTCAATCACCACACCAACAGCACGTGCTTGCGGCACGGCGCCAGGCTTCGCTAGGCGGATTTTCACCCAAGGCACAGAGAAACGCTGCATGATAAGCTCTGCTACTTCTTCAGCCACGCGCTCGACCAGTAAGAAACGACCATTTTCAATGTGGTTAAGTACCGCCTCACTCACCTGCGAATAATCCAGTGCATCTTGCACATCATCACTTTTGCCCGCAGGTTTATTATCGTGTGCCATTTCAATATCTAGAACCAACTTTTGTTTGATTTGTTGTTCCCAGTCGTACACGCCAATGGTGGTGATTACTTCTAACTGTTCAATAAAAACTTTATCCAGAGCCATCTTATGTCCTTCTATTACAGAGGTCGGATACCCGTGAGGGGTAATTTGATCGTAGTATTCTATACCTAAGTAACATTTACTTTGGTCATCACAATGTTACTTAGGTATAAACTGCGAAAGCATCTTTATATACAAGAAATTACATAATGCAAGCTCTATCACAGTGAGGATTTCTGCATTATGTAAATTCGGGGTATGATAGCAACTACGCGGGAACCGAGCATTAAATTCCAATCCATCAAGGACTTCTATGGACGCACTGGCACTGATAATGACAATGGCCGCCTATTTATTAGGTTCGGTTTCCAGTGCGGTTTTGATCTGTCGACTCTTAAAACTGCCAGACCCACGCAGTGTGGGATCTAACAATCCTGGAGCAACGAACGTATTGCGTATTGGCGGACGAGGAGCCGCTGTTTCAGTCTTGTTGTGCGATATGCTCAAAGGCACTATCCCCGTGTGGGGCGGATACTTTCTTGGTATCGACCCTATCATTCTTGGCGTCATCGCCATTGCTGCCTGTCTTGGCCACATGTACCCCATCTTTTTCCACTTTAAAGGCGGAAAAGGTGTCGCAACCGCGCTTGGCGCTATCGCTCCGATTGGTTTGGACTTAACTGGATTGGTAATGTTAACTTGGCTGTCAGTAGCCGCGCTATTCCGCTATTCATCCTTAGCGGCTCTCGTCACGGTTTTGGTCACTCCGTTTTATACTTGGATGTTTAAACCGCAATACACGTTACCTGTTGCTATGCTGTGCTGCTTAATCGTATTTAAGCATCATCAAAATATTCGTCGGCTTTTGTCTGGCGACGAGCCAAAAATCGGCGAGAAAAAACTGACACAAAAAAACTCGGCTTAATGCCGAGTTTTTCGTTTAAAGAAGGATGTATTGGTTACGCATGAACTCGATTCAGGAAGTTCAACAACATCTGGTTGACGAACTCAGGTTGCTCTAAACAACTGATGTGTCCCGCTTGGGGAATCTCCACCAACTCACTGCCTGTGATACAGTCTTTCATTAAATAAGATTCAAAAACTGGACGTGGTTTATCTTCACAGCCCACTGCAATTAACGTCGGCAGAGCAAATTTTTCCGAATCCTCAATCACATCCCGGCGACCAAACACCATACGCCCTATGCGAGCTACTTCCACCGCACGCTCACCGTTCAGCTCTTCTAAACTGCGTTTGAATGAAGCGACAAGTTCAGGGTTATCCTGATTGACGTTGTTGGCAAAGAACAGCGGCACAACGGCTTCAATAATTGGCGCAGGCACTGCTTGGACTTGGCTGGTGGTATCAAGCATTGCAAAATACTTCTTATACGTAACTTCTGGCTCCCAGCCAATGAAGGTATCCATCAATACCAGTGACTTAACACGTTGCGGCGCTTGAGCCGTTAGCTCTGCTCCCCACATGCCGCCAACAGATAAGCCCACTATCGAGAACTCTTCGATATCTAAATGATCCATCAATGCCAGCATATGTTGTGCATAGTCGGCCAATGACTGTGTCGATGCAGGTGCAGCGTCCGATTCACCATGTGCCCAAAGATCTGGCACAATACAACGGAATGACTGGCTTAAAACCTCAACTTGTGGCGCCCACATTTGGCGATCCCAAAGGTAACTATGACCAAATAGAAGCACAGGGCCCTCACCTTTATCTAGATAAGCAAGTTGCTGACCTTCAATTTCAAACTTATTCATTGTTATATCCATTTCTTATTCTTCCACGTCATCCTAGCACTGAAACAATAGCGAACTGATCGCATCAGTCAGAATGTAAAACGAGGCGGTTCATTGAATAATTAAAAATAAAGGCCTCTGAGGAGCAGAGACCTTTATTACACAGAACCGGTTTCAAACTTACCGCATAAATTTGATTAAGCGACAGGTGTTAGTTGATCAATTGGCCAACGTGGACGAGCCTCTACTGACATATCAGCCACTTCGCCATTCTTCAAGCGCTGCATGCCTGCGTAAGCGATCATCGCACCGTTATCTGTACAGAACTCAGTACGTGGGTAGTAAACTTCGCCGCCAACTTTCTTCGCTAACTTCTCTAACTCAGCTCGCAAACGACGGTTAGCACTCACACCACCAGCAATAACAATGCGTTTCATGCCTGTTTGCTCAAGCGCGCGCTTACATTTAATAGCCAACGTAGCACACACAGCCTCTTCAAATGCCAATGCGATGTCCGCGCGAGTTTGCTCGTCATCACCGTTTGCAGCAATCGTGTTAGCCGTAAAGGTTTTTAGACCAGAGAAACTCATGTCCAAACCTGGCACATTCGTCATTGGGCGCGGGAACTTAAAGCGGCCCGGTGTACCTTTTTCCGCCAGTTTAGATAATAGTGGACCGCCTGGGTAATCCAAACCCATTAGCTTCGCTGTTTTATCAAACGCTTCGCCCGCCGCATCATCAATCGACTCACCTAGAATTTTGTACTCACCGATGCCTCTCACCTCCACCATCATAGAGTGACCGCCCGATACTAATACCGCCACAAACGGGAACGGTGGAGGGTTATCTTCCAACATTGGGGCCAATAGGTGACCTTCCATATGATGAACAGGTACCGCTGGCACTCCCCAAGCATAAGCAATACTGCGACCGATAGTCGCACCCACTAATAGCGCCCCAACAAGACCAGGCCCCGCGGTATACGCGACACCATCGATGTCTTTTGAAGTTAAGTTCGCTTCTTTTAGTGCCTCTTTAATAAGAGGAATGGTTTTCTTTACGTGGTCACGTGAAGCCAACTCAGGCACCACACCGCCGTAATCTGCGTGCAGTTTTACTTGGCTATATAGCTTGTGTGACAAGAGACCGTTTTCATCGTCATAAATTGCGATGCCAGTCTCGTCACAAGAGGTTTCAATACCAATAATGCGCATGGTTTTCTCAGTATGCTTTCTGTATAGAGGAAATTTGGGCGTCATATTACCTCGCCTTGGTGCTGCAAACAAATTTTGTACAGACAATAATCGACAAAAGGCTTTACAAAGTAGTTGTGATCGGATTAAAATTCCGCACCATTTTTGATCAAGCTGGTAAGAGACCTAACAATTGTGATTTGGTCTGTTGAATACCAGCGTTAACGAATAACCCCTGAGGTGAAAGGCATATGCCAGTAGTTAAAGTACGTGAAAACGAACCGTTCGACGTTGCTCTACGTCGTTTTAAGCGCTCTTGCGAAAAAGCAGGTATCCTTTCTGAAGTGCGTCGTCGTGAGCACTACGAAAAACCAACTACAGTTCGCAAACGCGCTAAAGCAGCAGCTCAAAAGCGTCACGCTAAGAAGCTAGCTCGCGAAAACGCTCGTCGCGTTCGCCTGTACTAATAACTGAGCTCCAAAAGGAATTTAGTTATGGCTCTGATTGATCAACTCAAAGAAGAGCAAAAATTAGCGATGAAAGCCAAGGACAAATTGCGCCTTGGTACTATTCGTTTAGCCCTATCAGCAATCAAGCAACGTGAAGTTGACGAACAGATTACTCTGAACGATGACGACATTCTTGCAGTATTGACCAAGATGGTTAAACAACGTCGCGACTCTGTAGCGCAGTTTGAAGCAGCGGGTCGTCAAGATCTTGCTGATGCGGAACAAGCAGAAATTACCGTTCTTGAGGACTTTATGCCTCAACCACTGACAGACGAAGAAGTAGCGGCTCTCATCGAGAACGCGATTGCTGAATCTGGCGCAGCTGGCATGCAAGACATGGGCAAAGTAATGGGCGTTCTGAAACCGCAAATTCAAGGGCGTGCAGATATGGGTAAAGTAAGCGGTTTAGTTCGCGCTAAATTGGCTTAAGGTACCCCACCCAATTGCAGCAAGCCGTGCTATCCTTTGGAGCGCACGGCTTGTTTGTATCTGGATGGATGGGATGAAATCAATGGGCAATACGCTCATTCTTTTAAGGCATTCACTCCACTCATCATCTTCTTTTTTTGTTAGGTTTTATGGCTGGACACATCCCTCGCAGTTTTATCGATGACCTTCTAGCTCGACTTGATATTGTCGATATCATCGACGCACGTGTGAAACTTAAGAAAAAAGGCAAAAACTACGGCGCATGCTGCCCGTTCCACAACGAAAAGACACCCTCATTCAGTGTCAGTCAAGAAAAGCAGTTCTACCATTGTTTTGGTTGTGGCGCGCATGGAAATGCCATCGATTTTTTGATGGAATTCGACCGACTAGAATTCGTCGAAGCCATTGAAGAACTCGCTTCATACTTGGGTTTAGATGTTCCTCGCGAACAACGTAGCGGCGGTAATGGTTCGTTTCAGTCAGGCCCACAAGCAAGCAGCAGTGAAAAACGTAACCTATACGACTTAATGGGCAGCATTGCTCAATTTTATCGTAACCAACTCAAACAGCCAGCAAGTAAGGTGGCGATTGAGTATCTAAAAGATCGCGGCCTGTCTGGTGAAATCGTCCAGAAGTTTGGCATCGGCTATGTGGCTGATGAATGGGATTTAGTTCGTAAGAACTTTGGCCAGAATAAAGAAAACCAAGACATGCTCGTCACTGGCGGCATGTTGATTGAAAACGATAAAGGCAACCGCTACGACCGATTCCGTGGTCGAGTGATGTTTCCTATTCGAGACAGACGCGGTCGAGTAATAGGCTTTGGTGGTCGAGTATTAGGTGATGGGACACCAAAATATCTCAACTCACCCGAAACCCCGATATTTCATAAAGGTAAAGAGTTGTATGGCCTTTATGAAGTACTACAAGCGTACCGTGAGCCACCACAAATTTTAGTGGTTGAAGGCTATATGGATGTTGTCGCGCTTGCTCAATATGGCGTAGATTATTCCGTTGCCTCATTGGGAACCTCGACAACGGGCGATCACTTGCAAGTGTTATTCAGGCAAACAAGCACCGTCGTGTGTTGTTATGACGGTGACCGCGCAGGCCGTGAAGCCGCGTGGCGTGCCATGGAAAATGCATTGCCTTACCTAACGGATGGTCGCCAGTTAAAATTCATGTTTTTGCCGGATGGAGAAGATCCCGACTCTTATATCCGACAAAACGGAAAACAAGCATTTGAGCAGCAAGTGTCTAATGCGATGCCCTTGTCTGAATTCATGTTCAGCTCATTGACTCAGCAGGTCGATATGAGCACGAAAGAAGGCATGGCAAAACTGAGTACTCTTGCGGTTCCTCTCATTGATAAAGTCCCTGGCGGCACTTTAAGACTATACTTGAGAGAATTGCTTGGCCGCCGTTTGGGTTTGGTTGATGAACGCCAACTACAGCAGCTAATTTCAAAACAAGGTAAAGAGGATAAAAGGCCTCAACCTCATAAAGAAATCAAGCGAACGCCGATGCGAGAAGTGATCGCGTTACTGATTCAAAACCCACAATACGTAAGTATGGTGCCAGATCTAACTAGCGTTAGAGATTTGCCCATTCCTGGTCTAAGTTTATTTGTTGATGTACTTGATAAATGCCAAGCACATCCCCATATCAACACAGGCCAATTATTAGAGCATTGGCGAAACAGCCAAAATGAGACCCTTCTGTCTCGTCTCGCGAGTTGGGACATTCCACTCGATGAGGACAACCAAGAAGAAATCTTTTTAGACTCACTGGATAAAATTATTGCCCAGTGCGTAGAAAAACAAATTGAAAACCTGCAGGCCAAAGCAAGAAGTGTCGGTTTATCAGCCGAAGAGAAAAGGGAGCTGCTAGCACTTATGCTAGATTTAAAAGCGTAACCCTGTTTAATTAGTCAGCAACGATTTAATTTGTTATAGTAAGTGGTTTGCATTTCGCATACTGATTCCTTCACCAGATTACGAAGTTGGATACCGTCTATGGATCACAATCCGCAGTCACAGCTAAAGTCACTTGTTATTAAAGGCAAGGAACAAGGCTATCTGACCTACGCCGAAGTAAATGACCACCTACCTGCTGAAATCGTAGATTCAGAACAGGTAGAAGACATCATTCAGATGATCAACGACATGGGCATTAAGGTAGTAGAAACTGCTCCTGATGCTGATGATTTAGCACTGAACGATGACACAAATATTACCGATGAAGATGCAGCCGAAGCTGCAGCCGCTGCACTTTCTAGCGTAGAGAGTGAGATTGGTCGTACAACAGACCCAGTACGTATGTACATGCGTGAGATGGGTACTGTCGAACTTCTAACTCGCGAAGGCGAAATCGACATCGCAAAACGTATTGAAGAAGGTATTAACCAAGTTCAATCGTCTGTTGCTGAATACCCAGGCACAATTCCGTACATTCTTGAGCAATTTGACAAAGTTCAAGCTGAAGAACTACGTCTTACAGACCTAATTTCAGGTTTTGTAGATCCAGATGCTGACGACACCGCTGCACCAACGGCAACACACATCGGTTCTGAACTGACTGAATCTCAGTTAGAAGAAGAAGACGATGAAGACGTTGATGACGACGAAGATAGCGATGACGATTCAGATGATTCTGAAGAAGATGTAGGTATCGATCCAGAATTAGCGCTAGAGAAATTCAACCAACTACGCAGCACCTATCAAAATCTTCAATTAGCAATCAACGAGTACGGCTATAACAGCCCGAAAGCAACCGTTGCTAATGAAATGATGCTAGACGTATTCCGCGAGTTTCGTCTAACGCCTAAACAGTTTGATCACCTAGTGAATGAACTGCGTACTGCTATGGATCGCGTTCGTACTCAAGAGCGCCTGATCATGAAGTCTGTCGTTGAATACGGCAAAATGCCGAAGAAATCATTCATCGCGCTGTTCACTGGTAATGAATCAAGTGAAGCTTGGTTGGATGAAGTTCTTGCTTCAGACAAGCCATACGCTGAAAAGATCAAACGTAACGAAGAAGAAATCCGTCGTTCAATCGCTAAGCTAAAAATGATTGAAGAAGAGACTTCTCTAAACGTACAGAACATTAAAGACATCAGCCGTCGTATGTCTATCGGTGAAGCAAAAGCTCGCCGTGCGAAGAAAGAGATGGTTGAAGCGAACTTGCGTCTTGTAATTTCTATCGCGAAGAAATACACCAACCGTGGTCTACAGTTCTTGGATCTCATCCAGGAAGGTAACATCGGTCTGATGAAAGCGGTAGATAAATTCGAATATCGTCGTGGTTACAAGTTCTCGACTTACGCAACGTGGTGGATCCGTCAGGCAATCACTCGTTCAATCGCGGACCAAGCACGTACGATTCGTATCCCGGTACACATGATCGAAACGATCAACAAGCTAAACCGTATTTCTCGTCAAATGTTGCAAGAGATGGGTCGTGAGCCACTACCGGAAGAACTGGCAGAGCGCATGCAAATGCCAGAAGACAAGATTCGTAAAGTTCTAAAAATCGCTAAAGAGCCTATCTCAATGGAGACACCAATCGGTGACGACGAAGATTCGCATCTAGGTGATTTTATCGAAGATACAACGCTAGAACTTCCGCTAGATTCTGCAACAGCAACTAGCCTTAAAGTGGCAACAAAAGACGTGCTTGCAGGTCTAACGCCACGTGAAGCGAAAGTACTTCGTATGCGCTTTGGTATCGACATGAACACTGACCATACTCTAGAAGAAGTTGGTAAGCAGTTCGACGTTACTCGTGAGCGTATCCGTCAGATCGAAGCAAAAGCACTACGTAAACTTCGTCACCCAAGCCGCTCAGAGACTCTGCGCAGCTTCCTAGACGAATAATCGCAGCGCATACAAGCTTTTAGAAATCAAAAAAGGTGACTTTAGGTCACCTTTTTTATTATCTACGGTTCTAAGTGGATAAAAACTAAGCGCAATTGCCCTAGTTGGTATCTAGACACCTTGCAACGCTTCCCCTATAATCGTTGTCCTATTAAGGCCCCTTAGCTCAGTGGTTAGAGCAGTCGACTCATAATCGATTGGTCCGCAGTTCAAGTCTGCGAGGGGCCACCATATTTCGAAAGGCGTAGCAGGTTAATACCTACTACGCCTTTTTTGTATCTTATATCTTTGGGTACAGTTTCGGTTGCGGTAACTCGTCACTAACCTCGTAATAGCTTTTCTTCTTCCCCTCTTCTTTAACTATTATCTGGCTTTCTATACGAGCAATAGAAACAAAATGTCTGCTCGTGATTTAAACCATTGACCCTCAGACAACTTCTGATAGTATGGACATATAAACGTATGGACGTCTAAAGCAAAAATGGAGCTACAATGAAAAGTATTGGTCACTTAAAGAAACTAGCTTTGATTCTCACGGCAGTAGTCGGCTTAAGCGCTTGTGGAGAAAAAGATGACTCTGTCATTAAAGTGGGCGCGACAGTTGGACCACATGCACAAGTAGTCGAGGCGGTAGCGAAGGAGGCAGCGAAGCAAGGTTTGAATGTCGAAGTCATTGAGTTTTCTGACTACGTGACACCTAATGCCGCTCTTAGCGATGGTAGCATCGATATTAATAGCTATCAGCACCAGCCATTTTTAGACAACTTCAACAGTAGCCATAACGCCCAATTAGTATCAATTGGTCAGTCCATTCTTATGCGTATGGGGCTTTATTCCAATAAGTATCGCTCACTGCAAGAGCTTCCAAACAATGCACGTATAGCGCTTCCAAATGACCCTACCAACGGTGGTCGTGGTCTGTTGCTACTCGCCGATGCAGGTTTAATTGAGCTGAAACAGGGTGTTGGCCATAAAGCCGCCCTAACTGATATCAAAAAAAACGCAAAATCATTTGAATTTGTCGAGGTAGATGCCGCTCAGCTACCAAGAACATTAGATGATGTGGACGCGGCTGCGATTACAATGAACTACGTAATGTCTTCTGGTTTAGATCCGAAGAAACAAAGTATCTATCTTGAAGCAAAAGACGCCCCATTAGCAGTCATGGTCATCGCCACTCGTGACGCAGACAAAAATAATGAAGCGTATAAAAAGTTCGTTTCTATTTATCAATCTCAAGCGATTCGTGATTATCTCGATCGCACTTTCAAAGGCACAATCGAAGCAGCTTTTTAATCAATAAAGCAGCGAATACTTTGCCCCACGAATCAGATAGAAAAGAGGCTAATGTTTTCTCATAGCCTCTTCTTTTCATTACTCACTAAATCGACTCATTGTCGACTTTCAGCCTCTAACTTCATTGCCAAATAAGCTTGGTCAGCAGAAACCAATTCAGGTCGGTTAATCAACTTCCAGAGGAAGTATGGTGGGATTAAAAATACGATGAAGTAGAGAGATTCATGGAAGAAAACATCGGCTATCGTTTGCTGATGCTCCCAAAGTGCCGTCAGTGCGAAGAGCTCTAACATCACGCCTAATACGCCAAAGACGACAGAGACAACAATCGCTAAACCCAGTAGTTCTCTAATAAAGTGCTTGTATGCCATGATACTAACTCCTTCTAGCAATAAGTCATACTAACTTACGCTCATAAGAAACAAGTGAGCTTGATTATTATCAAACTCACCTCATCACTGTTAAGAACTTAGTTTTATAAAAAAGTACTTGTATATAGCGTCATCGAAGACTGATTTCCCTACCACAGAGCATAGATAACTCTACAAACAGAGGGTGATGGAGCGCCCAACTATTGGCTATACGAGCGCAACTTCAATCAGATAAGTAATATTGAACCGTCGATACCACTCGTACTTTCTTAATGTAAGGCGTGTTGCTGTCTCGGTCATAAATCGAGAACTGCCCTTGAGTTGCACGTTTGATCTTACCCAGTGAACTCTGTGAGTCTTTCGCAAATTTCTCAGCCACTTCACGCGCATTCTTAGTCGCTTCTTCGATCATGTCTGGCTTCACATCATTCAGCTTAGTAAAGCTGTACTCAACACGATTTGCATAAGGATCTTGGTTAAGCAAAACGCCTTGTTTTCCTAACTCACCTATTTCATTGATTGCCGCTCGAACAACATCAACACTCTGGCTGTAAACCGTAACGGTTCGCGAGGCCAAATAACGATACTCAATGTCTTGCTCGCTCCCATATTGCTGTGCTTTTCTGTCAATGACCGCTGGGGAAGAAAGGGAAACGCTGGTTTCAGGAAGCCCTTTGGCACTTAGAAAGTCCAAAATCAAACGGGTTTGCTGGTCAATTTCATCAAACATGGCCCCCATATCATTACTCGCTAGAGTAAATTGAATCGGCCAAATCACCGTATCAGCAGGATACTCACGCTCCGACAAACCTTTTACTGTCACGACTCTTTCATAGGCTCGGTATTTCACCGCCGTCTGCTGCATAAAATAGCCAAGGATGCCAAGACCAAGTATCAAACTTAGCCCAATCCAAAGTGCTGCTTTATTGGAAACTCGTTCCATTATTTCCCCCTGATAAATATCAACTTAGCTTAATCTTTGTTCTAGATAAGATAGCCTATCTATTGTTTTAAGAGGGAGACATAACGCGAGTTTTGATTCATAGCACAGTGATATACCGTTTTCTTTAGTCAATAAAGCTTCATTGGTTTGTCACCAAAGGCTCATGCTTTTGCCTCTTAACTGTCATCTGTAATTTCTACTATCCAATCAGCAACTTGTACGCTGAGGTAAATATGGATAGTTCAACCCCTTTTCGTCTCCCTCGTAAAACGCCGTTTGGCATTGGTGAAAACGTTGCTGAATGGGCAACCGGTTTAAACCAACTTGATAAGTTCTACGCCCAACGCCCCGTTAATGCCGATACCAAAACTTTTCTCCGCTTCACGCTAGATATCTTAGGTATCGATTATCGCATTGCTCATGGTTCACTCGACTCAGTGCCTAAACAAGGTGCTACCGTCATTGTGGCGAACCACCCGCTTGGTTGTGTGGAAGGCGTCATCTTGGCCGAACTCTTGTTGATGGTACGAGACGATATCCAAATTCTAGCCAATCAATACCTGAAAACCGTACCAGAGTTAGATCAGCTCTTCATTGGTGTCGATGTGTTTGAAGGCAAAGACGCCGTCAAATCAAATATGAAGGCCCTCAGAGCGGCTAATAAACACCTCGCAAGTGGCGGCTTATTGCTTGTCTTTCCTGCCGGTGAGGTTTCCCAGTTAGTCGATGCCAAACAGCAACGCTTGGAAGACAAAGCGTGGAGTCGAAGCGTAAGTAGCCTGATCCGCAAAAACAAAGCAACGACAGTTCCAGTATTCATCAGTGGTCAGAACTCGAAACGCTTCTATATGGCAGGGAAAATCCATCCACTTTTGCGTACCCTAATGCTCGGGCGGGAGCTACTGAACAAACATGCACAAACCATCAACTTGTCTTTTGGCCAAGCGATTAAATTCAAAGAGCTCAACACACTTAACGATGATCAAGTGGTGAACTATTTGCGGCTCAACACTTACTTGCTCAATCGTGAAACCCAATCAGTTAAGCCTTCTTCTTCATCAGAACTGCTCTCTCCAATAGCGGCAGGGTTACCCGTAGGCGAATTGCTTGAAGAGCTGAACAACTTACCAAAAGAGTCCAAGCTGCTAACAAGTGGTGAGTTCGATGTTTACTGCACGGAGTCGCAGAGTATCCCTTCCCTACTGCATGAAATTGGTCGCCTACGTGAGCTCAATTTCCGACAAGTTGGCGAAGGGACTGGACTAGCAATAGACATTGACCATTTCGATCATGATTACCTGCATCTGTTTGTGTGGGACAGAGAGAACCAATGCTTGGTGGGCGCGTATCGTTTAGGTCTGGTTGATCAACTGATTGAAAAGCGCGGCGTAGCAGGTCTGTATTCACGAACGTTGTTTAACTATGACCAACGCTTTATCGACCAAATGGGTAAATCCATTGAGATGGGGCGCTCTGTGATTGCACATCAATATCAAAAGAGCATGAGCGCGCTACTGCTACTGTGGAAAGGCATCGCAACGTTCGTTCATCAAAACCCAGATTACACTCACCTATTTGGTCCGGTAAGCATTAGCAACGATTATAGCGATACTGCACGTCAATTACTGGCTCAATCAATGACACTGCACCACTACGACAACAATTGCGCAGAGTACGTCACACCTTCTAACCCACTTCCTGAGCACCACCGTGACTGGAACACCAGCATGCTCACTGCTCTGGGTGATTTACAGCTATTGTCACGTGTCATTGCCAGAATCGATGAAGGGAAAGGAGTGCCCGTTTTGCTGCGTCAGTACTTAAGCCTCAATGGCAAGCTGGTATGCTTCAACGTCGACCCTGCATTCAATAACGCTCTAGATGGATTGATTATGGTGGATTTGCGCGATGTTCAAGAAAAGACGTTGGCAAGGTATATGGGACGCGAGCAAGCTCATGACTACCTCGTCTATCATACTAATAGCAACGATGATTAAGAACAGTGATTAAGTAGAGAGTTGGGAATCACAAGAAGAACCGTGTGGCGACTCTCTTTATTTACCCTTTCATCAACTAATTAGGCGTGCTCCGTGAAGTGCGCCGAAAAGACTCTTATAGATACAATCTATCGAAAGATCTAGATAGCATTTATCTCACCAATTCCGTCACAAACTTTCACAAAAAACAAAAACAGATCCAGGTCACACTTTAAATCCACCACAACTCAACACAAAACGTGACATTGATCATTACAAGTATTTAATTCGAATTTCAAAAAAAATCAAAAGTGATCAAAGTCACAAAGTATTTTGATTTTAAATTTGTCAGAAGATCGGATTGATCACTAAGATTTTTATTGACAGATTTAAAAGTGGCTTTTTGTTATTAAGTTACAAGTTAATAAGTTGAACTTGGTCACTTAAAAACCGTTTCTCAGCCTAAGAAATGCGGGCGTAGATCACGAAAAACCCGTTGTCAGTTCCAATTGGAAAATGTGTGGTAAATTGATTGGGTACTAAGCAATCAAACAAACGGTTTTGGCGAACCGTTTACTACAACAAGATTCATCAGAACATCGAACGGGGAATTGTTATGATATCACCAGATGCCAAGATCAAGATACAAAATTTTGGTCGTTTTCTGTCAAACATGGTAATGCCAAACATCGGCGCGTTTATCGCGTGGGGCTTTATCACTGCTCTATTTATCCCAACGGGATGGCTACCAAACGAAACATTAGCCTCTATGGTTGGCCCAATGATTACCTACTTGCTGCCACTACTTATCGGTTACACCGGTGGTAAATTAGTTGGTGGCGATCGTGGTGCGGTAGTCGGTGCAATCACAACAATGGGTGTGATTGTAGGCACAGACATCCCAATGTTTATGGGCGCAATGATGGTCGGCCCAATGGGCGGCTGGGCTATCAAGAAATTCGATAACTACATCGATGGTAAAGTAAAAAGTGGCTTCGAGATGTTGGTTAACAACTTCTCTGCGGGCATCATCGGCATGCTATGTGCGATCCTTGCTTTCATCTTTATCGGTCCATTCGTAAAAATTCTTTCTGGTGGCTTGGCGGCAGGCGTTAACTTCCTAGTTTCTGCTCACCTACTACCACTGACTTCAATCTTCGTTGAACCTGCGAAGATCCTTTTCCTAAACAATGCGATCAACCACGGTATTTTCTCTCCACTGGGTATCCAGCAAGCGTCTGAAACAGGTCAATCGATCTTCTTCCTAATCGAAGCAAACCCAGGTCCTGGTCTTGGTATCCTGCTAGCTTACATGGTGTTTGGTAAAGGTACGGCTCGTCAAACGGCAGGTGGTGCATCAATCATCCACTTCTTCGGCGGTATCCACGAGATTTACTTCCCATACATCCTAATGAACCCTCGCCTAATCCTTGCGGCTATCGCAGGTGGTATGACTGGCGTATTCGTACTAACTATCTTTAACGCAGGTATCGTTTCTCCAGCATCACCAGGTTCAATCTTTGCAATCTTGTTGATGACTCAGAAAGGCTCAATCGTTGGTGTTCTGGCGTCTATAGCAGCGGCAACAGGCGTGTCATTCGCCGTAGCAGCACTGCTAATGAAGACACAAACGTCAACAGAAGAAGACGGTGATGAAGCAGCACTAGAGAAAGCAACATCACAAATGAAAGACATGAAATCTGCATCTAAAAACGATGCGGTGGTAAACAGCCAAAGCAAAGGTGACGTAGACCTAGCGACAGTACAAAGCATCATTGTCGCTTGTGATGCGGGCATGGGCTCGAGTGCAATGGGCGCGAGCATGCTACGCAAAAAGGTTCAAGACGCAGGTCTGAACATCCACGTAACCAACCTTGCCATTAACAGCTTACCAGAGAGTGCAGATATCGTGATTACTCATAAAGACTTAACGGATCGTGCACGTAAGCATGCTCCAAACGCACACCACATTTCATTGACTAACTTCCTAGACAGCGAGATGTACAACCAGCTAGTCACCAAACTACTAGCAGCGCAAAACCAATCCGCAGCCAATGACGACCAAATGGTAAAAGTTTCGCTCGTGGCAGCAAACGACGACAACTTCGAGCCACAGCAAACGTCGGTGTTCCAAATCCAGCGTGAAAACATTCACCTAGGTTTGAAAGCTGCCAACAAAGAAGAAGCGATTCGCTTCGCGGGTAACAAGTTGGTCGAACTTGGCTACGCAGAACCAGAATACGTAGACGCGATGTTTGAGCGTGAAGCATTGGTTCCAACTTACCTAGGCGAATCTATCGCAGTGCCTCACGGCACGGTAGAAGCGAAAGACCGCGTGAAGAAAACCGGCATTGTAATCTGCCAATACCCATCGGGTATCCAATTTACTGAAGACGACGATGATGTAGCGAAACTGGTTATCGGCATTGCCGCTAAGAACGATGAGCACATCCAGGTGATTACCACCATTACGAACGCGCTCGATGAGCCGGAGGCAATTGAGAAGCTAACCAGCACCAACGATGTGGAAGAGATTCTGAACATCCTTGGCGGTCAACAAGCGGCTTAATTACCCCTTTAATTTGCTCCTGAGGCAAATGAGGTCAGCTGTCACCCCCTATGCGGTTGGCCTCCCCCTAGTTTCGTAAGTCAACATTTTAGACATTGGTAGGTAAGAATTATGAAAAACGCAGTTCATTTTGGCGCAGGTAACATTGGTCGTGGCTTCATCGGAAAACTCTTAGCAGATGCAGAAGTCGAGGTCACATTTGCAGACGTTGACGCTCCACTCGTCGACCAACTGAGTCACAAGCAAGAATACAAAGTAAAAGTGGTCGGTACTGAGTGCCAAATCGACACAGTAACTCACGTCACCGCGGTAAACTCAGCCAGTGAAGATGTCATCGACCGCATTGTAAAAACCGACTTGGTAACAACAGCGGTTGGCCCTAACGTACTGGACATCATTGCAAAAACCATCGCTACCGGCATTGCTAAACGCTTTGCAGCAGGTAACGATAAACCATTGAACATCATCGCGTGTGAAAACATGGTTCGCGGCACCACACACCTAAAAGGTGAGGTGTACAAACACTTAGATGAATCATTACACGCAAAAACAGACGAGTTGGTTGGCTTTGTCGACTCCGCAGTGGACCGCATCGTACCACCAGCAGAAGCGGCGAACGATGACCCACTAGAAGTCACCGTAGAGAGTTTTAGCGAATGGATTGTGGATGAGCAGCAATTCAAGGGCGAAATCCCTGACATAGCTGGCATGGAAAGAACCAACAACCTAATGGCATTCGTAGAACGCAAGCTATTCACTCTCAATACAGGCCACTGCATTACCGCTTACCTAGGTTGCTTGAAAGGCCATCGTACTATTCGTGAAGCGATTGAAGACCCAAGTATTCACGCTGAAGTAAAACAGGCGATGCAAGAGAGTGGTGAAGTGCTGATCAAACGCTACGGCTTCGACCGTGACATGCACAACGCCTACATCGAGAAGATTTTAAGACGCTTTGCCAACCCATACTTAGTGGATGAGGTGGATCGCGTAGGTCGTCAACCAATTAGAAAATTGGGTGCAAACGATAGATTAGTGAAGCCTTTACTCGGTACAATTGAGTATGGCACTGAAAATAAAACACTTTTGAAAGGCATTGCCGCTGCGTTGAAGTACACTAACGACACTGACCCACAAGCCGTAGAGCTACAAAACTCATTAAAAGAAGTGGGTGTGAAGAAGACGCTAGCGACATACACAGGTCTTGCAGAAGACAGTGATGAAGTGGCTCAAATCGAGACACTTTACAACCAACTTTGATTTACCTAGGGGAGCTCGGCTCCCCTTCTATGTCCTTCTCTGCTTGAAGAGTTGGGATAGCTAATAATTAGAAATGTATTCAGTATATGGCAGATAACATCAACGAAACCGAGATCATTGAGCGATTAAACAGTGCACCATCGGTACGAGGCTTTTTCATTGCAGCAGTCGACGTTTTTAACGATTCGATCGACGGGTTGGTGCAAAGAATCTTTCGTAAAGATAACTTCGCTGTTCAATCGGTTGTCGGTCCGCTGCTACAAGACTCTGGACCGCTGGGCGATCTGTCTGTTCGTTTGAAGTTATTGTTTGGCTTGGGAGTGCTCCCCGATGACATTTACCACGACATCGAAGACATCATCAAACTCAAAAACCAACTCAATAGTGACGCTTCAGATTACGAATTCACTGACCCGAATATTCTAGAACCAATTAAGAAACTGCACTTGGTGAAGAAAATGGGCATGGTACAACTGGAAGTCAGCGAACCAGATGACGACATCGACCTTGAGTTTTATCAGCTACAACTGCAACGTCAACAACAAATCATTAAGTCAGGGCTCTCACTTGCCATTGTCGAGATTTGCAATGAGCTCGGCAAAGACAGCCCTTTTTAATCGAAAAACTGGCACGGAAGCCTCCTCAACTCGCCCCTCTTTTTGCACATTCTTCTATACAACGTGCGTGAAAGCCATCACAGTCCATATTCCGATGTCTCTGTAACATCAGACCAATCTATCGCTAGTATTGAAACGGTATCGCATGCTTTCAATCGAAGACACTAAAACTAAGTGGGAGTTTTTCCAGAAACACCATTGGGTATCTCCAGAATTTTCCCGCACTCCCGTCCTCGAGTCGTGGGAGCGTTGCATAAAGCAATGCAGCCCTTACACCTGGTCAAAACCACATATTGCCTCTGGATTTACCTTCTCATCTCTAATGAAGCGCAACGAACATCTCATCGAATGCGCCACGACCGTACTTGAAGACACTTACGACATGCTAGGGGACGAAGACCTGGTATTGATGGTAACCGATGGCAACGGCTGTATTCTCTCCACCGTCGGGCACGACTCTATGCGACAAGAGATGCAAACGCTCGGCATAAAACAAGGCTGTTTTCTCTCCGAAGGAAAGATAGGCACAAATGCAGTCAATCTCTGTATCAACACTCATATCCCGTGTGAAGTTTTTGCTGCCGAACATTTCAATCGCAACTTGCACTCTTATGCCTCTGTAGCGGCGCCTGTTTTTGACCAATTTGGCAAATTACGCGGTACAACATGCCTTTTCAGAAAAGCGGAAAGCTATAAGAAAGAAGACTTAGTCATCATCGCGTCGAGCGCGAAAGAAGTCAGCTTGCAAATCCACATTCAGTCGGAACAAGAAAACATGAACCGCCTCACTTGTGCGCATAACGCAACGTTAGAGTGCATGGATGACGGCCTTCTAGCGTGGGATGAAGAAAATCGCATCACCATGGTAAATCACCAGTCCGAGCGTTTGTTAAACATTGAAGCCAGTCAGGTCTTGGATAAAGAAGTCTTTTCTGTTTTGCGCTTCCCACCGAATGTCCTTACTAGTATTGAGTCAGGTGCGAGCATAAACCGTAAACTCACAACGGTAGAGGTTCGTGGCGAGTTTGTTGAAGCGATCATCACCTTGCGTCCACTCAACGACGGCACACACTTATTGTTCTTGCACCCTATCGATAAAATTCGCGAACTTGCTCAACAACAAATAGGTGGTTGTGCGCGCTATACGTTCAGCACTTTGCCCGTCATTTCACGAAAAATGAAGCATGTCATTACCGTGGCAAAACGGGCCATAAAGTCCAAATCACCGATTCTAATTACGGGTGAAGAAGGTGTAGGAAAAGCCACTCTCGCCATGGCGATCCATAACGAAAGCACTTACAAAGAAGGGCCGTTCATTACGCTCAACTGCCGCTCCATCAATACAGAGCAACTGGTCAAAGAAACCCTAGGCTACGACGAAGGGCAAGGCATGCCTTCTAAGTTTGAACTCGCCCATGGCGGTACGCTCTTTTTAGAAAAGGTGGAATATCTGTCGCCCGATTTACAAGCTGTGCTACTTAAGTTGTTAAAAACTGGGCTCGTCAGCCGCAGCGACAGTTTGCGATTGATCCCCGTAGACTTTCAACTTATTACCAGCACCGCTTCAGAGATCAGCGAGTATGTCACTCAGCGCTCATTTGGTCGGCAACTTTATTATGAAATCTCCTCGAACGAGCTGCATATTCCGCCACTACAAAAGCGTAAAGAAGACATTGAATTTCTCGTCCAGCAGCTTATCAGCCATTATGAACGCCGCCACAATGTGACTATCTCGATAGAGCCAGTCGCACTGGAAGCGTTGATGAATTTTCGTTGGTCAGGCAATAACTCCGAATTAAGAAACCGAACTGAGCGAATTTTGCTTAACCGCAGTTCGAACTTAATCAAGCTGAACGATATTCCTGAAGACATTAAACTGAATTCTCGCCATACCGCAGAAAATACGCCAGTAATCACGTTAGAAGAAGCCGAGAGAAGAGCTATCGTTCAGGCTTGGAATCAGTGTGATGGCAAAATGCATGATATGGCGAAAGCATTGCAAATTGGCCGCACGACCTTATGGAGAAAAATTAATAAGTTTGGGCTGCAGGAGCAAATGAAGCTGTATTAAGTCGTGAATTGGCGTTCCTATAACAAAAGTAAAACCGGCGTAAGCACGCCGGTACAGGTGTACTAACGATAAGGTATCGATTAAACATCGACAGACAACTGACGAATCTGCGCTTTTAGTCCCGGTAGCATGCTCGAACTGGTGCTGAATTTTCGCAACCCCACGCGGAGCAATGTTTCTGTGGCATTTGGATCGCCAGCCATCTCACCACACATACTAACCGGTATGCCCGCGCGATCGCCTGCTGCACACGTGAGCTCAATGGCTTTTAGTACCGATGGTTCAAAGTAGTTCACCAATTCAGCAACAGCGGCGTTACCTCGATCGGCGGCCATAACATATTGAGTCAAATCATTGGTGCCGATAGAGAAAAAGTCGACTTCTTGGGCTAACGCATCAGCATTTAATACCGCGGCTGGCACCTCAATCATAATACCAACGCGCAAATGAGTCGCATCCAAGCCGAGTTGGTTTGCTTGATGCGCCAACAGCACTTTTACTTTTCTCACTTCTTCAACCTGAGCCACCATCGGTATCATCAATTGAATATTCGGTTGCTCGTGAAAGGCTCTCAGAATGGCTCGAAGTTGAGCGGTAAACAATGACTCATGTTGAAGGCACAACCGCACCCCTCTCAAACCTAAAAATGGATTATCTTCCGCTGGCATAGGATAAGCGGCTAAAGGCTTATCACCGCCAACATCTAGACTACGAATCGTAAGTGGCTTATCACCAAGTGCGGCGGCAATATCACGATACACTTGGTATTGCGCTTCCTCAGTTGGCAACTCATCACTGTTTTGAAATAGAAACTCAGTCCGAAATAGACCAACGCCCTCAGCTCCTGATGTTAGTGCATCATCAATATCTTTCGGTCCACCAATATTGGCGAATACTGGAATATGGACACCATCACAGGTGACTGCGGCTTGCTGAGCACTCGCTAGTGCACTTTGTCGGGTGCTTTGCCACTCAATTTGTTGCGCTTCTAATTCCTGCTGTACGGCATCTGAAGGAGAGAACCATAAATGCCCTCGGAAGCCATCAATAGTCACCACTTGACCAGCACGCACAGCATCAAGGCAGCCCTGAGCTTTAACGATGGCAGGAATCCCCATCGCACGAGCAAGAATCGCACTGTGAGAGGTTTTCCCTCCCTCATTCAAACAGATACCAAGCACTTTCGATTTATCAAGCCCGGCCACATCAGAAGGCATCAGGTCGCGGGCCAACAAAATACTCGGTTCCTGAATGTCGATGGCATTAGGCGTTACGCCTGTCATTTCGACCATAACTTGGCGTGCGATATCATGTACATCTGCTTCGCGTTCCCGCATGTACTGACTTTCTGCCTGGCGAAACTCTTCGGCCAACGTTTGCAGTGATTCTACCCAAGCTTGCTCGGCTATCATGCCCGTTTGAATTCGCGACTCGACCGATGCCCATAATTCTGGGTCACTGAGCATCATGCTATGAGCAGCAAATATTTCCCCTTTCGGCTGCTTCGCTTGCTCCTGCAAATGTTGAACAACCACGCCTATCGCACGCTTAACCCGTTCAATTTCATCTTGTTCACTTTGGAAATCACGTTCAGGCACTGCTGGCATTTCATGAGTAAAAAGGACAGCAGGAGCAGTAGCGATACCGTCATTGACTCGAATACCAACAACAGCACCTTCAATCTGATTTGAGGCCATGCCATCGAGCAGAGTATCTGAACTTTCTTCAGGTTCGATAATGCCTTGCTCAACCGTTTCTTTTTCTCCGAAGTGCTCACTAGCTAAGGCTTCAAATGCCTTGATTGCTTCACTGGATTGAGGTCCAAGTGCGCATAAGGTGATCGTCTCTTGACTACGAACGCCAAGTTTCGCAATGCTGTTTAAGCTTTTCGCGTTCACACGGCGATCGCCTTTTTTCAACCATAATTGGCAGTCGAAAGGCGCGAGTGCACCAACAATGGCCGCAGCGGGACGAGCATGTAATCCATGCGGATTTTGCACTACCCAATCAAATGTCCATTCTTGCTCAAAGTTCTCTGATACTGGCGCTATCTCAGCGGATGTTAGTGGCTGATCACCAAGGTGCTCTTGTTTTACGCTTAACGCATTCTGTGCCTCTTCGACTACCGTCGATAAAGGCAGTCCGGCGGCGGCAGCCACCGACGCCGCCATGGTTCCTTCAACAATAGGTGCCGAGATAAGGGTGACATTTTCCCTCACATGATCATCAATCAGATCCAGAGCCATTTCCGTGCTAAGCAACGCGCTGCCAAGATCCATCAACACAACAACCCCTTGTTGATCTTGTACCTGCTCAATCGCTTCCATCACGGCAATGGCATCGGTTCCGATCGGGTTCTCTGGATCATCAATCCCAGCAGCAATCGCAAGCTTGGCTTTGCCTTGCGTCATTTGGGTGGCAAGTTCTGCCACCCCTTCTGCAAGTCGACGACTATGAGATACAACTACAATTCCCACCATCTTAATTACCTGCTATTGCCTGCTGTAGTGCTTTAATCATTAACAAAGAAGAGGTTGCACCGGGATCTTGGTGACCAATACTACGTTCCCCCAGATAGCTTGCTCGCCCTTTTTTCGCCAACATTTCAATCGTGGCAACCGCTTTCGTTTCTGCTAGCTCAACCATTTCATTCAGTAAGTGATCGGCGCTCATGCCATTTTCTAACGACGCCTTCACGCTAACTAAAACGGGTAACCAAACATCACACATGGTTTTATCACCCAGCTCTGCTTTACCACGAGACACCACGCCATCCACACCGCTTTTTAGTGCATCCACTAACTCTTCAAACGTTAATTGCTCTCGAGTTCCGACAGCGGCAGCCGTACGAATAAACAGCGTGCCATACAGCGGGCCACTTGCCCCACCGACACTAGAAAGCAAGGTCATACCCGTATTCTTGAGAATGCTGCCGATATTTTGGTCCGCAAATTGCGGCAGTTTTTCAGCAACTTTTTTAAAGCCTCGGTTCATATTGAGACCATGGTCTGCGTCACCAATATCACGATCAAGGTCGGTCAGAAAATCTTGATTCTCTTGATACGTTTTTGCACATAACTCTAGCCAGTGAACGATATGTTGTTTTTCAATTTGCATGTTTGCTCCCCCCTGTTACCACTTGATCGCAGCCGTATCGGCAGGAGCATCAAACAGCTCCAACATCTCTTTATCTGCTTTCAGCAACGTAATTGAAACGCCTTCCATATCAAGTGACGTACAGAAGTTGCCAACCATATTACGCACGATACGGAACCCTGCTTGCTCGCAGTTATGAGCCAGACGGCGGTACACTCCGTAAAGCTCTGAAGTTGGCGTACCACCCATACCATTCACCATCACGATGTAGTCGTGTTCAGCGGCGAAAGGCTCAATGCTGGATTCCACTTCATCCCATTCACCTTCGTCACGATTCCAAATACGCAATGTGCGCTGATAAGGCGTGTTTTCAGCAACTTCAGCAAACATTTCATCCACTAACGTATCGACATCGGTGTATTTCACTCGCTTGATACCTGGTTCGCCATGGATACCAACACCAAACTCAACTTCATCATCTTCCAGAACAAAAGATGGTTTACCTGCTGCGGGCACAACACAAGCATTAAGCGCCACGCCAAATGAACGACAGTGATTATTAACGCGACGAGCCAGTGCTTCACATTGCTCCAACGAATAACCTTTGCTCGCGGCAGCCCCAACTAACTTTTCAACCAATACCGTTCCAGCTACGCCACGGCGACCAGCGGTATACAGGCTGTCTTTGACTGCAACATCGTCATCCACCAACACCGACCCAACTTTGATGCCATCGGTATGAAGCAGCTCCACAGCCGTTTCAAAGTTCAACACATCACCGGTGTAGTTTTTAATGATAAACAGCACGCCCTCACCGGTATTCACTTGGTTGCCACATTCGTACATTTGATCAGGCGTAGGTGAAGTAAATACCTCTCCTGGGCAGGCGCCTGTCAGCATGCCTTTACCAATAAAACCTGCGTGCAAAGGTTCATGACCACAGCCACCACCAGAAACCAGTGCCACTTGCCCCGGAGTTTCCTCATGCCACATGTAACGAGGTTCGTAGTTCGCTTTTAGCTCAGGGCGGGACAATGCCAGACCTTCCATTTGCTGCAATACAACATCATCAACTTGGTTAATTAACTTTTTCATCGTTCTATCTCATTCCATTTATATTTTTATGTAGGGTATGAATTCATCTTAAACAGAGAAAAAGCGTGCTCAAAAAAAAATCAATCTGTTTCATATTGAAACAAAAACTTCGGCATTATTGTTTCAATATGAAACGAAAAACGACAAATTTTCCTGAATAGTGATCGTCGCCATAAAGCATGCTGATGCTTATTACTTCTGACAGTCGGTTTGACACAGAGGTCATAAAAGCATGGAACAAAACCAGAGATATCCTTCACCACTTACCACACCAAACCTAATATAAACCTTATCCCTACAATGGATATTCATTGCAGTCCAAAACACACATAAAAAAGGTTAAAGGTTTGAATTATGGACAAAATTATTATCAGCCCAAGCAAATACGTCCAAGGTGAACAAGTACTTACATCTATCGCTCACTATGTGAAAACATTGGGTGAACGTCCGTTAGTAATTGCCGATGAGTTCGTGACTAACCTGGTTGGTGATGACGTCAAACAAAGTTTTGCTGACGAAAAGCTTCCACTCACTATGAACATTTTTGGTGGCGAATGTTCGCGCGTTGAGATTGAACGCATCACGGACATTTGTGCCACTCAAAAACACGATGTCATTGTCGGTATTGGTGGTGGTAAAACGTTAGATACAGCAAAGGCTGTTGCGTTTTACACCAAAATTCCTGTCGTGGTGGTTCCTACGATTGCCTCGACTGATGCGCCAACCTCAGCGCTTGCGGTGATATACACACCTGAAGGTGAATTTGCAGAATATTTGATGATCCCTAAAAACCCAGACATGGTCATCATGGATACGTCAGTCATCGCCAAAGCCCCTGTTCGCTTACTTGTATCGGGGATGGGCGACGCGCTTTCCACCTACTTTGAAGCTCGTGCCAACATGACTTCTGGTAAGGCAACAATGGCTGGTGGGTTAGCGACGCGTTCAGCACAAGCGCTTGCGAAACTTTGCTATGAAACCTTGCTTGGAGATGGTGTAAAAGCAAAAGCTGCGGTAGAAAATGGTGTGAGCACCAAAGCGGTAGAAAACATTATTGAAGCCAATACATACCTAAGCGGTATCGGTTTTGAAAGCAGTGGTCTAGCGGGTGCTCACGCTATTCATAACGGCCTAACTAAGCTTGAAGAGTGTCATCATCTCTATCATGGTGAGAAAGTCGCGTTCGGCACACTTGTTCAGCTGGTACTAGAAAACGCAGCGATGGAAGAGATTAATACGGTTCTTTCATTCTGCCGCTCTATAGGTCTACCAACCAACTTATTTGATATGGGCGTTAAAGAGCTTAACCACGCTAAGTTGCGCGAGGTCGCCGAAGCCTCAACGGCCGAGGGAGAAACCATCCACAATATGCCCTTCCCAGTGACGGCAGAAAATGTCTACTCTGCAATTCTAACCGCTCACCAGTTGGGTCAATAACTCCCCACCTTAAAGTGGGCTTAAATAAAAAAGCGGCACATACTCTCGCATGTGCCGCTCAGGATTTTTGCTGTTAAGCGTAATTACTCAACCGTCACCGCTTTCGCTAGGTTACGTGGTTGGTCTACGTCCGTACCTTTGATCAGTGCTACGTAGTAAGACAGCAACTGCATAGGGATGGTGTAGTAGATCGCCGCCGTGATTTCACTAACGTGAGGCATCGTGATGATCTTCATTGTCTCATCGCCTTCGAAGCCTGCATCTGCATCTGCGAATACGTATAGAAGGCCGCCACGCGCACGCACTTCTTCAACGTTTGATTTTAGCTTTTCAAGTAGGTCGTTGCTTGGTGCAACCACAACAACTGGCATGTCAGCATCAATTAGAGCCAGAGGACCGTGTTTTAGTTCACCCGCCGCGTACGCTTCTGCGTGGATGTAAGAGATCTCTTTCAGTTTTAGAGACGCTTCCATCGCGATTGGGTAGAACTCGCCACGGCCTAGGAACAATGTGTGGTGCTTGTCTGCAAAATCCGTTGCTAGTGCTTCAATTTCTTTCTCGAAAGAAAGTGCCGCGTTGATTTGCTTAGGAAGTGCGTGTAGCGCTTCAACAATCTCTTTTTCTTTCTCTTTGCTGATGCGACCTTGCTCTTTACCCAGTGCCGTTACCAGCATAAGTAGTGCAGAAAGCTGAGTCGTGAACGCTTTGGTTGAAGCCACGCCGATTTCAACACCAGCGCGAGTCATGAATGCAAAATCTGATTCACGAACCAAAGAGGAACCCGCTACGTTACAGATGGTCATCGCCGCCATGTAACCTTTCTCTTTTGCTAGGCGAAGTGCTGCTAGGGTATCAGCGGTTTCACCAGACTGAGACAACGTGATCAATAGGCTGTTTGGACGAGTCACAAACTTGCGGTAACGGAATTCAGACGCAATTTCTACATCACAGCTAACGCCTGCAATGTCTTCAAACCAGTAACGTGCCGTCATACCTGCGTTGTAAGACGTACCACACGCCACGATTTGTACGTGTTCTACTTTGCTTAGAATGTCTGCCGCGTGCACACCGATCGCATCTGTCACAACAGAATCTGACGTGATACGACCTTCCATTGTGTTGATCAACGCTTTAGGTTGCTCATAGATTTCTTTTTGCATGAAGTGACGGTATTGACCTTTATCACCTGCATCATGCTCTGCATTAGATTCAACAATTTCACGCTCAACTGGCTCACCCGTTGCATCAAACACAGTGACTTCACGGCGAGTAATTTCTGCTACGTCCCCTTCTTCTAGGTACATGAAACGGCGCGTAACGTTAAGTAATGCAAGTTGGTCAGACGCTAGGAAGTTTTCACCCACACCAAAACCGATCACGATCGGGCTGCCTGAACGCGCTACTACGATGCGTGAAGGATCTTTGCGATCCAACGCTACGGTGCCGTATGCGCCTTCAAGTTGTTTTGCTGTTTTTTGTACCGCTTCTAATAGCGTTTCTGAAGTACGAAGTTCCCACTCAACCATGTGTGCGATAACTTCTGTATCCGTTTGCGATTCAAACACGTAGCCACGAGATTGAAGCAGCTCACGCAGCTCTTCATGGTTTTCGATGATGCCGTTATGTACCACTGCGATATCACCAGACATGTGTGGGTGAGCATTGATTTCAGAAGGTTCACCGTGCGTCGCCCAACGAGTGTGCGCAATGCCAGTTCCGCCGATCACTTTTGCTTCTTCTACTGCATCAGCCAATTCTTGTACTTTACCCAAGCGACGAACGCGCGTTAGGTTTGATTCGCCATCAACAACCGCAACGCCAGCAGAGTCGTAACCGCGGTACTCTAAGCGGCGTAGACCTTCAACCAAAATTTCTGCAACATCTCGTTGTGCTACTGCACCTACGATTCCACACATGTGTTTATCTCCGTTTGTAGTTTTGTTCTTCCCTAGCCATGATTTCAAATAGAGGCAGCAAGCAAAGGCCTTTATCCAGAGGGAAGTGAAATATGAAACTGATTACATCATTAGGCGCAAATGACTTTCACGCCATGTTGTTCAATCTGTACTTTATGCTCTGCTTGGATATCTGCATCGGTCACCAACACATCAACTTGATGCCAAGCGAGCTCTAAGTTTGGGATCTTACGGCCGATTTTTTCGGACTCTATCATTACGATCACTTCACGTGACGCTTCTGCCATTACCTTACTTAAGCCAACCAACTCATTAAATGTCGTGGTTCCACGCTCGAGATCGATGCCATCCGCACCGATGAATAGTTGGTCAAAGTCGTAAGCTCGTAATACAGATTCGGCTACTTTGCCTTGAAAGGACTCTGAGTGCGTATCCCAAGTACCGCCAGTCATCAGCAGTGTCGGTTCGCTCTCTAATTCATTTAGGGCGTTAGCAACATGCAACGAGTTGGTCATGACCACTAAGCCACGTTTGTCATTCAACTGTTGAATCAGCGCGGCAGTCGTGCTGCCACTGTCGATCACGATGCGATTATGCTCGCGAATCAATGATGCTGCTGCTTTTGCTAAGCTTAACTTTCGAGTCGAAACATTAGCGCCCAATTCTTCGTGAATGACTTCCTTTGGGATAGCAATCGCACCGCCATAGCGGCGTAGAAGTTGGCCGTTTTTCTCTAAAGAAGCTAAATCCTTTCTAATCGTGACCTCTGAGGTTTCGAATTTCTGAGCAAGTTCATCAACGCTGACTTCTCCTAGTTCAGAAACCAAGTTAGAAATGGCGTGTCTTCTTAATTGAGTATTTCGTTTCGACATTTAAGTTTTGACTTTAAGTTTCGATGTGAAACTTATTATAGTCAAACCGAAACTTTCAAGTCCATTTATTTCGATCCAAAAAATTAATATTTCTCGATAAAACCTTGTCCTAAGACAATTCTTAAACAGTGATATTGGATTCATTCAGTGGTAGAATTCGCCACCGAAAAGAAAAAAAATTACAGAATTGAAGGCTATTTTTTTGCAACTTTCTGCATATAAAGTGGGATTAGTCACAAAAAGGTAACCAAAATCGCCGATCTTTTAGTCATAAAATGACTAAACTTGGTGAAAGACTTTCAGAATCTGAAGTTCTAATAATGAGACGAAAAATCGGTGGATGACAGGTACTAAATGTCATCAAAAACGTCCTGACTTCAGAGTAAATAACCGACTTTCAAATTGTAACTATACTTACCGGAGAGTATCTTCCATGAAAAAGACCAAAATCGTATGTACGATTGGCCCTAAAACAGAATCTGTAGAGAAGCTAACTGAACTAGTTAACGCAGGCATGAACGTAATGCGCCTTAACTTCTCTCACGGTGACTACGAAGAACACGGCACTCGTATCGCGAACTTCCGTAAAGTAATGGAAGCTACTGGCAAACCACTAGCAATTCTTCTAGATACTAAAGGTCCAGAAATCCGCACTATCAAGCTAGAAGGCGGTAACGATGTTGATCTAGTAGCAGGTCAAGAATTCACTTTCACAACTGACACTTCAGTTGTAGGTAACAAAGATAAAGTTGCAGTAACTTACGCTGGTTTCGCAGCCGACCTAAACGTAGGTAACACTATCCTAGTAGACGACGGTCTAATCGAGATGGAAGTTATCTCTAAGACTGAAACTGAAGTTAAATGTAAAGTTCTTAACAACGGTGCACTAGGCGAAAACAAAGGTGTTAACCTTCCTGGCGTTTCTGTAAACCTACCTGCACTATCTGAAAAAGATAAGAACGACCTTAAGTTTGGTTGTGAGCAAGGCGTTGACTTCGTAGCAGCTTCTTTCATCCGTAAAGCGTCTGACGTTCAAGAAATCCGTGAAGTACTTGCTGCAAACGGCGGCGAGAACATCCACATCATCTCTAAGATCGAAAACCAAGAAGGTGTTGATAACTTCGACGAGATCCTAGAGCTTTCTGACGGCATCATGGTTGCACGTGGTGACCTAGGTGTTGAAATCCCAGCTGAAGAAGTAATCTTCGCTCAGAAAATGATGATCGAGAAGTGTAACCGTGCACGTAAGATGGTTATCACAGCAACTCAAATGCTTGATTCTATGATCAACAACCCACGTCCTACTCGTGCGGAAGCAGGCGACGTTGCTAACGCGGTAATGGACGGTACTGACGCAGTAATGCTTTCTGGTGAAACGGCGAAAGGTAAATACCCTGTTGAAGCGGTAACTATCATGGCTCAAATCGCGAACCGTACTGACTCAGCGCTAAAAGCTGAACTAGGTTCTCGTCTAGACAGCCCACGCCTACGCATCACTGAAGCAGTATGTAAAGGTGCAGTAGACACAGCTGAGAAACTAGCTGCTCCACTTATCGTTGTTGCAACTGAAGGCGGTAAGTCTGCACGTTCAGTACGTAAGTACTTCCCAACTGCAAACATTCTAGCGCTAACAACTAACAAGAAAACTGCTGCACAGCTAGTTCTAACTAAAGGTGTTACTCCTGTAGTTGTTGATTCAATCGAAAGCACTGACGCATTCTACGTAGCGGGTAAAGAACTTGCTCTAGAATCAGGTCTAGGTAACAAAGGCGATATCGTTGTTATGGTTTCTGGCGCTCTAGTTGCTTCAGGTACTACGAACACAGCTTCTGTACACGTGCTATAAGACTGAACTTTTAACACTTCAGTTTCTTGAGAAGGAGGGCTTATGCCCTCCTTTTTTATATGGCTTTCTTGCTCTCATAATAGGCTAATTGTATTATTTACCTCTATCAGAATTTCGTACTGTTTAATTTTATCGTCACGATTAAAGTTTCTATGAGGTGTATGTGTCTAGTCCCACTCTTACCGACAAAGTATTAAGAATGATCCGTCAGGATATTCTCGATGGCGAGCTTAAACCAGGTCAAAAACTCGTGGTTGCCGAACTCAAAGAGAAGTACAACGTAGGAGCGTCACCCATTCGAGAAGCATTGGTGCAATTATCTTGGAGCAAGTACGTCAAACTCGAGCCGCAAAAAGGCTGCTGGGTTGCACCTGTATGTAAAGATGAGTTACATGACTTGTACGAAAGCCTGCAAATGGTCTCCGCATGCTTACTCAGTAAGGCAATTATGATTGGCGATGAAAAATGGGAACTGGATGTACTAACTGCTTATCACAAGTTATCCCGAGTAAAACCTGGCGAAAGCTTTTGTTGGAGGGAATGGGAAGAGCGCCAAAATCAGTTTCTTACTGCGCTGTTTGAAGGTGCTGGCTCTGTCAATATGTTTGGGTTTTTCCACGATCTACTCACGCAAATTAAACGCTACCAATACTTCGCGATGCAGATTTTAGGCACAGGGAACCCTGGGCACTGTAATCTCGATGAGCAAGAAATACTGATGAAGGCATCGCTAGACAAAAAGAGTCAGGATGCTTTAGGTTATCTAGAGCGTTATTTGAGACAGTCAATACAGTGTATCGAAGCCGCCATCGACAACCAATGTCGCATACTGGCTAGCGAATAACGCTGAGACTAAAAAGCGGGGGGTCTATCCCCGTTTTTTCGTTTTTGTAAAAGCACTAAGCAATATCATCATAACTATGACATAGCGATACGCAGTTACGCCCTGCACTTTTTGACTCATACAAAGCAATATCAGCACATTTATACGTTCTTGTACGATCAGAGGTTAAATCACTATACCCAGCACTGACAGTAATGCCTCTATCACTACGCATTTGAACCGCGACACGTAGCCTGTTCAATACAATTTCAGCCTCTTCTAGTGTTGTATGCGGCATAATCACTGCAAATTCCTCACCACCGACACGAGATACAAAGTCTGTGCTGCGGACTTCTTCTAGGAGGGTTTCTGCGACACTACAAATCACCTTGTCTCCTTCGTCGTGGCCAAGCTCGTCATTAATACGTTTAAAGTGGTCAATATCAAACAACGCCAAACAAGCAGGAGGGCTATCAGGATAGCGTTCAATAATCCCCGCATATTGCGCCAATTGCTCTTCAAATTTTCGGCGGTTCCACAACCCCGTCAAGCCATCTTTTTCGCTTAGGTTTCGTAATTTTTCTTCTAACTCTTTTTGCCCAGAGATATCCACCAGCGACGTAATGTAATAACTCACTTTACCTGATTTGGTTAAATTCGCCTGAATACGCATTATTGCAGTAAAGACTTGATTAAACTTAGTTCGACAACGAATCTCCCCTTCCCATACGTGTTCACTCTTCAGTGTTTTCCAGATACTCAGGTTTGCTTCGAGATCTTCAGGTAAGAGAATTAAATGATGTGCACTCCAACCTTGGGCATGCTTGGTTGAGTAACCCATCATGTTTTCAAACTCTTGATTAACCATGATGATTCTATGTGAAGCATCCGAGATCATCACCGCAGTCATACCATCAAGAGCAGCTCGAGCCAACTTCGATTCCATACTATGACGCCGATAATGCAGAGCAAGGGCTGCCGTCGGCAAAGTGAAGCCGAGCACCAAACTTAAAACAAAAAACGCTTCTTGGATTAAGTCATCAATATCCCTCTGAGCTCGGGATAATAACTGCTCATTGGTAAGATCAATAACCAGATGAAGAGGTTCGCTAGAAACAAACTGGATGGTGCGATACGCGACCAAATTCGAACCATTGTAAGCATAGCCCAAATCTTTTGAATTTAAACTACGCCAAATGTTTGGATACATCCGGCCAAAATTAAATTGAGAGCGAGCGGGAATTATATGGCCATACAAACGAGCTGATTTAGGGCTATCAATGTAAAATCCGTCACTCTTAATCAGCTCAATATGGAAATCAAGCACTGACGAATAGTTGAGTCGAGAGGATAAATAGTCAATATCAACATTAAGCACAAGATACCCTTCGCGCTTTCCGTTAAGCGAAATAGGCATCAAAATACGCAGTGACGGGCTATAGGGATAGACTAACTCGCCATACTCTCGTTCTAAACCTATCCCCCACGAAGCGATTTCGCCATCGTCTAAGTTCTTAGCGAATTGAAAGTAATCTCGCTCTGACTTATTTTGCAATTTGATCGCGGGCAACGCAGCGCCTGTTTCAATCTCATAATTAATCCTCACTTTTTCTCGACCAGAAACATCAAGAAAGCGAATTTGCTTATACAACTTTTGATTGATTGCGACCGAGATCCACATGTCTTCTAAGATGGAACGGTTCACCCGGTTAGGTTGGCGCAGATATTCATACAGACTTTGGCTGTGACCAAGTAGGTCACTGATCGTTTCGATTTGATCCTGAATATTGCTGTATTCACGGCCAGTATAGGCCAATTGATGTAACGCTTCTTGAGCGGTGTTCTCAACATTGTTTTCTAACAACGTCAGATATTTCTGATAGTAGTAAGCGGCAGTGAGTGCACTAAAAAATAGTGCTGTCGCCAATAAGGTGCCGACTCGCTTAGGTACTTTCACACGTCTAATGCCTATCATGCTTACTAAAACGACAATTATATCATTAATTGTTATTTTCTAAACAAAAAAGCCACTTAGATTAAGTGGCTTTTCTATATGCAATCAGAGAGTTAAGGTTTGAGGGCTCGCTCTCCTCGCGCAATGCCAACGACACCACTACGAGCAACTTCGACAACTTCGGTCACTTCGGATATCGCTTGAATGAAGGCATCTAGCTTTTCACTCGTACCCGCAAGTTGTACGGTGTATTGGGAAGCCGTGACATCCACGATCTGGCCACGGAAGATGTCTGCCGTCCGCTTCACTTCTGCTCGCGCAAAACCACTGGCTTTCACTTTCACCATCATCAGTTCACGCTCAATGTGCTCATACTCGGTGACTTCTTGTACTTTCAGCACATCGATCAGTTTGTGTAACTGCTTCTGAATTTGTTCCAACTGCATCTCATCAGATGTCGTGGTAATGTTCATTCGCGACAGGGTTTCATCATCAGTCGGTGATACCGTCAAAGATTCAATGTTGTAACCACGTTGAGAGAACAAACCAACAACACGAGACAACGCACCCGGTTGGTTTTCCAATAGCAATGAAATAATGTGTCTCATATTAAGTTCTCTCCGTTTTGCTTAGCCACATTTTATCCATACCCTCACCTTTGATTTGCATCGGGTATACGTGTTCGGTTTCGTCTACGTTGATGTCCACAAACACCAGACGATCTTTCATATCCAACGCTTTTTGTAGCCCTTCTTCGAGCTGATCAGGCGTTTCGATACGAATACCGACGTGACCATAAGCTTCTGCAATCGCTGCAAAGTCAGGAACAGAACTCATGTAAGAATTAGAGTGACGGCCTTGATAAATAATGTCTTGCCACTGTTTTACCATGCCTAAGAATCGGTTGTTCAGGTTGATGATCTTCACTGGAATGTCGTATTGCATGGCTGTCGACAATTCTTGAATATTCATCTGAATACTGCCGTCACCAGTCACAACCACGACCTCTTCTTGTGGCATGGCAAACTTCACGCCCATGCCAGCCGGAAGACCAAATCCCATGGTGCCAAGACCACCAGAGTTTATCCAACGGCGCGGCTTATTGAATGGGTAGTACAGCGCCGCAAACATCTGATGCTGGCCCACATCAGACGCTACATATGCGTCGCCATTAGTTAGCTTGTGCAGCGTTTCAATTACTTGCTGTGGCTTGATTCGTTCTGGAGACGTTTCATAAGACAAGCAGTTGCGGTCACGCCATACTTGAATGTCATCCCACCATGCAGTGATAGCATCTTGATCATTTCCACTACCTTGCTCTGCAAGCAGCCCGAGCATGGTTGTCAACACTTTTTCCGCAGAACCTACGATCGGCAAATCCACTTTCACGTTTTTCGAGATCGATGACGGATCGATATCAATATGCATCACTTTTGCGTTTGGGCAGTACTTTTCAAGGTTGTTGGTTGTACGGTCATCAAAACGCACACCGATACCAAAAATAAGATCCGCTTCATGCATTGCCATATTAGCTTCGTAAGTGCCGTGCATACCCAACATTCCCAGTGAGTTTTTATGTGTACCCGGGAATGCCCCCAAGCCCATCAAAGTACTCACAACGGGTAGGTTCAGTTTGTCGGAAAGCTCTAAAATATGTTCATGAGCGCCAGAAATCACTGCACCACCACCGATATAAAGCACTGGTTTTTTCGCTTCTAATAGCGATTTAAGCGCTTTTTTAATCTGGCCTTTATGGCCCGAAGTTGTCGGCTTGTAAGAACGCATTGAAAGCGTTTCTGGATATTGATAAGGCAGTTTGATTTGCGGGTTCATCACATCTTTTGGCAAATCAATCACAACTGGACCAGGTCGACCCGTAGTCGCAATATAAAACGCTTTTTTGATTGTTTCAGGAATATCTTCCGCTTTTTTTACTAAAAAGCTGTGTTTGACCACTGGGCGGGAGACACCGACGATGTCACACTCTTGGAAAGCATCATTACCAATTAGGCTATTCGGTACGTTACCCGAGATAACGATCATTGGGATAGAGTCCATATATGCTGTTGCAATACCCGTAATGGTATTGGTCGCGCCCGGCCCCGAGCACACAAGTACGACACCCGGTTTACCGGTAGCTCGAGCGTAACCATCTGCCATATGAGTGGCGGCTTGCTCATGCCTTACAAGTACGTGTTTGATTTGATCGGTTTTGGCATGCAGTGCATCGTAGATATCCAAAACAGAGCCACCTGGGTAGCCAAAGATCTGCTCTACGTGCTCTTCTATCAGAGATTGAACCACCATCTCTGCGCCTGACAACATTGCTGTCATAATTGCTCTCCTTAGCCAGTTTCCTCACCGTAAGGTCAACGGATTGGTCTGGTTTTACATAGTCTAGGTCTTATTCGTAGCCTAATCGAAATACTTCCACGTTTTCGGCTATGTCTTGCGTTCGTCATAACATCCCGCAAGGTTACCCAACAAATGTAACGTTTTATTATCAAAGGGTCTAATGAGAGATTGGTCTACTTTTTAAACAAGATACTAGTAATTAGAATGTTAGTAGGAATAGCAGCCACACATCTCCTATTTCACAGTACAACCTAAAAAATTAACGCTTAAAAAAAGAACATTATTTCATAAGCTTTTAGCTACAGGGTGCTAAATAGCGTTATTTGACGAGCAGAACAGAAAAAATCAATACAAACAAAAATCCCCAGCAATGCGCGATCACATCACTGGGGATTTTTTCCTCAATATAAAATCTAAGTCAGCTTAAGTTACTTTTTATCCGACTTTTCCTTATACATTTCTTCAATTTCATCTTGGTATTTGTCATTGATGACTTTACGACGAAGTTTTTGAGTTGGCGTTAACTCACCATCATCCATAGAGAAAGCTCTTGGTAACAGTTTAAACTTCTTCACTTGTTCAAACTTTGCCAACTCTTTTTGAAGATCGTTCACACGCTTCTCAAGCATTTCGACCACCTGGTGGTGCTTAATCAACTCAACGCGATCGTGATATTTGATATTCAGCTCTTTCGCGTACTCTTCTAGCGAGTCATAACAAGGCACGATAAGCGCAGAAACAAACTTACGAGTATCCGCAATGACTGCGATTTGCTCGATAAAGTGGTCTTTACCAATCGCACCTTCAATCATTTGTGGAGCGATGTATTTACCACCTGAAGTTTTCATCAACTCTTTGATACGATCGGTGATGAACAAATTGCCATTTTCATCAATGTAACCAGCGTCGCCCGTTTTTAGGAAACCGTGCTCATCAAAGGTCTTTTCCGTCTCTTCTGGCATTTTGTAATAGCCACGCATCACCATTGGACCACGAACCAGAATCTCGTTGTTTTCGCCGATCTTAACCTGTGCGCCAGGCATCGACATACCAATAGAGTCGGGGTTAAAACATTTATCATCCCAACACGATACTGTCGCAGTGGTTTCAGTCATGCCGTAGCCCAACTTAACGTTGATACAAATCGCATGGAAGAATCGACCGATGGTTTCATCCAACTTTGCACCGCCACAAGGCATAAAGTTGATTTGCCCGCCAAGTAGCGCACGCAGTTTGCTCAGAACCAACTTATCCGCCAAAGCGTATGACTTACGCAGCAAGAGCGATGGCTGACGTTTTTCTTGATGACAAGCGGCCATTTTTGCGCCCATGTTGACTGCCCAAGTAAACATGATCTTACGGTGAATCGGCGCGCGAGACACTTTCTCGTGAATCGCAGAGAAGATCTTCTCATAGAAACGCGGTACGGCACACATCACGGTAGGTCGCACCTGGCTCAGTGCATCACGTACTTGCATGGTGTCTTGCAAATAGCAGTTGGTCGCCCCTTTGTACAATACATAAAAGGTCCAAGCGCGCTCAAATACGTGTGACAACGGAAGGAAACATAATGACACGTCACTTTGAGAAAGGCTCAAGCGCTGATCGTGCCCTTCCAATTGCGCCGCAATGTTTGCGTAGTCCAACATAACGCCTTTTGGCTGGCCTGTTGTACCCGAGGTGTAGATCAGCGTGAGTAGATCATCTTCTTTTGCCTGATCTAAACGCGCGTCCAATTCAACTTGATATATAGCGTCGCCTTTGGCAACAAATGCTTGCCAAGAGATAACGAAATCATGATCGCCAAGTTCTATATCATCAGACATCGCAACAATGAGCTCTAACTGTTCGCACTGGTCGAAAATGCTCACTGCTGCATCAAATTGAGGCTGTTCACCAACAAACAGAACTTTTACGTCTGCATTGTTAATGATGTACGCCGACTGGGCGGCAGTATTGGTTGGGTAAATAGGTACTGTCACGCTGCGTAATTGCAGAGCTGCGATATCAGCGATCGTCCATTGCGGCATGTTGTTCGAGAAAATGCCGATCTTATCTTGGACTCCTAATCCCTGAGCCAAAAGTGCAAGTGATAAAGCATCAACTTGCTGACCAAATTGCGTCCACGTAATACCTTGCCACTCCTCACCCACTTTATGCTTGAGTGCAACGCGTGTACCACCGTTCGCAATTTGTTCACGAATACGTTTAACGATATGAAAATCTAACTTGGCCATTCTTTTACTTACCTTTTGGCTTACAGGCGTAAGCTAATTGAGCGAACAAGTGTACTCACGGCTTGCTAAAACGCAACTGACCAGTATCAAACTTATCACTAATAAGAGACAACTATCACTTATACGTCGCGAACGTACCTCAAATTGCTGAATGATTACTCTATTTAACTTACTGTTTCGATTGTTGATTACGAAAACAAAAAGCCCCGAGAGACAAAAATCGCTCGGGGACCAATGAATTGTAAAAATTGATGATTACCAATATGGTCTAATCGAGAAGACCAAACGTCATCTTATTTTGCGGCAACGACTTCACCACAAGTGATCATCAGTTGATCGCGTAGCCAAATGTGGCCTTTATCTTTTTCACTTGATTCATGCCAGCTTAAGAAGCCGCTGATTTCTTTGTTTGCAAATGGGAAATCAAGAATTTGCAGTTGATCGCTGTTTACCGCATTTTCCGCCATCCAACGTGGTGCAATAGTCACAAGCTCAGATTGACCCACCACGTATAGTAGGTTGCTTAAACTAGAACCTTCATACGCCGCTTGGCAATCCAGTTCACGGTACGCTTGCTCTGAGAAACTACGTTGGCCATGCACTTTCGATAACTTCGCATGCTTTTCGTTAAGCAGTTGCTCAGCCGTCACACCACCTTGAATGCGTGGGTGGGTTTTTGATGCGATAACCACTAATTCATCTTTGAAGATTTCAGTACTTGAGAAACCTTGCTCATCAAAACGAGCGTAGTCGATCACGAAATCAATTTCTTGGTAGCGCATACGCTCAGACAACAAACGGTCAAATTCTGCATCTAGGTGAAGCTGAACGTTTGGTGCTTGTTGATTCACTTTTGCCATGATCTTCGGAGCAAAACGCATGTCACAAGGGCTGCAAATCGCAAGCTTGAATAAGCGAGTCGAGGATTCTGGTTGGAATACAGAGCTAGGAAGTTCATTGCGAATCAGCTGTAGTGCTTGGCGAATAGGGCCAAACAGTTGACGAGCTCGTTGCGTAGGCTGAATACCACGGCCTTGGCGCATGAATAGCTCGTCGTTAAACATCACTTTTAAGCGTGCCACGGCGTTACTTACTGCCGGTTGAGACATGCCTAGGTTATGTGCTGCACGAGTAATATTTTGCTCTTGCATTACAGCATCAAATACAGTCAGTAGGTTTAAATCTACACCACGCAAAGTGCTTTCCATACGGTAGCTAGCAATTGCGCTCATCGCGTCTTTCTTCTCTAACATTGAGTGCGCCTCTTTTGTAATCGTCAACTTTGTTCATTAAATTCATAACGAATAGAATCCCATCTCGCACAAAAGACGGCGGCTGGATTCGAATCATTTTACGAATAGATAACCTAACTTTTTATTATATTTATCGTCCGGATACTTCCGGCTCGAACTGTACTATCAACTAATCGATTGCGGTTTCGCAACTAGATTGATATTTAATCAGTAAATTTTAGCCAATTAGGTATTTATTCGTTAAATAACAAAAGCTTGATAAAAACATAAAAAACTATAAAACACGTAAAAATGCATTCTTTGAGGACGTATTTAGCAAATTGATAGGACAGGCGGTCAACACAAGCATGCATTTAGCTCAGTTATTAGTTGAAATAAGAACAACAGATGACAGCTATATCTCTGATTGAATTTTGCACTTATCAGTCAAATTATCAGCAAATACACACTGAATAGAAATTAGAGAGGAAGAATAAAAATGCAGCCTTCCAAACAGAAAGGCTGCAACAAAATCGTGTCAAAAATGGAAGGAACAATGTACTTAGAACAACGTACTTAAATGTTCGACACGTAACTTGGAAAATCAACCTGCTCCCACAGTTGTCTGGATAACTCTGCTTTTGAATCCCATGCACCTTGCAGTACCCAATGAACAATAGCCTGAGCAACATCTGGGTATTTCACACTTTCGGCTTGTTGCTCCTTTAGCCACTGGCGTACTGCGGAAATGTCTAAGCTCTCCATCGACATCGCAAGCCCTAAATCTTCTAAGGTCGCAACATTGCTCTGCTGCTCGAATTGACCCGCGAGTGGCTTTAGTAACAATTTTTTCCCCAAAGACAAGGCTTCTGAAGGAAGCTCAAACCCACCATTAGCAATGACACCACTACAGCGATGCAAATGATGCTGGAAGTTGCTGTGGCATAAAGGGCGCAGTTCTATGTTTTCTACCAGCTCACATTCGATCACATCCGGGTGATAACAGATAAACGCTTGTTGATTAAAGTGGAACAATAAGTCTGAGATATCTTCAATCGATTCGAACGGTAGATACACCAACACGAAGTCGTCGTTTTCTGCTTGGCTATCGACGGTATGCACTATCGGTGGTAACAAAGGTTGATCAAAATGATGCCAATGCAAACCAAGGTGATGTTGAGAAGGCGCAAAGTATTCAATGACGGATTTATCTAACCAACTTGCTCCCTTTAGTGGCACCGGATAACGGAAAGCATTTTGGTGGCTGATACCAATAGAAGGCTTATTTTGTTGTCTCGCTGCCCACGCAGTCACAGGTTCGAAATCATTAATGATAAGATCGTAGGACGACAGATCGAGTTGCTTAACTTCTTTGAAAAACTGCACCAAATTGTTATTCAATGCTGTTTTCGCGTAGTTTACAGAGCCTTTTTCGGTAATAAAGGTGAAGCCTCGGCGAGTCTGGTAATCGCCAAATGCTTCCATTGAAAAGTATTTTTCCGGCGCTCGCCCAGAAAACAAAAAGTCGACCTCAACATCGTGCTCTTTAAACGCATGACTCATCGCCCTTGCGCGTGCAATATGTCCGTTTCCTGTCCCTTGAACACCGTACAAGATTTTCATCAATTAGCCTCCCAACATCGCAATCGCTAATCCACCACAAAGACTGCCAAGCAGTGCACCAATGATGACATCAGTAAAAAAGTGCACACCCAATAAGATTCGCGCGGTTCCGATTAAACTTGCCCAAAAGAATGCAGCAACGCCTAGGCTCGGATAGAAATGATCAATCAGCGTCGCCATGACAAACGCAGCGGCAGTGTGTCCTGAAGGAAGACTATAGCGATCAGAGGGAGTAATAAAAGCAGGAAGGAGTGCACTAAACTCTTCAGGGCGACGACGCTTAAAACTATTTTTCAGCGTCCAATAAATTGGTAGCTCGATAGCAAAAGCAAGTAAACCCGCCAGTAAAAACCAGACTCCTTGCTCCTTATCTAAATACCAAGCTAATAAACCCAACACCAAGTAAAGATGCCCGTCACCACTGTGGGAGACTCCTTTGCTGATATTGGCGACTTGTTGATTAAAACGGTGCTTAAGACAAACACTAGAGAGCGCTAAATCAAACTTAGCAATGGTTGCAATTGGCTGTGTAATTGTCTCTATGGTTCGCATGTGACCTTTCCTTACTTTGACAACGCCTTTGTGTGAAAAGTAGGAGGTTTAGGTGACAACAGCATGACGGGAGTTTGGACAATTAATGACAAAGGCCAAATTAAAGTGTGCCCAACAATTTATCTATTGGGCATAACCATAAAAATAGAACATTAAGAAGGGTTTGATAGTTGCGGTTGAGGGGTGTCTATATACCAGACTTTTCTCTTCTTGCGGCAGGCGCGCAAAGAGCCCGTCGTCATGTCGCCATCTTTTGTAAGCTCATAGCTCAGTGAGCGGCAAGTATAGTTTCCCGACAGTTCATGCTCTATACTCGTTTGCTCCGTTTTACTCGAGTTAGGCTCTAGTAAAGGGTTAGGCTGTGTAGATAAAATGTCACGATTTATCACATTGCTGCGCGCATAATCCTTATGGACATAACCTTTTATCACTCCTTTCTGTTCAACGAGAAACCAAGGTTGATCAACCACTTTTGCTAGCACATTAAAGACTTCCCCTTTCGATAATACGCCAAGCTTTTCCCCTTCAAGACTCGGTTTGGAGCGTAGGTTTAATGTGGTCTTAGAGCGGTAAGAGACATCCATAAACTCTACTGGGTTTGAGGTATCGACACCTTCAGTGGTTGGTCGGAAAACTTCCGCTTGCTGTTTCTCACTAGGCTGGACACGGATCTTCCACCAAGAATACGTTTCCGGATCTTTACCTTTAAACTTATTTCGGCTGTCAGACTCAAGGGCAACAAGCATCTGATTCAAGAACGATTCGCGTCCTTCATTACTCAAAAATCGATCCATTTGATCATTGATGACCACGACGCTCTGTGAGTGATCATTCATAACAACGGGGGAAGCCACTTCCACATAGGTCTGCGATTGAAACAGCTGACAACCCGACAAGCTGACCAGAGTAAATACTATGGCTGAACGTCCAAATTGTTTTGTTAACCTCATTCTTTCCCTAACCCTTATATTTCTTTTACCTAGTGCAACTGCACTACTATAAATGGTCATTCAAAACTTTTGCCAAACAATTCGGACCTTTGTGTGACAAGTCGCAATCCCGATGCTTGTTTTGGTAATGAAACGTCGCAAACTTGATGAGAACTTACTTCTTCTAGCACGTTTCTATCGCATCATGTCGTTTCACTTAGTGCATCATTTTTTCAAGCAAACGAAAAGACTCATCCGATATGAATAAAAAATCGACTTTAGGGTTGACGCGCTTCATGGAGTGCGGTACTAATTTGTTAACTTAATTATGTGGAAAGCTTAACAACTATGTCAGCTCATTTTTCTATCCTGCTTAGCCTCCTCCTGATCGTGACCAGTTCGCGCGGGTAGGCTGTGGAAGAAAAATAACCACACCAATTTCTAAGAACCCGCATGAGAATGCGGGTTTTTTTATATCTAAATACTGGAAGTAAACGATTCACTTGCGCGAAAGTGCAGAAATCAGGAAGGAAGCAAACATGAACGATCAGGTCATTATATTCGACACCACATTGCGTGATGGCGAGCAAGCGTTGTCAGCAAGCTTGACGGTTAAAGAAAAACTGCAGATTGCCTATGCGCTGGAAAGACTCGGCGTTGATGTTATCGAAGCTGGCTTCCCAATCTCTTCACCAGGTGATTTCGAGTCTGTACAAACCATCGCAAAAAACATAAAAAACAGTCGAGTTTGTGCCCTTTCGCGTGCCGTTGCGAAAGACATTGATGCTGCCGCTGAAGCCTTAAAAGTGGCCGACCAATTCCGTATCCACACGTTTTTAGCCACTTCCACCATTCACGTAGAAGACAAACTACGCCGCAGCTACGACGATGTACTAGAAATGGCAGTCAACGCCGTTAAACATGCACGTAACTACACTGATGATGTCGAGTTTTCTTGTGAAGATGCTGGTCGTACTCCAATCGACAACCTATGTCGCATGGTAGAAGCCGCCATCAATGCAGGTGCGAGTACAATCAACATTCCAGATACCGTTGGCTACACCGTACCAAGTGAGTTTGGTGGGATTATTGAAACTCTATTTAACCGCGTTCCGAACATTGATAAAGCGATCATCTCCGTTCACTGTCACGACGATTTGGGGATGTCAGTTGCCAACTCTATTGCCGCCGTTCAAGCTGGCGCACGTCAGATAGAAGGCACGATCAATGGCATTGGAGAGCGAGCGGGTAACTGTTCACTTGAAGAGATCGCAATGATCATCAAGACTCGTCAAGAGTTTTTGGGCGTTCACACTGGCATTAAGCATGATGAAATTCACCGCACCAGTAAGTTGGTTAGCCAGCTATGCAATATGCCTATTCAAAGCAACAAAGCAATTGTGGGTGCAAATGCGTTTAGCCACTCTTCAGGCATCCACCAAGATGGCATGTTGAAGAATAAGAATACCTACGAAATCATGACCCCTGAGTCTATTGGCCTAAAAAACCAAGCTCTGAACCTAACCAGCCGCAGCGGTCGCGCTGCCGTGAAGAGCCATATGGATACCATGGGTTACAACGAAGACGAGTACAACCTAGACGCGCTGTATGCGGATTTCTTGAAACTTGCTGATCGCAAAGGCCAAGTGTTCGATTACGACCTAGAAGCCCTAATGCACTTCTCGAACTTGCGTGAAGAAGATGACTTCTACAAATTGAGCTACCTAAGCGTGCAGTCTGGCAGCGTAATGGCTACCACCAGCATCAAAATGCAATGCGGTGATGAAGAAATGTGTGAAGCAGCGGTCGGTAATGGCCCAGTTGATGCGCTATACCAATGTATCTACCGCGTGACAGGCTACGACATCGTTCTGGATAAATTCGACCTAACCGCGAAAGGTGAAGGTGAAGATGGTTTGGGTCAAGCAGACATCATTGCCAACTACAAAGGTCGCAAATACCACGGTACGGGTGTTTCCACCGACATCGTTGAGGCTTCCGGCCAAGCATTATTGCACGTTATTAACAGCATTCATCGTGCAGATAAAATCGAAGAAATGAAGCAGAAAAAGATTGCGACTGTGTAATAACAACCGGGCTACACGGCTCAGGAAAGAACACGCTCGTTGAAATAATTAAGCTCAAAATTAGAAAACTTAAAGGATTAACATGACAGACAAATCGTACAAAATTGCCGTCCTACCCGGTGACGGCATTGGCCCGGAAGTAATGGCGCAGGCACATAAAGTATTGGATGCAATCGAAAAGAAACATGGTATTGCGTTTGAGCGTGACGAGCATGATGTCGGTGGTATCGCGATCGACAATCACGGTTGTCCACTTCCGGAGAGCACAATAAAAGCATGTGAAGAGTCTGATGCAGTCTTATTCGGCTCGGTTGGCGGCCCTAAGTGGGAGCACTTACCACCAAATGACCAACCTGAACGCGGTGCCCTACTGCCACTACGCAAACACTTCCAACTGTTCTGTAACTTACGTCCAGCGCAAATTCACTCAGGTCTTGAAGCTTTCTCACCGCTACGTGCAGACATCTCGGGTCGCGGCTTTGACATCGTGGTAGTCCGTGAACTGACGGGTGGTATCTACTTCGGCCAACCGAAAGGTCGTGAAGGTGAAGGCGCAACAGAAAAAGCATTTGATACTGAGGTGTACCACCGCTTTGAGATCGAACGTATTGCAAAAATCGCTTTTGAGTCTGCTCGTCTACGTCGCAAGAAAGTGTGCTCTATCGACAAAGCGAACGTTCTACAAAGCTCTATCTTATGGCGTGAAGTAGTCGAAGAAATCGCAAAAGACTACCCAGATGTCGAGTTGTCACATATGTACATTGATAACGCGACTATGCAGCTTATCAAAGACCCTGCTCAGTTCGACGTAATGCTATGTTCAAACATCTTCGGCGACATCATTTCTGATGAGTGCGCGATGATCACTGGCTCTATGGGTATGTTGCCTTCAGCGAGCCTAAACGAAAGCAAATTCGGTCTGTACGAGCCAGCAGGCGGCAGTGCACCAGATATCGCAGGTAAGAACATCGCTAACCCAGTGGCACAAATCCTATCTGCTGCACTGATGTTGCGTTACAGCCTAGGTGAAGAAACGGCGGCACAAGACATCGAAACGGCCGTTTCAAAAGCACTATCCGCGGGTGAGCTAACAGGCGACCTTGCTGGTGACAACCCAGCTCTTTCGACGTCTGAGATGGGCGATAAGATCGCTGAGTACATCTTAAACTCTTAATACAGCACGATTTGATAATAATTATTTGCTCCTGATGAGCCGTTGTCGGGAGCTATACACGAGATAGCAAACAATGGGCAAAACACTATACGAAAAAGTCTACGACGCACACGTTGCCGTCGCAGCAGAAGGGGAAAACCCAATCTTGTACATCGACCGTCACTTGGTACACGAAGTGACGTCTCCGCAAGCATTTGACGGCTTGCGTGAAAAAGGTCGTAAAGTGCGCCAGGTCAGCAAAACTTTTGCCACCATGGACCACAACGTTTCGACAACCACCAAAGACATCAACGCATCCGGTGAGATGGCTCGTATCCAAATGGAAACGCTATCGAAAAACTGTGAAGAGTTTGGTGTTACGCTTTACGACATTAACCACAAATACCAAGGTATTGTGCACGTTATGGGCCCAGAGCTTGGTATTACCCTACCAGGCATGACCATTGTTTGTGGTGACTCGCACACTGCTACACACGGTGCGTTCGGCTCTCTCGCTTTTGGTATTGGTACATCAGAAGTTGAGCATGTATTAGCGACTCAAACGCTAAAACAAGCGCGCGCTAAAACGATGAAGATCGAAGTGAAAGGTAAAGTAGCGCCGGGCATCACAGCGAAAGATATCGTGCTAGCGATCATCGGTGAAACTACAGCAGCTGGCGGTACAGGCTACGTGGTTGAATTCTGTGGTGAAGCGATCACAGACCTTTCAATGGAAGGCCGCATGACCGTATGTAACATGGCAATTGAGCTAGGTGCGAAAGCCGGTTTGATTGCGCCAGATGAAACCACGTTCGAATACATCAAAGGCCGTAAATTCTCACCTCAAGGTGCCGACTTTGACGCAGCAGTAGAATACTGGAAGACATTAAAAACTGACGATGATGCTCAATTTGATGCGGTTGTGACGCTAAACGCTGCAGACATTAAACCACAAGTCACTTGGGGAACTAACCCAGGCCAAGTTATCGCGGTAGATCAACCGATCCCAGCACCAGAAAGCTTTGCCGATCCAGTAGAAAAAGCCTCTGCAGAAAAAGCGTTGGCTTACATGGGTCTAGAAGCAGGCAAGTCATTGTCTGATTACAACGTCGATAAAGTCTTCGTTGGTTCTTGTACTAACTCACGTATCGAAGACATGCGCGCAGCCGCTGAAGTAGCGAAAGGTCGCAAAGTCGCATCTCACGTTCAAGCGCTAATCGTTCCTGGTTCTGAGCAAGTAAAAGCGCAAGCGGAAGCAGAAGGCTTGGACGTTATCTTTAAAGAAGCGGGCTTTGAGTGGCGCCTACCAGGTTGCTCAATGTGTCTAGCAATGAACAACGACCGTTTGGGTCCTCATGAGCGCTGTGCATCCACATCCAACCGTAACTTTGAAGGCCGCCAAGGTCGTGATGGTCGTACCCACTTGGTTAGCCCTGCTATGGCAGCGGCAGCAGCAATTGCTGGTCACTTTGTTGATATTCGTGAGTTGGATTAGGTTAAGGAGAGAACAAATGTCAGGTTTTAAACAACATACAGGCTTAGTTGTTCCTCTAGATGCAGCGAACGTAGATACTGATGCCATCATTCCAAAGCAGTTCCTACAAAAGGTCTCTCGCTTAGGGTTTGGTAAGCACCTATTCCATGACTGGCGCTTCCTAGACGATGCTGGTGAACAACCGAACCCAGAGTTCGTGATGAACGCTCCTCGCTACCAAGGCGCTTCAATCTTGCTAGCACGTGAAAACTTCGGTTGTGGTTCATCTCGTGAACACGCACCATGGGCATTAGCGGATTACGGCATCAAGGCGATGATCGCCCCAAGCTTTGCCGATATTTTTTACGGTAACTCGATCAACAACCAAATGGTGCCAGTTCGTTTGACTGAGCAAGAAGTGGATGAAATCTTCCAGTTTGTTGAGGCTAACGAAGGCGCTGAAGTGGAAGTAGACCTAGAAGCGAATGTGGTTCGTGCCAACGGCAAAGAATATGGTTTTGAAATCGATTCGTTCCGTCGTCACTGCTTACTAAACGGTTTGGACAACATTGGCCTAACCCTTCAACACGAAGATAAGATTGCTGAGTACGAAGCGAATATCCCAAGCTTCTTAAGCTAATTAAAATCGCAATTTAAACAAACAAAAGGTTGGCTTATGCCAGCCTTTTTTCTTTTATTTTCATTGCCTCAAGAAAGAAACTTCACCTTATGCAGGTCTACAATATCAATAAGGTTTTAACCCAAAGGTATCTCTATGAAGCGTCTGTTATTGCTATTGTGTGCTCTGGTTTCATTCTCAACATTTGCCGCACCTAAATCCGACTTATGGCCGTATTGGAAACAATCGAATCAGGCTAATCAAAGTCAAATCTCTCATCAAGATTGGCAGCAATTGCTCGATGCTTATTTGGTTGAACAAGGTGAGAATACCTTGTTTCGTTACAGCCAAGTCACCTCAGCCGATAAAACTAAGCTGAAACAATACATCCAACGTTTGGCAAAACTCGACCCTCGACAATACAACCAAGCGGAGCAATACGCCTACTGGGTAAACCTTTACAACGCCATCACGGTAGATCTTATTTTGGATAACTATCCTGTCGAATCGATTACCAAACTTGGTGGGCTATTTAGCTTTGGCCCTTGGGGGGATGATGTGGTCGTGGTCAACGGGAAGGATCTGACTTTAAACGATATTGAACATCGCATTTTACGTCCAATTTGGAATGACCCGAGAACACATTACGCGGTTAACTGTGCCAGCTTGGGATGCCCTAATCTGCAGTCTCAAGCATTCACTGCTGACAACACGCAAGTTCTACTGGATAGTGCAGCTAAAACATTTATTAACAGCAGCAAAGGCGTATCTATCCAAGGTAACACGGCACAGCTGTCTTCTATTTATGATTGGTTTGCAACGGACTTTGGTGGAGAAAAACAAGTCTTCAACCACATCACAAAGTACGCACCGCAATACAAAAACTTCTCTGGTAAAGTGAAATACGAATACGATTGGGACTTGAATCAAGCCAACTAAACTGGGGGGATGTGAGGTCAATTAGCATTAGGGACATAATAGGCCAAAAGCTAAAGACACTGGCAACTCAAAGACTAAGACATGAAAAAAGGGCACTGAGTGCCCTTTTTAAATCCAAATGTTTGATAGAAAACGTCCGGCTACTTAAAGCCTTTAACCTTCTTAATAAGATCGTAAGCGTTTTGAATCTCTTGAGATTTCTCTTTCGCGACGTTCATCATCTCTGGTGGTAAACCTTTAGCCATCAATTTGTCCGGGTGATGCTCGTTCATCAGTTTACGATAAGCACGCTTAACGGTTTTACTGTCTGCATCTGAAGACACATCCAGAATTTTGTACGCGTCGGCCAACTGATCCGCTTGTGAAGCTTGTTGCCAGCTACCACCTGAAGATTGGCCTTGATGCTGACCATGAAAACCGCCCTGGCTTTGGAAACGAAATGCGGCTTCTTGCATTTGCAAACGACGCTCTAATTGCTCAGAAGAGAAACCCAAACCACGTGCAATTTTGTGTAGTACATTTCGTTCACTCGGGTGGATTGAGCCATCTGCAAAGGCCGCCGAGATTTGCAGCTCTAAGAAAAATTGCAACAAGTCAAAGCGACCAGCTGTCGAAATTTTCACACGAACAAGAACATCTTCTAACGGAAAGTCGCTGTCTTTACCTTCACGAAACGCGTCTTGCGCTGCGCGACGCTGTTCGCCATGCAAATTCATGCGGTCCATCATGGCTGAAGCCAGTTGGATTTCCTCTTTGGTGACTTGGCCTTTCGCTTTTGCCACATGTCCCATTACCGCAAACGCCGCTTTAAAAAACTCTTCTTGGCGTTGAGCTTGACTTGGCCCTTTTCCAAAGCCGCCAGTAGAGAACCCGGCTTGACTCAAGCGACGTGCTTTATCGAATTGATGGCCAATAAATAAGCCAAAGAGTAAACCTAGCGGCCCGCCAAGTAACAAGCCAAAAAAGGCACCCAGAATTTTGCCAAAAATATGCATTATGTGTTCTCTATCAATGAATTTTTATCGACGACGGCGGTCTTATAGTGCCGGATGCAACGATTTCCTTTATGATAATGGAATTAGTTTTATTTCGGCTAGGCCATTTCGCCTGCTTATCTTTGCAGCTATTTTGTCGTCATTATGCCACAGTGAATCAATACGCTGGGATAAATGCGACTATAGTTGATTCATTTGGCTATTACGCTAGGGTACAACAAGCCCTATAGCCATCGAGTAGTAGTGACACAGGAAAGTTCAATTCAATGCAACATTTCTCCCGCACATTTTTAGCGGCCTCTATCAGCACCGCCTTGTTTGTACCCACCACTCAAGCTGAAGCGAATATCCATGATAGTGTGCAGGAAATGCCCGCCACAGATCAATGTTTGGTCGATACAAGTGGCGAGGAGGACGCTCTTAATACCCCAGTAGTGGTAGAAGCTGACACCCTGCAAGCCATCAATGGTGACAAAGCTCAGTACTCAGGTAATGTACAAGTCACCCAAGGCCAGAAGAAAATTACCGCAGATAGCGTAACGCTGCACCAACAAGACAACGTCGTGGTTGCCGAAGGCAACGTGACTTTCAATGACGGCCAAGTCAAAGCTCGATCTGATCGTGTTACTAACGACATTAATCAAGATACGTTTTCACTTGAGAACACCGATTATCAGTTCCTTTGCCAACAAGGCCGAGGCACTGCAGCCTATATCGCCCGCACAGGTCAGTCGGTTTATGAACTCGAAGACGGCTCTATCACATCGTGCCCTCAAGGCGATAATTCATGGCGATTGGTTGCGTCAGGCATCGATGTTGACCAAGATGAAGAGACAGCGACGCTGCACCACCCTCGATTTGAAGTGTTAGATGTGCCTGTTTTCTATGTGCCGTATCTAACCATGCCAATTGGAGATACGCGTAAAACGGGTTTCCTCTTCCCTTCTTTATCGTACGGTTCTAGTGATGGTATGGAAGTCGAGGTGCCATTCTATTGGAACATCGCGCCTCAATATGACATGACACTCACCACGCTCTATATGCAGCAACGTGGTACAAAACTCGATACTGATTTCCGCTACCTAACAGATGGTTGGGGAAATGGGGAAATCAAAGGCGAATACCTCAATAGTGATCGCAAATATCAGGACGAGTCTCGTTGGGGCTACCAAGTTAAACACGACGGTATCATCAATAAACAGTGGATAGTCAAAGTTGATTACTCAAAAGTGAGTGATATTGATTACTTCCTCGATCTCGACTCCGATATTGGTAACCGTGAAGATGGTCAACTGGTTCAAGAAGGACAAGTACAATATCGTTCTGACTTCTGGGATGCCTCGTTAACCGTTCGTGACTTCCAAATCTTATTGAAAGAAGAGAACCGCCCTTATCGCCTGCTTCCTCAGTTAGACTTGAACTACTACACGCCGTTGTGGGGAGACTACCTTAACTTTGACGTGAAGAGCCAAGTCAGCCGCTTCGATACCAGCGATGCTGCGCGACCAAATGCGACCCGTGTTCACATTGAACCAGGGCTTACATTACCACTCTCAAACTCATGGGCAACGTGGACAACAGAAGCGCGTGTGCTCTCTACGTATTACTCTCAAGACTTAACGGGTTTGACAGATGTAAACTTGCAAAACCAGTTGGATGATGAAGTTTCTCGTGTTATTCCTGAGTTCCGTACGCATGCGCAACTTTACTTAGAGCGAGATACAAGCTGGATCAAGGGCTACACCCAAACACTGGAGCCTCAGCTGCAGTACTTGTACGTACCTGAAGAAGATCAGACCAACATCTACAACTACGATACCACCTTGCTACAAACCGACTACTACGGGCTATTCCGCAGTCGTAAGTACAGTGGCATTGATAAAATCGCCTCGGCGAACCAGTTAAGCTACGGTGCGAGTACTCGCTTCTTTGATGATGACTATAAAGAGCGTCTTAACGTTTCATTTGGTCAGATTTACTACTTCGATAAAAAGACCAAACTGAGCAACAGCCCAAATCTTCCGGATGAGACAACCAATTACTCATCATGGGCGATTGAAGCTGATTTCAACTACAACGATTACTTGTTCTATCACGGTGGAATTCAATACGATATTGATTTGAGCTCCATGCAGTTGGCAAACAGTACCTTGGAATACCAATTCAACGGCGGCTTTATTCAGGGTAACTATCGCTACGTTACGCGTGAATACATCGAAGATACGATCATTCTCGAAAACCTAGACACAATTACTCGTAAAGGTATTTCTCAAGCAGGTATTGTAGCGGCCTACGAGTTCAACCCGAACTGGTCTGCGAGTGGTCAATACTACTACGACCTCAATGAAAATGCGGACCTAGAATGGTTAGCGAGCCTACGTTACCAATCTGACTGTTGGTACATTGGCGTCACTTACTCAAACCAATTGCTTGGTTGGGAAGACCAAGCTATCGGCAGCACCGGGGCATCACCTGAATACGAAAATAACTTCAGCGTTAACTTCGGTATTCAAGGCTTTGCGACCAACCAGCGTGAAGACACTGCTGTCAAAGAGCTGGATGGTTCTGACAACGCGATTAAGTACGGCCGCCCATTCTATCTGAACAATTAATCAAAATAGGCGTCTTAAATGAATAAGACGCCTATTCAAAAATACTGACGGAATTTTAAATGAAAATTTGGAAATCAATCTTATTCACGACCCTACTCTCTTGCGGAGCGGTTGCAGCACCAGTAGAGATCGATAAGGTTGCGGTCATCGTGAACGACGGTGTAGTTCTACAAAGCGACATCGAAACAGCGATGAAAACGCTGCAAGCCAACGCTCGTCAAAGTGGAAAGAGCTTACCTTCTACCAGCGTATTAAAAGAACAAGTTGTTGAAAAACTTATCATTGACACGTTGCAAGGCCAAGAAGCTGACCGTATTGGTGTACGTATTGACGACAACCGTTTAAACCAAGCGATTGCAGAGATCGCACGTAATAATGAGCAATCGGTAGAACAACTCGCTGCTTCTGTAGAAAGTGAAGGTTTAAGTTACCCAGAATTCCGCGAACAAATTCGTAAGGAAATCGCCGCATCAGAAGCTCGCAATGCACTGGTTCGTCGCCGTATTAATATCCTTCCAGCAGAGGTCGATAGCCTTGCTGAGCAACTATCACAAGAAACCAATGCGACTGTTCAATACAAAATTGGACACATTCAACTGCGCTTCTCTGACGATAAAGAAAAATCTGCTGTAGAAGCAGAAGCTAAAGCGCTCGCGAAAAAGCTAAACGAAGGTGCAGACTTTACGGAGATGGCCTACACCTACTCTAAAGGCCCTAAAGCTTTACAAGGTGGTGACTGGGGCTGGATGCGTAAAGAAGAGATGCCGACCATCTTTGCTGATCAGATCAAGATGCAAAACAAAGGCAGCATTATTGGTCCATTCCGTAGTGGCGTTGGTTTCCACATCCTAAAAATAGAGGATGTCAAAGGCCTAGAAACGGTTGCGGTAACGGAAGTAAATGCGCGTCATATTTTGATTAAACCAACCGTGATTCTGAGCGACGAAGGGGCGAAGAAGCAACTGAATGAATTTGTACGCCGCATCAAAGCCGGTGAAGCAACGTTCGCTCAATTGGCAACACAATACAGTCAAGATCCTGGCTCGGCAGCACAAGACGGTGAACTAGGTTATCAAACACCAGATCTTTACGTGCCAGAATTCAAGCACCAAGTAGAAACTCTGCCAGTTGGCTCAATCAGCGAACCGTTCAAAACCGTTCACGGCTGGCATATCGTTGAAGTGTTGGATCGTCGCCAAGTTGACCGTACTGACTCAGCGATGAAGAATAAAGCTTACCGCATTCTATTTAACCGTAAATTTAATGAAGAAGCGGGCGCATGGATGCAAGAGCTACGCGCAAGTGCGTTTGTTGAAATCGTGGATGACAACAATGACAACTAATACAATTCGTAGAATTGTCGTAACCGCAGGGGAACCTGCGGGTATCGGCCCAGACTTAGTGCTTGCCCTATCGAAAGAAGATTGGGCGCACCAAATTGTCGTCTGTGCCGATAAGAATATGCTGATGGAGCGAGCCAAGCAGCTTGGCATCGAAGTCCAACTGTCTGATTACAATCCAGAAGAAGCACCTAAAGCACAAAAAGCGGGCACGCTTATCGTTGACCATATCCAAATATCGGAACCTGCGGTCGCAGGTGAGCTCAATGAAGCGAATGGCCACTATGTACTAAAAACGCTAGAAAGAGCGGCTTTAGGCTGTATGAATGATGAATTTGATGCTATTGTCACCGGCCCTGTTCATAAGGGGGTGATTAATCGCGCAGGTGTTGCATTCAGTGGTCATACTGAATTTTTCGCCGAGAAGTCACAAACGCCGCTAGTTGTAATGATGCTAGCAACGGAAGGACTACGCGTGGCGCTGGTTACAACACATATTCCTTTAGCTTATGTGTCCAAAGCTGTCACCGAAGAGCGATTAGAAAAAATCATCGATATTCTTCATAAAGACCTTGTAGAAAAGTTTGCTATCGCACAACCAAACATCTACGTTTGCGGGCTTAACCCTCATGCTGGCGAAGATGGCTGCTTAGGTCGTGAAGAGATCGAAACCATCACTCCGACACTGGAAAAAATTCGACAAGAAAAAGGTATCAACCTGATCGGCCCTCTGCCGGCTGATACCATTTTCAATGAAAAATATTTAAATGATGCTGATGCTGTTTTAGGCATGTACCATGATCAAGTATTGCCAGTATTAAAATACAAAGGCTTTGGTCGTTCAGTAAACATTACTCTTGGTCTACCTTTTATTAGAACATCGGTGGACCACGGTACTGCATTAGATCTGGCAGGGACAGGTCAAGCGGATACAGGGAGTTTCCGAACAGCGCTCACGCATGCGATAGATTTGGTAGAGAAGAAACAATGAGAAATGATGTCCATTTAGGACACAAAGCGCGTAAACGTTTTGGTCAAAACTTCCTGAACGATCCATACATTATTGATGGGATCGTATCAGCGATTAACCCAAAACCAGGTCAAAACCTGGTTGAAATCGGTCCTGGTCTTGGTGCAATCACTGAGCCGGTAGGTCGTGAAGTAGATAAGTTCACAGTTATCGAATTAGACCGCGATCTGGCGGAACGCCTACGTACTCACCCTGAACTGGCAGATAAGTTGACCATCCATGAGGGTGACGCTATGCGTTTTGACTTCACTCAACTAGTGAAGCCAAACAACAAGCTGCGCATTTTTGGTAACTTGCCATACAACATCTCTACACCATTGATGTTCCACCTTTTTGAGTTCCATAAAGACATTCAAGACATGCACTTTATGCTGCAAAAAGAAGTGGTAAACCGCTTAGCCGCCGGCCCTGGCAGCAAAGCTTACGGCCGTTTAACGGTAATGGCTCAGTACTACTGTAAAGTGGTACCGGTACTGGAAGTACCGCCAACGGCATTCGTTCCACCACCGAAAGTGGATTCTGCCGTTGTTCGTTTAGTGCCTTACGAAGAGCTGCCATGCCCGGCAAAAGATCTGCGTTTGCTCGATCGCGTTTGTCGTGAAGGCTTTAACCAACGTCGTAAAACCGTTCGTAACTGCTACAAATCGTTGTTAAGCACAGAAGTACTAGAAGAGCTAGGTGTTAATCCAAGCATGCGTCCAGAGAACCTGACGCTAGAACAATTCGTCGCAATGGCGAACTGGCTTGCGGATAACCCGCAGCACTAAGAACTCAAACAATGAGCCAAACCCTTGTAGGTTTGGCTTATTATTATTGGGATATTACGTTTCTGAGGAGTGCACATGGACGTCATTCAACCTTGCATCAAAATTCAAGTTCACACCAAATACATCGAAGAACAGTCCAACCCAGAGCTACAACGCTACGTTTTCGCTTATATCATCACCATCAAAAACCTTAGCCAGCAAACCGTACAGTTAGTGAGCCGCCGCTGGCTAATCACAGACTCGAACGGCAAGCAAATGACGGTTGAAGGTGACGGAGTTGTAGGCCAGCAGCCCTTTATTCCAAGCAATGATGAATACACGTACAGTAGCGGAACCGCGTTAGAAACCCCTGTCGGCGTTATGCAAGGACACTACAAAATGCTGGATGAGAAAGGGCAAGAGTTCATCACCGAAATCGAACCATTTCGCTTGGCTGTTCCAAATGTTTTAAATTAGTAAATTGGAGATTCAGTGGCTACCTATATTGTTGGTGACATCCAAGGCTGTTTTGATGAATTGCAGCGACTACTAGAAAAAGTATCTTTCTCTGCGAAAAAAGACCAACTTTGGCTTGCTGGTGATTTGGTCGCCAGAGGGCCTAAATCACTAGAAACGTTACGCTTTGTGAAGTCACTTGGCGCAAACGCAATCGTGGTGCTTGGTAATCACGACCTTCACCTTCTCGCAGTGGCTCACGGGATAAAAAAGGTCAAAGACAAAGATAAAACCGCACCTATTTTCACGGCCCCTGACAAAGAGGAACTACTGACATGGCTAGCTCAGCAACCTCTATTGGCCGAGCATGACGAGTTCGTGATGTGTCACGCTGGCATATCACCGCAGTGGAATCTAAAAACAGCGAGAAAGTGTGCCCGTGAAGTTGAGCGCATCATCCAAAGTGAAGAGCTGCCTTGGCTATTAAAAAACATGTACAGCAATCAACCTGATTCCTGGGATGACTCTCTACAGGGTTTGGACCGATACCGTTATATTATCAATGCTTTTACGCGGATGCGCTTTTGTTTCCCTGATGGTCGTTTGGATATGGATTGTAAATTGCCACCGCAACAAGTTTCCGGTAACAAACTTATTCCATGGTTTGATGTGCCCAAACGTATTCACTTAAATAAAGCGGTGCTCTTTGGGCACTGGGCTGCACTACAAGGCTATATGAACAACGAAGTCATCGGGCTAGATACTGGCTGCGTTTGGGGCGGAAGCCTAACCATGATCCGTTGGGAAGATAAGAAAATTTTTACTCAGGATGCGTTAAGTTAAACACTGAATAACAGTCGATAATCCATAGTAGGAAGAATACTTGTCACTTAACACCTCCTGTAGGGTCATTCCAACGAGCCTTAACGAGACTAGGAATCTAATATCCTCGCGCTGCGAATAGATAGAAATACCTTTGACAACAAGGTGCTCGTATAGAGGCTCCTGAATCTCGCTCTTTCGTCGCTTTTCAGGATGACGGTAGGTTGGGATGGCCGCTCGCTGTTACACGAACGGCATTACCGTATTAACTACGCGGTGTTAATCTCGAATTACTTTTCTAACACAGTAAAGCGCATGTTGTAGGCGTTCTTCTCATCGGCTTGATACATTTCTGAGTAAGTTTCCTTAAACTCGTCTCCCCAATCTGGGAACTGAGTATCACCATCAATGGCCGCTTCAATGTATGTTACATACAGTTTATTGGCCATAGGCAGACAAGTGGTGTAAATCGCACCACCACCAATGATCATCACTTCTTCCACATCACCTGCGACTTCCAGAGCCTGCTCAATCGATGTTACGGTAGTGACGCCTTCGATCTTTAGTGTCTCATCACGGCTAATAACAATATTCAAGCGACCTGGTAAAGGGCGACCAATAGACTCATAGGTTTTGCGTCCCATCACAACCGGTTTTCCCATGGTACAACGCTTAAACCAAGCGAAATCGGCGGGAAGATGCCAAGGCATTTGATTGTCTTTGCCAATGATGCGATTGTCGGCCATAGCGGCAATCATACTAATGATCATGTTAGGTCCTTATACAATTGGTCTGCGGCGATAGAATAACAGCCCTGGAACCGCAAGACCAACAGCTAAACCTGCAATAATAAACATGGCCTTAAGAAAGTTTTCCATACAGGTTGCGACAAGCTCGGGTGAGTAGCCAACATGATTGATTTCTACCATAGCGATCATTGCTTTGTACGCAAACACACCCGGCACCATCGGGATCAAAGCAGCCACAGTAAACACTTTTGGATGCGCGAGAAAACGGTGAGACCAGTACACACCAATCATCCCAACTAACGTCGCAGCAAAAAAGGTTGCCCACTCAATAGGAATGCCAAACTGCATCATCAAGTAGCGGCTACCATGACCAATCGCGCCACCAACAGCGCAATACACTAAAGCTCTTTGTGGTACGTTAAAAACCAATGCAAATCCTACAGCGGGAATCGCCGCAAAAAACATGTCATTCAAAAGGCCAAACATCAAATCAAATAAACTCATTAGATAGCCCACCCCCAAATTCCAGTTACACTCATCGCAGCAACGATCCCCAAACATGTCGCCAACGTTAGTAAACTAGCCATCACAAATCGAGCAATCCCCATATTAATGTGGCCTTTCAACATATCTGCGACAGAGTTAATGAGTGGGAAACCAGGTACAAGCATTAATACTGACGATGCCATTGCTACGGTAGGTAGATTACCGATTTGGTAAATTTCCGCCTGTGCTGAAATTAAGGTGGTCACAAAAGCGGTCGCAGCAAAGTTCAATAGAGGGTTGAAATGACGATGACCAATTTCTTGGCGAACGATCATGCCACCAGCTGAAGCTAAAAAGGTCATAATGAATACTCCCCAATCACCACCAGCTAGATGACTGAATGCCGCACAAGACAAGCCAATCATAAACACCACCAACCAGCGGTTATAACGCTCTGGACTGATAGCGTTCAGCTTTTTCTGCGCCATGGTTGAATCGAGCAAACCACGTTCCATCATGATACAGATTCGTTGAATTTGCGTAATAACGCGCATATTGATGCCACGATCAGCGCAGCTTCGGGTGGTGGTGATGCAATGCCCATCCATTACCGTCGTCACAACCAATGCATTAGCTGATAGTGCTACCGCAACTTCATTCACCCCACAAGCAAGGCCAATACGACGCATAATATCGCTCACAAGAGTACTTTCAGCACCATGAGCAAGTAGCATTTGTCCGGCTTGGGCGACAAGACGAGAAATCGATCGTTGAGTAGATACCGCCAACTCTCTAGGCGGTATGGTTTCTAGAGTCATAAATAAGTCTAATTCCTTTTAGGGTGTTACTCATTCATACGCGCGAGGGCCAAACTAACCCTCAAAAAAACACGACGTATCAGTTATTGTGCCGTAAATCACATCACCTAAATATGATTTAGATACAAAAAAAGCCGCAATAAATAATTGCGGCTTAATGAATTATAGGCAAACAGGCATTGTTTGACCGTTCTGATTAGTCACGAACGTAGACAACGTGACCGTCATCTTCTTCATCGTCCCAGTCATCCCAATCGTCGTCATCTTCAGTGATAACGTCTTTACCCGCCATCGCATCTTTATGGTAATCATCCCACATGAAGTTAACTTTATCTTCTTCAGCCACTTCTTCCTCTTCGCGAGGTAGGTTATCCATAAAGTCAGCCAGTTTGTAACAAAGCTCTTTAGTACCGTTACGATTGATCGCCGAGATCTTAAAGTACTCGTCTTCCCAACCTAGTGCGTCTAAGATTTCTTGGATCTTCTCATTCGCTTCTTCTTCAGGCATTAGATCAACTTTGTTGAACACTAACCAGCGCGGCTTACTTGCCAGTTTTTCGCTGTATTGTTCTAGTTCATCAATGATCGTCAATGCATTTTGCACCGGATCGGACTGATCAATTGGCATAATATCGATCATGTGCAGCAACACTCGACAACGCTCTAAGTGCTTCAAGAATCGAATACCAAGGCCAGCGCCATCTGCTGCACCCTCGATCAAACCAGGGATATCTGCAACAACAAAACTTTTCTCTGGTACGACACTTACGACACCCAAGCTTGGGATCAAAGTCGTGAATGGGTAATCAGCGACTTTCGGTTTTGCTGCTGATACTGCGCGGATAAAGGTTGATTTACCAGCATTAGGTAGACCAAGCATACCCACATCAGCAAGAAGCAATAGCTCAAGGCGAATTTCGCGTACTTCACCCTTTGTACCCAATGTTCTCTGACGAGGCGCGCGGTTTACTGAAGATTTGAAACGCGTGTTACCTAGACCGTGCCAACCGCCTTTTGCGATCATCACTTTCTTACCGTGTTCAGCAACTTCCGCCACGATTTCATTTGTGTGGATATCCACAGCGCGCGTACCCACAGGTACACGAAGAACAATGTCTTTACCACGCTTACCTGTACAGTTACCACCGCGACCGTTTTCACCACGCTCAGCTTCGTAGAAGCGCTGGAAACGGTAATCAATCAGGGTATTTAGGTTTTCATCAGCTTGGATATAAACATCACCACCGTCACCGCCATCACCGCCATCAGGGCCACCTTTAGTGATGAATTTTTCACGCCAGAAACTGACAACGCCACTACCGCCATCACCAGCCTGAACTTTTACTACCGCTTCATCTACGAACTTCATCTTTTACTCCGACTACTTCGTGCGTGGATTAAATCTTACTATGTCATCCGACAATTTTAGCAGATGACAGATCTAAGCTCCCAGATTCAAATCGCTTAGGATCTTAGCGAGAAACTTCGATATGTCGACTGCCACAAATAAAAAACCCCGCCGATTCGGCAGGGCTTTTGAATTCAGCTTAAAGCTATTAAGTAATTTGGTTAAAAACCTAATTACTCAGCTTCGATGCTTACAAACTTACGGTTCTTAGGACCTTTCACTTCGAACTTCACTTTACCTTCAGTAAGAGCGAATAGAGTGTGGTCTTTACCGATACCTACGTTGTTACCAGCGTGGAACTTAGTACCACGTTGACGAACGATGATGTTACCTGCAAGTACAGATTCACCACCGAAACGCTTAACACCTAGACGTTTGCTTTCTGAATCGCGGCCGTTACGAGTAGAACCACCAGCTTTTTTGTGTGCCATTGTTAAACTCTCCTAATAGATTAAGCGTTGATACCAGTGATCTTCACTTCAGTGAACCACTGACGGTGACCCTGTTGCTTACGAGAGTGCTTACGACGACGGAACTTAACGATTTTAACTTTATCGCCACGACCGTGTTGTACAACTTCAGCAACAATTTTGCCGCCCTCTACAAGAGGAGCACCAACTTTGATGTCTTCGCCGTTAGCAACAAGAAGAACTTTATCAAATTCTACAGTTGCACCAGTTTCAACGTCTAATTTCTCTAAACGAAGAGTTTGACCTTCGCTTACACGGTGTTGTTTACCACCAGATTGGAAAACAGCGTACATATTTTACTCCGCTTTTTCCGCACAGCCTTTCTTGAGGGTGTGCGCTAAACTAATCATCAATAGGGCGCAGATTCTACAGAATAGATGCTCCTATGACAAGCCATATTTTGAAAAAATTGGCGAAAAGCTAATCGCCAAAGAAAAGTGCGGCAATCATGCCCTTTAGTAATGTATTAATCAACGTTTTTTAGTGTATTATTCGACAATTATATAAATCGAATAAGCCTTGCAGGGTCTAACTTCAGCCGGATATACGATGGATTTTAAAACTATCCAAGCGCTTACTGCCGATGACATGGCAAAAGTGAATGAAACAATTCAAGCCCAACTTAATTCTGATGTCTCTTTAATCAACCAGCTCGGTTTTTATATCGTGAGTGGTGGAGGCAAACGTCTAAGACCGCTTTTAGCGATACTGTCAGCCCGCGCACTTGGTTACCAAGGCAATGGTCATACAATGGCAGCTGCGTTTATTGAGTTCATCCATACAGCGACTTTGCTGCATGATGACGTGGTAGATGAATCAGACATGCGCCGTGGTAAAGCCACTGCGAATGCAGCATTTGGCAATGCGGCTAGCGTATTAGTTGGGGACTTTATCTATACACGCTCATTTCAGATGATGACAGAACTAGGATCCATGAAGATCCTTAAACTAATGAGCAATGCCGTAAACGTGATCGCCGAAGGTGAAGTACAGCAGTTGATGAACTGTAACGACCCTGACACGACAGAAGAAAGCTACATGCAAGTCATCTACTCTAAGACTGCGCGCTTATTTGAATCCGCAACTCAAATCGGTGCAATCTTAAATGATGCTCCTGAGCATGTTGAAATCGCAATGCAAAATTACGGTAAGTATCTAGGCACTGCGTTTCAGCTCATTGATGACGTCATGGATTACACTTCTGATGGCGAAGACATGGGTAAAAATGTGGGTGATGACTTGGCCGAAGGCAAGCCAACTTTACCTCTACTCCATGCTATGCGTAATACCACACCAGAAAACGCCATCATGATTCGTGAAGCGATTGAGAAAGCGAATGGAATGGAGCGCTTAGAAGAAATTCTTGCGGTCATGAAAGAAGCAGGCTCTCTGGAATACACAACGCAAAAAGCTCTAGAAGAAGCAGACAAAGCAATCGCAGAACTATCAGTGTTGCCAGAGTCTGAATACAAACAAGCGCTTGTTACTCTGGCTCATGTCGCAGTACAACGCACGAAGTAATCAATAGCTACCCGTAACGCAAGGCTTATAGCGAAAAGGAAGAGCACGCTCTTCCTTTTTTACGTTTGATACCTAATGACGACGCCCGGGGCGCTAGTAATATCTGTCACTACCGCCATGCAGTTGTGGATCATCTTCTATTTCATCAAAGCTAACGGCGAGTTGCTGTTCAGTCCCTTGTTTGGACAACAATACCGTCTCTGCTTCATGGTCGACCACTAATATCGTACCGACGCCTTGTTGGCACTCAACAACCATGCCTTTACGGATTCGACTCGCTTCCATCATCTTCTCCTTCACTACGTGGTTTTGTTCGACCATTTTTACGAAGTTGAGAAATCAAGGATCAAAAAAGCCGATCAAAATGATCGGCTTTCTTCTTATATAGGCTTTCTAGGTTACTTTGCGAATTCAACACCAATGTTGATGTCGCCATTTAGTGTTTCTAGCATACCGTCTAATGCAGACTTTTCGTAATCGCTGAGTTTGCCGTAGCTTAGTACTTCTTCAACGCCTTCTTTACCCAGTTTTACAGGTTGCGCGAAGTAAGTCGCGTGTTCGCCGTCGCCTTCAACGTAAGCGCACTCAACTACGCCTTCTTCACCTTGAAGAGCACGAACCAGAGACAGACCAAAGCGACATGCAGCTTGGCCCATTGATAGTGTTGCACTACCACCACCCGCTTTCGCTTCTACAACTTCAGTACCTGCATTTTGAATACGTTTCGTTAATGCTTCTACTTCTTCAGCTGTAAACTCAACACCTTCTACTTGAGACAGTAGAGGTAAGATCGTTACGCCAGAGTGACCACCAATTACTGGCACGCGAACGTCACCTGGATCTTTGTCTTTTAGCTCAGCAACAAACGTTTCTGAACGGATAACATCCAACGTTGTTACACCAAATAGACGACGCTTATCATAAACACCCGCTTTTTTAAGAACTTCAGCAGCAATTGGCACTGTTGTATTTACAGGGTTTGTGATGATACCAACACAAGCTTTCGGACAAACAACCGCAATCTTCTCCGCTAGCGATTTAACGATACCAGCGTTTACATTAAATAGATCCGCACGATCCATACCTGGCTTACGCGCAACACCAGCAGAAATTAGCACAACATCCGCGCCTTCTAGTGCTGGAGTAGGATCTTCACCAGCGTAACCTTTGATAGAAACTGGCGTAGGGATGTGGCTAAGATCAGCGGCCACACCAGGAGTTACTGGAGCAATATCATATAGGGCTAGATCAGAACCAGCAGGAAGACGGTTCTTAAGTAGAAGGGCCAGGGCTTGACCGATGCCACCAGCGGCACCAATAACGGCTACTTTCATGTAGTTCTCCTTGAGAGTATTTCTCTTATAAACGTATTCGTAGGGTAGTTTGTAACCAACTTAAATAAAGCTATCGGAATCACAACTTGATTACAATCAATTAACGCTAGCTTTGCGACCTCGCGCAACTCGCTGTTACCGTGCTACAAATGGGGCTTGGATTATTCTTTTATTCTGTTGAAATGACAAGGAATTCAAGAAAACAGATACAGCCCTACTTCAGCGCGCTAAAGAATTCTATGTGGTATATAGTTTACAGTGACGCATCTAACATAATCCTGGGACTCTTTGGCACCGCCTGAATATATATGCGAGAATATGCAAAATTGCTGACCCGTAATAAGAGATTTGTAATGACTATGCGCAATTCAGAAAAACAAGACAACTTAGTTCGCGCCTTTAAAGCCCTGTTAAAAGAAGAAAGCTTTGGCTCACAGGGCGAGATTGTTGACGCACTCAAACAGCAAGGGTTTGAGAGTATCAACCAATCTAAAGTCTCACGTATGCTGACTAAATTTGGCGCCGTCCGTACGCGCAATGCAAAAATGGAAATGGTTTACTGTCTTCCTGCTGAGCTAGGTGTCCCAACAGTCAGCAGTTCTCTGCGTGAACTAGTACTAGACATCGATCGTAACGCAGCGTTAGTAGTAATTCACACTGGCCCAGGTGCAGCACAGTTGATTGCTCGCTTGCTTGATTCACTCGGTAAATCCGAAGGTATTCTTGGTGTTGTCGCAGGTGACGATACCATTTTCATTACGCCAACCATGGCAATTACGACTGAGCAACTCTTCAAATCAGTGTGCGAGCTGTTCGAATATACTGGTTAAGTTCTATAAAGCTTCAATCAGCTAACTCATTGTGGGTTATAAAAGAAGTCTCATTTTGTAGCCCATAATTTATGTAAATTTTTTGCTTACTCCGCTCATTCTTTAACCATCCATTTTGTGATTAACATCACGCAATTGATCTTTTTCATTTCAGTCACTAAACGTTAATTAAGCAATTGTTTTAAAAAGAATTAAATCACAAATTGAATCCTATCCCCTGATACAAAATTCAGACTTATCAACTATAACATTTAACAATTGGATAATTTTCTGCCAATTTTTTGTTATGATTCGCTCGCTTTTTCAAACGATTGGATTGAAAAAGGTGCCGTTTCCAAATAGGAAACTCCAGAAGTGATTTATGGTTATTTCCGGGTAAATAATGAATATAAGGAAGGGAAATTCATGGCATTTAACAAACTTCTCAAAGTAGGCGCTATCGCTGCAGCCGTAATGGGCGCAGGCGCAGTTAACGCTCAAGAGTTTATTACCATCGGTACTGGCTCTGTGACAGGTGTTTACTACCCAACTGGTGGTGCTATCTGTAAGTTGGTAAATAAAGGTCGTAAAGACCACAACATCCGTTGTTCAGTAGAATCGACTGGTGGCTCAATTTACAACGTTAACACTATCCGTGCAGGCGAATTAGATTTTGGTATCGTGCAATCGGATTGGCAGTACCACGGCTACAACGGTACGAGCAAGTTTGAAGAACAAGGCCCGTACAAGAAGCTACGCGCAATGTTCTCTCTTCATACAGAACCTTTCAACATCATTGCGCGTGCAGATTCAGGTATTGAAAACGTTGAAGACCTGAAAGGTAAGCGCGTAAACATCGGTAATCCAGGCTCTGGTGACCGTGCAACGATGGGCGTTGTCATGGAAGCGATGGGTTGGACAAACGACAGCTTCAAATTGGCGTCTGAGCTAAAAGGCTCTGAACGCTCTCAGGCACTTTGTGATAACAAAATTGACGCCTTCATTTACATGGTCGGCCACCCGAACGGTTCAATCAAAGAAGCAACCACATCATGTGATGCGAAGCTAGTTTCAGCAACAGGCCCTAAAATCGATAAAATTGTTGCCGACAACCCATACTACGCCTTTAGCTCAGTACCGGCTGGTATGTACCGCGGCACAGACAAAGACGTAAACAGCTTTGGTGTTGCAGCAACAATGGTAACGACCTCTGATGTTTCAGACGATGTCGCTTACAACGTGGCAAAAGCTGTGTTTGAAAACTTTGATACCTTCAAACGTCTACACCCTGCATTCGCAAACTTGAAGAAAGAAGACATGGTGAAAGCTGGTCTTTCTATTCCTCTTCACCCAGGTGCAGAAAAATACTACAAAGAAATGGGTCTAATTAAGTAATTTCCTCAGACTCTACATACAGGCAGGAAAGAATATTTTCTGCCTGTTTGAGCATACAGGTTGTAGCACGTTCTAACTGTATGCTTCATTCGCCAGTTTTCTTCTGAAAACTGCGAGCTCATACCCAAGAAAACTTAAACGCCGCCTAACAGAGTATCCAACAATCAACACTTTGAGTTCAGGCAGCAAAATACTCGAAAGCAAACTTCGCTCCATTCACTACACTGATAGAGGCGAAGTGTGGTTCTCGATAAAAATCAGACAGGACCATCAATAATAAGGAAAAAGTACATGGCGACGAATCAAGCTCCGTCACAAGATGTGCAAGAAATGGTGGCTCAGGCAGACACAGGTGCACGTAGCCCTTCGGGAATGCAAGGACGAATCCTTTGGTTTGTTCCTCTGTGTTGGTCACTATTTCAATTATGGTACGCATCCCCGTTACCATTTATTTTCAATTTTGGCGTACTGAACGACACGGAAGCGCGATCTATCCACCTTACTTTCGCGATCTTTTTGGCTTTCACTGCTTATCCAGCGATGAAGAATTCTCCTCGCGATCATATCCCTCTTGTTGATTGGATACTCGCGTTGGCTGGCAGCTTTTCAGCAGCCTATATATACCTTTTTTATACCGAGCTAGCAGGACGCTCAGGCGCACCGACAACGGTTGATATCGTTGTTGCTGTTATCGGTATGATCCTCCTTTTAGAAGCAACACGCCGAGCTCTTGGTCCACCATTGATGGTCGTGGCTGCTGTTTTCCTTACTTACACCTTTGCAGGCCCTTACATGCCTGACGTTATCGCACACAAAGGGGCAAGCTTGAACAAGGCCATGTCCCACTTGTGGCTAACAACAGAAGGCGTATTTGGGGTTGCGCTAGGTGTTTCTACCTCTTTTGTCTTCTTGTTTGTATTGTTTGGAGCAATGCTGGAACGCGCTGGTGCTGGTGCTTACTTCATTAAAGTTGCCTTCTCGTTACTTGGCCATATGAAAGGTGGTCCAGCTAAAGCGGCCGTTGTTGCATCAGGTTTATCTGGTCTGGTTTCTGGTTCTTCAATCGCAAACGTAGTAACAACTGGCACCTTTACGATTCCACTGATGAAGCGTGTTGGCTTTCCCGGCACAAAAGCGGGTGCGGTAGAGGTAGCGGCTTCAACCAATGGTCAGTTAACACCGCCAATCATGGGTGCAGCAGCATTTTTGATGGTGGAATACGTCGGTATCTCCTACGTTGAGGTGATTAAAGCTGCCCTACTTCCAGCGCTAATCTCTTATATTGCTTTAATTTACATTGTTCACCTTGAAGCATGTAAAGCAGGCATGACGGGCCTTCCTCGTCGCCACAACCCAACACTAGTACAAAGTCTGCTGTCCTTTACTGGCACAATCTTAGGATTGTGTGTGATCAGCGCATTGGTTTACTACGGAGTGGGTTGGACAAAGGACGTCTTTGGTGATGCCGCGACACCAATTGTTACCGTCGCACTATTAATCGCGTACGTTGGGTTGGTGAAAGTCTCAGCAAATCACGTGCAAGATGGCGCAATTGAGATTGATGCAGAATTAACAGAAGTACCTGATCCTGGTCCAACCGTTAAGTCAGGCTTGCACTACCTACTCCCTATCGTCGTATTGGTTTGGTGTTTGACTGTCGAACGTTTCTCACCTGGCCTTTCGGCATTCTGGGCAACGGTGTTCATGATTTTCATTTTGCTTACTCAACGTCCGTTGATTGCACTGCTGTCAAAGCAAGGTGACATGCTTCAGCAAACCAAAGATGGCTTTGTCGATCTTGCCGAGAGCTTAGTTTCTGGTGCGCGCAATATGATTGGTATCGGCGTTGCAACCGCGGCAGCGGGCACCGTTGTTGGTGTTGTTACACTAACGGGTATCGGCCTAGTGATGACCGACTTCGTCGAGTTTATCTCTGGTGGCAGCATCATTCTTATGCTGCTCTTTACCGCCATCATTAGCTTGGTTCTGGGGATGGGTCTGCCAACAACGGCGAACTACATCGTGGTCTCTACGCTAATGGCGCCGGTTATTGTTACGCTCGGCGCAGCGCATGGCTTAATTATTCCGTTGATAGCGGTGCACTTGTTCGTTTTCTACTTTGGTATTTTGGCCGACGATACCCCACCTGTAGGCCTTGCGGCTTTTGCAGCAGCAGCAATTGCGAAATCAGATCCAATTCGTACCGGTATCCAAGGTTTTACTTACGATATTCGAACCGCTATTTTGCCGTTCATGTTTGTGTTCAATACCCAGCTATTGTTAATGGGGATCGACTCTTGGTGGCATTTGGCACTCACGGTCATCTCATCGATCATTGCAATGCTGATTTTCTCTGCGGCAACTCAAGGGTGGTGGTTCACGCGTAACAAGTGGTGGGAAACAGTCCTATTATTAGTACTGACGTTTTCGTTTTTCCGTCCAGGTTTTTGGTGGGACATGCTGTACCCAGCGAAAGTTCTTTCTCCTGGCGTTGAGGTAGCTCAAATCACGGAAACACTAAATGTAGGAGAATCATTGGAGTTACGTGTTGCCGGTGAAAACCTTGAGGGCGACTACATTGAGAAAACGGTTCGTCTTCCATTCGAAGACAGTGCGACAACAGCAGACGAACGTATTTCATCTATGGGTCTGATGCTGACCGAAAGTGACAACAAAATGATTGTCGATATGGTTGAATTTGGTAGTCCAGCAGAGTCCGCAGGTATCGACTTTGATTGGGAAATCAAGTGGGTTATCCAGGATGCAGACCGTCCGATGAAAGAGTGGGTGTTTGTACCATGCTTAATGATTTTGCTGGTGCTTGCAATGAACCAAAAACGTCGTGCTCGTAAGGAACAATTGAGCGCATAACCGATTTGGCCCCGAGGATAAAGGGGCCTTAATGAGAGACATTGAATGTACAAACAAATTCTTGTTCCGGTTGATCTAAATGACCAAGGCTTTTCAGACCGAGCGGTTGAACTAGCGGTTTGGCAGGCAAAGCAAGCAAATGCTCAAATCCATCTTCTGACGGTACTACCTGGTATTCACATGTCGATGGTTGCCACATACTTTCCGAAAGATGCTGCGGCCAAAATGAAGCAAGACGTGAAGCAGCAACTAAAAACTTTCGCTAATGAGCATATTGCTGAAGATGTGGTTTACCAAGTGCATGTTGCTGAAGGCAAGGCCTACGCGACCATTCTTGATTATGCAGAACGTTTAGGCGCTGATCTCATCATTATGCCAAGTCACAAGCGCTCTAAAATCAATAAAGTAATGCTTGGCTCTGTCGCGAGTAAGGTTGTGGAATATTCTCCAATCAATGTGATGGTCGTAAAACCGCAAGGCTAAGTAAATACAGAAACGAAAAAGGACGCTAACATTAGCGTCCTTTTTATATTAAACAAGTAAGGGTTATGCCATCATTGGGTAATCGGTATAACCTTCTGCTCCACCCAAATAAAAGTGTTCTGGTTTCGCCTCATTAAGAGGTGCATTTTTCTTAAATCGCTCAACTAAATCTGGGTTTGCGATAAAGGGAACGCCAAATGCGACCACATCAACTTTGTTTTCTGCAATTGCTGTTGCCGCTTCTTGTGCACTGTAGCCCACGTTCGCCATTAAGTGACCTTGATAGGTTTCGCGTGCTGGCTTGAGAACATCTGCTTTTTGTACGCCTTTCAGATCCGCACGCATCACGTGCCAATAAGCAAGATCGAAAGAATTAAGTTGCTCTGCTAAGTAACGCACCAAGCCAACTGGATCACTGTCTTTCATGTCATTAAATCCATTTAGCGGAGATGTGCGCAGACCGACTCTTCCAGGTCCCCATACCTCAACGACTTCTTTCACTATCTCAAGTAAAAATCGAGCACGATTTTCAACCGAGCCACCGTATTCATCGGTACGTAAATTTGAACCGTCACGAAGGAAGTTATCAATAAGATAACCATTGGCGCCATGTATCTCGACCCCATCAAAGCCGGCTTTCTTGGCGTTTTCTGCACCTTGTTTAAACGCCGCAACAATGGAAGCTATCTCATCCACTTCGAGTGCTCGTGGTACCGTATATGCTTGCTTACCCGAAGGGGTATGGACTAATTCATCACGAATGGCCAATGCGCTCGCCGCTACAGGTGTTTTTCCTTCATTCAGATCAGGATGACAAGCTCGTCCCGCATGCCAAATTTGCAGTACAATCTTACCGCCTCTCTCATGAACCGCATCCGTTACCTTTTTCCAAGCTGCGATTTGCTCTTCGCTGTAAATGCCCGGCTCTGCCATGAAAGCAGACGTACCTTCCATCACCATGGTGCATTCAGCAATGATAAGTCCGGCACTCGCACGTTGAGCGTAGTATTCAACCATAAGGTCATTAGGAATATGGTCCGCACCAGCACGAGCTCGCGTTAAAGGCGCCATAATGGCACGGTTATCTAATGCTAATTGACCGAGTTCGATAGGAGAAAATAAGTCTACAGAGTTGGACATGTTGTTTACCTCAAATGACAATAACTTGATGGCTAAGGATGAGATGCCAGACTATAATCAGATTAATATTGAAACAATATAGATAATTGAAAGTGATTGTTCGCAATTTAGAAACAATTGACTTTAGAACGCTTTCTATCTTTGTCACAAGCTGTCGACTACTGAGCTTAACCAAGTGCGCGCTGGAGTTAAACCTACCAAAATCTACTGTTAGCAAAGCCATAACCAAACTCGAACAACACTTTGAAGCCAAACTCCTAGAGCGCACAACCCGAAAGTTAGTGATCACCGAAGCTGGCCAAATGGTTTTAGAGCGTGCTGCAAGCTTAGTTGAGGAATTCCACTCAATTGGCCATGACGTTCAGGAGATGGAACAACAGATCCAAGGCCGGCTGCGTATTTCCGCGCCACCAGCGTTGGATGCGTATATGGCGGAGCACATCTTTTTGCCATTTTTAAAACAATGGCCAAAAGTACAAATTGCGTTAGAAGCATCGAACGATTTTGTTGATCTCTTTTCACACGGCTTTGATATGGCAATTCGAGTCGGTCAGATAGTTGATGATCGATTGATCGCAAAAAAATTAGGCTATACCACTCGAGTTCTGGCTGCTAGCCCTGAGTATTTAGCTGAGTTCGGCGTACCTGAAACGCCAGAAGATCTGACAAAACACAACTGTTTGAGGTATCAATATGTTTCAGAAATAGGGCCTTGGACGCTGATCTCACACGATAATACCGTCAATGTTTCAATAACCAGTAACTTCTCAAGTACAACTGTAGAAGCAATATTGAAAGGTGCACTTAAAGGACTAGGCATCGCTAACTTACCTGTGCAAAACATGACGCAAGAGCTAGAAAGTGGCACCTTAGTCAGAGTGTTGCCGCAATGGCACACGGTACCAATGCCTATTTATCTAGTCTATCGTCCTGGAGCAAACCGCCCACGGCGCGTACAAGCAATGATTGACCATATCATGAGCTTAAGATCTCAATTTGAATTTGGCCCTAGGCATGGTTTGTGTTGCGGAGAAGCATAACCTAGCAACTATCAGGCACTAGCATGCGGCTCGGATAAATGCCGCAAGCTTCTCACTAGCATGCTGTTCACTCAATGCAGACATATCACCCGCGGCTTCCACTTTACCATCTGCCACAAACACAAAGTGGCTGGCAATCGCTTTGGCATCGCTTAAATGGTGCGTGACCATCAATACGGTTATTCCCCGCTCTGCTGCGAGTTTTTTTACCAAGCTCAGCATCTCTTCACGCAACACCGGATCAAGCGCCGAGAACGGCTCATCCAATAGCCACATGGGATGAGGCTGAACAAAACAACGCGCTAAGGCAACACGTTGACGCTGGCCACCAGAAAGATGCTCTGGCAAACGGTCGAGGTACTCTGCAACACCAACTTGCTGCGCGGCTTGTTCAATCTGACGATTTTGGTCCACCGTGAGCTTTAGCCCCGGGTGTAAGCCCAAACCGATGTTGTCACGCACCGATAAGTGAGCAAACAAATTGTGCTCTTGGAACAACATAGAGAACGGACGCAGATAAGGCTCTTTACGCACAATGGACTCACCATCAACACAAATATCACCACGGTCAGGATGGATGAATCCTGCCACCAACGCCAGCAAGGTTGACTTCCCTGCCCCACTTGGTCCCATCAGCGATACAATCTGTCCTTGCTCAATCGTTAAGTCAAAACGAAACAGTTCACGTTGGTAGGTGTACTGCACATCATCCAACACTAACATTACGCTCTCTCCTTCGTTTTCAATACTTTCTCAATCAAGGCAAAACAGCCCACACTCAACAACAATAGGGTCACCGATACCACCGCAGCTGCGTCCATCTGATAACTGCCAAGCAACTGGAACAAATACAGAGGTAAGGTACGAAACTCTTGTCCACCAAACAGTGCGATGGCACTTAAATCCCCTATTGCAAACATAAAGCTGATCGCAAACGCATGTGCAAACGGCTTGCGTAGCGCCTGCCACTCCACCACTTTAAACCGTTGCCAGCCACGCATGCCTAAGCTGGCACATACATACTGATACTGTTGTTCAATGTGCAGCATTGGCTGCGCTAGCGTTTTGATCACGTAAGGCAAAGCCATCAAACCGTTCACCAAAATCACGACAAAAAATGCCAAGCTAAAAACATCGGTAAATGCGCGCAGTAGTAAGAATAAACCGGTGCTAATCACCAGACCTGGAGTCACCAAAATAATGGTGCCGATTAACTCTATCTGATCGGCTCGCGTGTTTTTGTACTGCAACCGCCAACGGCGACTGGTCAATAGTATGGACACCCCTGCAGCGACCGCAAGCGCGCTAGCGACACAGGCGACTTTGAGGGAGTTCAATAGCGCAAACCAAAAACGCTCATCGGTTAATACTGTCCAAACTTGTTGGTTGATGCCACTCAGTAACACCATCAATAACGGCGGTATTACCAGTAAAAAGGCACCTATGATCCAAAAGCTATCCCAAGCTTTTGACCACCCATGATCCTTCGTTAAATATTGCTGTACCGATGTGCTTCCAGCACTGATAGAAACAGGCCTTGTTAACTTCTGCACACCAATAGCAAGCAGTCCACATAACAGCATCTGCCACAGCGCCAATAACGCCCCAGCTTGTAAATCAAAATCAAACTTAATCGCTTGGTAAATGGCCAATTCAATGGTGGTGGATTTTGGCCCGCCCCCCAACACCATTACAGTGGCAAAACTGGTAAAGCACAACATAAACACCAACCCACAAACGTGGGGAAGCTGCTGCCTTAAACGCGGCCATTCTACCCAGCGAAACTTATCCCAATGGCTCATCCCAAGATGCGCGCAAAGCTTATGCTGCTCGGCAGGAATAGACTCCAAGGCTTGCAGAAGCAATCGTGCCGCGTAAGGTAAATTAAAGAACACATGGGCGAGTAAAATGCCGTTCAAACCGTAAATAGAGAATGGCAGTTTAGTGTCGAAACTTTGCAACCACTGCGCCAACAAACCACTGTTGCCATAAATCGCTAACAGCCCAAAAACACCAACCAAAACCGGCAAAACCAGTGTCGATGCAAACAGCTTAAGCAGTAATGATTTACCAATAAATTGGCGACGCGAAAGTGCGTGCGCTACTGGAATGGCAAAGCCAACACTGAGCAATGTGGAAAGAAACGCTTGGTAGAAACTGAACTTGGTGACATGTTGATAGTACGGGTCGCCCCATACCACAGACACATCAAGTGAAGGGGCTTGAACAATCAAAGCACCTAGGGCAGAAATAACAAAGGTCGCGATGATCATCGCGACCCCTAAACCTATTTTTGGAACAGAATTCAAAGGTAAAACCTATCTCATTCAGATGAGGGTGGAAACGTCAGCTAAAACGTCAATGCGCTTTGCCATTCGCGAATCCAAGACTTACGCATTTTTGCCACTTCATCAGCACTAAAGCTCAACGACTTGCTTGGAACACTCAAAGTTTCAAAACCTTTAGGTAACTCAACGTCAGTGACTGGGTACATCCAGTTACCCGTTGGCATCGCCGATTGGAACTCATCACTTAAAATGAAACTCATAAATTGATCAGCAAGTTCTGAATTTTTTGCCCCTTTCACTTTGGCGGCGACTTCAACTTGCATGTAATGGCCTTCAGCAAAATTCGCCGTCGCAAACTTCGAATCGTTTTCCGCAATTAAGTGGTACGCAGGTGAGGTGGTGTAAGAAAGCACTAAATCGGACTCACCATTGAGGAACATAGAATACGCCTCAGACCAACCTTTCGTAACCGTTACGGTTTTGCTTGCTAGCTTCTGCCACGCTTGCGTCACATCGTCGCCATAAATAGATTTCATCCATAGCATTAAGCCTTGGCCCGGCGTTGAAGTCCGCGGATCTTGGTAAATCACTTTCAGATCGTCGCGCGTTTCCACCAGCTCTTTCATGCTTTTCGGCGGATTAGCCAGTTTCTCTTTGTTGTACACAAACGCGAAGTAGCCGTAATCGTACGGTACAAACGTCGTGTCGCTCCAGCCGTTTGGTAACACTGTGTTGGCCGTATCCACATTGTGCTCGGCAAGCAGACCGGTTTTCTTCGCTTCTGCCATCAGATTGTTATCCAAACCTAATACGATGTCCGCTTTGCTATTACCGCCTTCAAGACGAAGACGATTCAGAATCGACACACCATCGTCCAACGCTACGAAGTTAACGTCACAGCCACATTTTGCTTCAAAAGCTTGCTCGATTTTAGGACCTGGGCCCCAATCTGCGGCAAAAGAGTCGTAGGTATAGATGGTTAATGTGTTTTCAGCGGCAAACGCTGAAGTAGAGGTGATTGCAGCTAGGGCAATCAGATTTAGAGTAGGTTTCACTGCTCGCTCTCCATGAGTATTTCAGAGAAATAAGTTGAGCGGCACAGGGTTTGAGGCGGCTATTAAGGACTTCCAATATCCAGACTCAATTCCTACGCCAGCATTATCTGGTTCAGGTAATACGGGTCCCTAGTTAAACACTTAGGTCTCAGCGCCCCAATGCATTGATTGACTCAATGCTAAATGGGTTTGCTCCCCGATGAGTTGGATGGATTGTAAAGGTATTTGAGTGGTTACACAATCAGCTCACGAGCGCTGGTCATAACCCCAACGAGGCACCAAACCTTGCTCAATACCTAAGTGGTCAAGAATTCTCGCCACCATAAAATCCACTAAGTCTTCAATACTCTTTGGCTGATGATAGAAGCCTGGAGCTGCTGGCATGATGGTGACGCCCATTTGCGACAGTTTGTGCATGTTCTCCAGATGTAGCGTTGAAAATGGTGTTTCGCGAACCACGAGCAACAACTGCCCGCGCTCTTTCATTACTACATCAGCGGCCCGTTCGATCAAGTTGTCCGACATACCATGTGCTATGGCTGCAACGCTTCCCGCAGAGCATGGGCAAACCACCATTTGCTTGGGTGCAGCAGAACCAGAGGCAACCGGCGAGAACCAATCGTCTTTACCGCAAACGGTGATGTTATTTCGATTGCAGTTCAGGTGCTCTACCAATGCTTGCTGCGCTGCTTCTGGACCACTTGGCAGCTTAAGATTATGCTCGGTTGCCATCACAACACGAGCTGCCGAAGAAATCAGAACGTAGACATGATAATCCGCCGCAACCAAGCATTCTAAAAGACGAAGGCCGTAGGGAGCACCAGAAGCGCCCGTTAATGCCAACGTGATGGCTTTTTTATGAGAGGGTTGTGTTTTGTTTTGCATATCAATCAGGCTTTTTGTTTTAACTGCTCAAGAAGTTTTCCGTGAATACCACCAAAGCCACCGTTACTCATTACCAGAATTTGGTCTCCAGGCTGAGCACGTTCGACAATTTTAGCCACAAAGTTATCTATATCGGCATCGACAAACGCTGGCTGCTTGCATTGATCAGCAATGTCTTGCACAGACCACTCGATATTATCTGGCTGGAACAAGAAGACTTCATCTGCACTGTGTAGTGACTCTGCAAGTGTATTTTTGTGTACACCACGCTTCATGGTGGCAGAACGCGGCTCTAACACAGCAAGGATGCGTTTTTCACCTACCTTGTTACGCAAACCACCGACAGTAAGTTCAATTGCCGTTGGGTGATGCGCAAAATCATCGTAAACCGTCACACCTTGTTCTTCACCTTTCAGCTCTAAACGGCGCTTGGTATTGATGAAACGCCCTAATGCCTGGCAAGCAAGATCCGGAGTGACTCCAACATGTCGTGCAGCAGCGATTGCCATCAGCGCATTATCCACATTGTGGTCACCCACCAAATTCCATTCGACGGTACCAACCTTCTCGCCTTGCAACGCAACGTCAAATTTTGAGCCATCAAGCACTAATTTGTGCGCTTGCCAGTCACCATTCTCACCAGAGAACTGTTTTTCAGTCCAGCAGCCACGCTCTAATACATCCGCTAACGCTTGATCCTGCCTCGGCGCTAAGATCAATCCATTGCCCGGTACAGTTCGCACTAAATGATGGAATTGGCGCTTGATCGCTTCTAGATCATCGAAGATATCAGCATGATCAAACTCAAGATTGTTCATGATTAAAGTGCGAGGATGGTAATGCACAAACTTAGAACGCTTATCGAAAAAAGCACTGTCATATTCGTCCGCTTCAACGACAAAAAACATACTTTCACCCAAACGAGCAGACACTCCGAAGTTACCGAGTACCCCACCGACTAAGAAACCCGGTTGATAACCACAATCTTCAAGTATCCAAGCAAGCATGCTCGACGTGGTCGTTTTCCCATGTGTACCCGATACCGCCAATACCCAACGATCATGCAGCAAAAACTCGTTGAGCCACTGCGGGCCAGAGGTGTAACGCATGTTAGTGTTGAGCACATGCTCGACACACGGGTTGCCACGGCTCATCGCGTTACCAATCACCACAAGATCTGGTTGGGGGTCGAGTTGAGACGGGTCAAAGCCTTCAATAATTTCAATACCTTGAGACTCAAGCAGTGTGCTCATTGGCGGATAAACGTTGGCATCAGAACCAGTGACTTTATGTCCTAATTGGCGCGCTAGAATCGCTGCGCCGCCCATAAATGTGCCACAGATACCCAAGATATGAATGTGCATAAACTAAACCTTGTAATGCGTTTTTTAATGCTTTCATTATCGCGATTACCGCCTGAAAAGCGAGTGACTTTAGCCTTCTTCTTGCAGTCCCTTTCACAAATATGACAAGGTTGAACACAGACTGTACAACCTCTTGCTTACTGATGAATCCCTCAAACAAGTCTACAAATAAATTGAGATCTCAAACAGTTACTTCATTACCATTAAAAAGATCTGCGACTTAAACTTACATCCAGCGCAATCGTTTAACATCCATAAAGAGATGCTCACTTGCGCACTACCCCCAATGAAATGAAAATGTAAGGATTAACCATGTCAGGACTGCGCACCCTAGGCGAGTTCATTGTCGAAAAACAAGCGGATTTCCCCCACGCTAGCGGTGATCTATCATCCCTTTTAGCCTCCATTCGTTTAGCTGCAAAAATCGTTAACCGCGAAATCAACGCAGCGGGTCTCGGTGATATCACTGGTGCTGTAGGCACGGAAAATGTCCAAGGTGAAGATCAGCAAAAGCTCGATGTTTACGCGAACGATAAGTTCAAAGCCGCGCTTGAAGCTCGTGATCAAGTGTGTGGCGTTGCCAGTGAAGAAGAAGACGAAGCAGTTGCGTTCAATAAAGAACTCAACCAAAACGCCAAATATGTAGTACTGATGGACCCACTTGATGGTTCTTCTAACATCGATGTGAACGTCTCTGTTGGTACTATCTTCTCGATTTACCGTCGTGTTTCTCCAATCGGTACTCCACCAACTGAAGAAGACTTCCTACAACCTGGTCACAAGCAAGTGGCTGCGGGCTACGTGATTTACGGCTCCTCCACCATGTTGGTATACACAACTGGTAACGGCGTAAACGGCTTTACTTACGACCCATCTATCGGCAGCTTCTGTCTTTCTCATGAAAACATGATGATTCCTGATGATGGTAAGATCTACTCCATCAACGAAGGTAATTACATTCGTTTCCCTCAAGGGGTGAAGAAGTACATCAAGTACTGCCAAGAAAACGTGCCAGAAGACGGTCGCCCATACACTTCTCGCTACATTGGCTCGCTGGTTGCTGATTTCCACCGCAACCTACTGAAAGGCGGTATCTACCTTTACCCAAGCACACAAAGCCACCCACAAGGCAAGCTACGCCTGCTTTACGAATGTAACCCTATGGCATTCCTCATTGAGCAAGCTGGCGGCATTGCATCGGACGGCGTGAATCGCATTATGGACATCAAGCCTACTGAGTTGCACCAGCGTGTACCTTTCTTTGTGGGTTCGAAGAACATGGTTCGCAAAGTTGAAGAGTTCCTTGAACTGCACCGCGACGAAGAATAATTTCAGACCTTTGTCCAACGCGGCAGGTGTTTACCTGCCGCGTTTTTGTCGCTAAAGTGAAACGCGAATTTATCATCAGATGAAGCCGCTTTTGTGTGACTCATCGTTAATGAAAAGGAATATTCTAATGAGCTTAAACCATGTACCAGCAGGCAAGTCGCTGCCTGAAGATATCTATGTCGTGATCGAAATTCCTGCAAATGCAGATCCAATCAAGTACGAAGTAGATAAAGACTCTGGTGCTGTATTTGTCGACCGTTTCATGTCTGCACCAATGTTCTACCCATGCAACTATGGCTACGTGAACAATACCCTGTCTCTTGATGGCGACCCAGTCGACGTATTGGTACCAACACCATACCCACTCATGCCAGGTTCAGTCATTCGCTGCCGTCCTGTTGGCGTTTTGAAGATGACAGATGAATCGGGTGAAGATGCAAAAGTGTTTGCGGTTCCCCACTCAAAAATCTCGAAAGAGTACGAGCACATCCAAGATGTGGACGATATCCCAGAACTACTGAAAGCGCAGATCACGCAATTCTTTGAGCGTTACAAAGAGCTTGAAGCAGGCAAGTGGGTGAAAGTGGATGGTTGGGCAGATGTTGCTGCCGCCAAAGCTGAAATCCTAGAATCTTACGAGCGCGCTCAGAAAAAATAAGCATCACTGCTGATACAAAATTAAAAAGAGCTGCTCTAGGGCAGCTCTTTTGCTTTCATCTTACCTGTGTCAACTAGATAGGTGCGCCTGCTGAAGACATTCGTCCAGCGTCGTAGTCATGTTGAAAGAAGGGGTCAACATCATCACAAATGCCAAAATACGGCCGCCCGATAACACCGAGCATATAAGCACTTTGCTCGCAATACTCTTGCTTGCCTTGCTGGTAACCCGCTTGATAAGCCATTATCAGTTCTGGCGTCGCATGGTTAACATCATCCAGCTTCGCAATTCGCTCCTCAGATAACTCCCGTAATCCATCTAAAGCTGACTGCTTACCAAACACTTGCCAATCGGTCACATTATTCGAAGTCGGTAGTGTTGTTTGTGCGCATGCAGCAAGAAGCAACGCCATTGATCCAATTACGAATGTTTTCATCGTGACTCCTTAGTGTTTAGCTCGTTGCTATTGATAATGTCAGTATAGCTCACACCTTTTGACACCAATCTCCGGAAGCGATTTCTTCGGTTAATTGCTCAGTATCTTGATATAAGTAGATCCAAGCTTGGCCAAACGGCGTAACGATGCTCTCTCGGCGATATTCCACTGGCACATCTTCTAACCTATCTAGCTCGGATAAGGTTTCATCATCAATCAGATACACTTCACCTTGAATCGAGCGTTGCCCATCAGACAACGCTGGATAAGGGCCTAAGTCATACATTGCAAATTGAGCATCCGTTTCATGTAAACCAAGAAACTGCGCCGAGCGCAAATACTGATGGTTGTACTCTCCCTTGCGTAACGTGCCGTAGACAAAAATCAAATGCTGCATAACCACTCCTTAGTCATGACTGTGTATGCTTAGGTTAAAGCACTTTAATCGAACTCAAACTGATAGAGTAGGTCAACGGCGCTATCTACACCAGATACCGCTTCTAAATACAAGTCTTGCATCAATCGGTAACGCACAGTGAACTCACCTAGGGAGTTAAAGATGCCGACACCATATTTCACCTGCAAACCTGGCAGAATATAACCACTCACCGTCACTTGCGAGTCATCGCCCGACCCAGCAGTGTCCAGCTGTAAATCCTGTACGCCAAAGGCTTCACCGATTTCACCAACCACACGCCCACTCTTCGCCAAGCTTAAACCAATTAAGGTAGTCGTCATTGCATTACCACCGGCTTCACCATCAATATCTTGACCACGAAGTAGATAAGAAAGTGCATTGGCTTGGTTCATCGCGGGCTCTGAGAAAATTTCTATACTCGGATCAGATGCTGGGCCCGACACTTGTACCCCCGCAATGACATCATCTTGGGTATTGTCTGGATTACGAATCGCTTTGATAGACAAGTAAGGTTGATCTGGTGGACCATTCATCAGAATCTTACCTTCTTTAATCAATAAGTCCTGACCAAACGAACGATAAGAACCGTCGACAACATTCACTTCACCAACGATGAAAGGACCTTTGTCTTTTTGTGTCACGTTTAGGTTCCCTTTCAACCCACCTTTTAAACCAAAAGCGGCAAGTTGGAAGTCATCACCAATTTTAATGTTGATGTTCGTTTCCACATCAAACGGCATCGCAGCCACATCGTCCACTGGCTGCAAGTTTTTATCGAGAATAACGGTATCACTCGATACGCCTACCGCACTTGGTGGAAGCTCTTCGACGACAATTCTGCCCCATGGCAAATTAATATCACCCTCAATTTTCGCAAGCTGAGGAGTCACATCTATTGTCATGTCAGGCTCAACTTTGATTTTTACCATTGGAGGCAAATCAACATTGAGCTCTTTAGCAAATACACGCGCTTTAGTGCGCCAGTTCTGTAAGTCCTGCCAGTCGGCATCACCGGTAACGTTCAACTCACCATCCGGGGTTAAAATTCCAGCATCCAAGTCCGCTTGATGACCTTTAAAGTTGATGACGACCTGTCCTGAGTTTATATCTATCGGTGTGACTTCACCCTGTAGCTTCATTTGGTCAATCAAGAACTGACCGTTCACCTTCGGATGCATAACGTCACCTGATATCGCTAGGTCAGTATTCATGTTTGCTTTAAACAAGCTGTACTCACCAATCAACGGTGCCAAGAAGTCCAAGTGGAACGTAGAGAGTGAAACCTTACCATCAATAGTGGGCTTTTCAGACGAGACATTCAGTAAAGAAACCTTACCAGACAAGTCACCGTTATCTTTCACATCAAATAGCCACTCGGCATCAAGCTTGTCTTTCGCTAATGCCGCTTTAAAGTTGAAGCTTTCCCAACCGACTTTAATTGGCTGCTCAAGTGCTTGTTCAACTTGGCCTTTTGGCATATTGACACTTAAGGTTACTTCGGGCTTTTTCTCTGGTGCCCATTTAGCAAAAACCTGTGCATTAACCGAGCCTTGCAGCTTGGTTTCTGGCGGCAGGAATTGCTTGATTTGGTCAAAATCAAAATCATTGATGGCTAGCTTCGCCTGGCCACTCTTACCAACACTAATGTCTTCGGTTAGACATACGCTCGACTCCGCTTGCAACCAACAATGCGCTTGAACGTTCGCGATCTGTTTGTCGATATTGACCTTGACCGCGGTCGATTTTTGCAACGCCCACGGGCCTTGTTGCGAGCTCAGCGTCAAGCGGCGCAGCGCCCCATCCCAAATCATTTCTGGTTTCTGCTGGAATGTCCCTTCAATTTCTAAACTGGTCGACACCAGGTCAGACACTACATCGAGCGTCAGTTGATGCAGTTTTTCATCCCCAGAGACTTCAAGGTCAGCACTATCAACTTTTATGTCGTCATAGGTAATGTTGTTCGCAATTAGGCTTATGTTCGCTTTTGGTGCTGGCAGAGGCTTCACATCACCCTTTAAGGTGATCGTTTCTACGTTCGCCTGTTGCTGCCAGTTAATCTGATTTAAAGCGAGATCAAGATTGATGTCTGGTTCTTTCAAGCTACCACGTAGTGCGACTTTACCTTGCATCTTACCTGCAAGGTCCGGAACACTTTTCGCAAAATCAGGGAAGTTAACCTCAACATCCATCAGAATTTGCTTATCGATCTTACCCTTTGCACTCAGTTGGTTTGGACCATGAGAAAGCGCTAAACCCTGAGTGGTAAGTTGGATGTCTTCGCCTTTGCCGTTTTTATCAGACGCTTCAAGTTGCCCTTCAACATTCAGCGGATACCCTCGCAAAATGCCGTCAATGTCTAACTTAGGCAAACTGACTTGCCAACCGCCTTGTTCTGTTAACGACCCCGAAGTCGAAAGGTTACCGCTGATATCCCCTTCAGCTTCTTTCCATTGTAAACCTGGTTGAATGTTTTTCAGGTTTAAGTCAGCTTGCCAGTTGATTGGCGCAGCCCAATTGGCCATGACTTTCCCAGAGAGTTCGCCTCCCAGGGTTTTCACTACAAGGCTTTCGAGGTCAATTTGCTCTAACGTACCTTTGCCGTTTAGTGCGACATCAACGGCGGGAATATCTTTGCCTGACGCTTTGGTTTCTAATGCGACTTCGTAGCCATCAAGTGAGCCTTTTGCCGCCAAGCTTGGTACAGAAACCTGGTAATCGCTTTGTCCAAATAGCGGCCATTGCGCCTGTACATTTTTAATCGCGACATCAAACGGTAACTGCGTTTTAAGCAGTTGAATATCACCTTTGATCTCCGCTTGTACAAGCTCAGAAAGCGTAGCATTTAGTGACAAATCACCAACCGAACCCGAGACCAAAAGCGACAGTTTTTGTCCCTTCGCATCCGCTTGCTTCACTAACGCGTCCAGTTGCGCTTTGATAGGGTAATCAGAAGAAAGCGTCACTTGTGTGCTCAACTTGCCTTCCACTTCTGGCATGTCGAGCTCTAATGTTTTGACATCAACACGCTCACCGCCTGCTCTTGCAACCAAACCAAGATGATTGACGATCACTGGCGTTTCACCTGCCAGTTTGAAATTGTGAATATCAAGACGACGCGCTTCCACCGTCAGCGGAATCCATACTTCGGGTAACACAATATCTTGCGGCGTAGCATCGGCTTCTTTCGGCTCTTCAACAACCGCTTCAGGTTCAGCTTCACTTGGTGCTAAAGCCACATTAATGTCTTTCAACGCGGTAGGTGCGATCACCAAACGATCGCCTTGCATCGACAAAGCGGTCGAGAATGTTTGCCAATCAATTTGATTGCCCAGCACATTGACATTGATATCATTAAAGCTGACTTTATTAACAAAAATTGGCACTGGCGTACTGATAGAACGCAGTGGTGGTGTTTCCTCTTGCTCCTCGCTTGCTGGCGGTAGCTCAGGCATCTTAAAGTCAAGCCCCTGCAGTCTTAACTCATCGACACAAACCTTAGGGTCAAAGAAACAGCGGAAGTTCACTGCCAAAGCTAAACGCTCGACTTTGGCATCGATATTCAAAGACTCATCGACAAAACTGACGTTATGCAGTTCGAAGCGAGGAAACAATGAACCCTGCACTTTTTCAATCTGCAATTGTGGTAGTGCTTTTTCGGCTCCCCACAAGGCAAATTTGAGGCCTGGGTGGGTAAATAAAACTGTCGCGACAATAATGATGAGCAACAGCAATAGACCAATCAAACTGAGCGACAGCCATTTGGTCCACTTAAACATCATTTTGATCATAGCTCAGGCCCCAATGAGAAGTGGATACGAAACTCTCGTTCTGGTTTTGCATCCAACCCCCATGCAAAATCAAAACTAACAGGGCCCACCGGAGACGCCCAGCGGATACCAACACCAGCACCTGATTTCCAATCTGGTGTTTCATTAAACGCATCACCAATATCGTAAAACGTTGCAGCCCACCAGTTTCCATAAACACGATATTGGTATTCTAATGTACTGCTAACAATGTATTTACCACCCGTCAAAGCACCACTCTCATCCACAGGTGAAATAGATTCATAGCCGTAACCACGAATATTATTGTCACCACCTGCGAAGAAACGCAGCGACGGTGATAGCTTTTCAAGTTCATCGGTAATATTCGCACCACCTTCTAAGCGGAACAAACCACGATGATTCTCTCCAATACCACGAATCCAAGAAGTCGAGCCAATTAAGCGGAGCACTCTAGTTTCAGAAAGCATAGCGGTATCACCATACTCAACAGTGATGCTTTGCTTGTCTCCCCACATTGGCATATTGCCCCCTCGAACCCTAGTCCGAGAAAATGTCGCACCTGGAAGTACGAAGTTGAATTCATCATCTTGTAAACCTTGCGTAAAGCTCTCGTACAAATGACGAACATAAACGGTATTATGCCAACCACCGTCTGCTAACCAATGACGTTCCACTGCAAGGTTAGACTCGATACTCTGCGTGTCACGGTTGTCTAGGTTTTTAAGCCCATATTGAACTTGATAATAATCGTTAGCGACATCTTCTAAAGGAATTTTGTAAGAAGCAGTCACGGTTTGCTCTGGCTTAGATAGGGATAAAGCAGTGTTGAAACTGTGTCCTCGGGAGCTCACCCAAGGTTTCTTCCACTTCAACGTTCCTCGAACGCCGACATCCGTTGAGTAACCAATACCCGTCTCGATCTGATTCTTCGAAGCAGGAGATAAAGACACTTTAATTGGCAAGTCTCGGCCATCATCAAGCCTATCCAATTCAGGCTCAACAAAAACTGAGGAAAACCACTCCGTATTTGATAGCTTCTGGTTAAACTCGCCCAGCTTCGAAACGTTGTATGGGTCCCCTTCTTTAAAAGGTTGTAGTGATGCGACACGGTCTTCCCAGATGTGGTTGCCAATAAAAGAAACGTCGCCAAAATTGAAACGTATTCCACTGCTGTAGTGCAAACGGACATTAGCTTCGTTCAGATCAGGGATAACCTCTAATCGACTTAGCGTAAACTCACCATTGAAGTAACCACGCTGAAGCGCCAAGTTACGAATGCCTGACTTAAGGCTGTCGTATTGGCCTTGATTCAAAACTTGACCAACTTTGAGCGGAGAGCGCTCAATAAGTTTTGCAAACTCTTCATCGTCCTTGGCTTCTCCAGTGATGACCACATCCATGACTTTCACTTTCACTGGCAAGCCCGGCTTGATGAGCACAATTAACTCATCATTCGCTTCAGGAATAGAGTATGAAATTTTTGCATGATAATACCCAAGCGCGTTAAGCGCTTCAGTGATACTTTGATCTAATCTCGCTTGAAAACGCAGAGAAGTGGAGTAATCCTTCTCTGGAATAGATGATAGATACGCACTGACATTCTCTTCTAAAGCGCCATCAATGCCTTTCAAAGTCAAAGAAACATCGGCATAGGCACCATGAGAAAAGGCAAACAGGCCAACAATGGTGGGGAGAGCTTTTTTTATCATGCTTTTATGGCTGAATGAGGTTAAGTAAACGTAAATAATGATAACGCCAATTAGATTCTAAGTCTGTAATATTAATAGGTTTAACGCGGTCTATGTCATCACAGCATCAGATACAGACGAAATGAAAAAGTTCGCAAATTTAAGACACGTATTGAAGGACAAATACCATGCTCAACAAACAAACATTGATCAGTATAGAAGATGCCTTGCCAGGTAGAGATCAACCAATGCAGATTGACGATCATCATTTTGTAAATAAATCTAACCTAAAGGCGCCTCTTGCGTCACACCAACAGCAGATTTTGCTCGGAATGGGCTGTTTTTGGGGCGCTGAGCGCGTATTTTGGCAACTCGACGGCGTTGTATCTACTTCAGTCGGTTACGCTGGGGGTTACACACCCAATCCCACGTATGAAGAAGTCTGTACGGGTAAAACGGGTCATACAGAAGTCGTACGAGTCGTTTTCGATGAACGCGTCATCTCATTAGAAAAGCTACTGGCTGTTTTTTGGGAAAAACACGACCCAACTCAGGGAATGCGTCAAGGTAACGACTTAGGTACTCAATATCGTTCTGCAATTTACACTTATTCGACGGAGCAACTCGAGAGCGCAGAGAAATCGAAACTCTTGTATCAGCAAGCACTGCAAGAAGAGCAGCGCGCGAACATCACCACCGAAATACAACCAGCAGGTCCGTATTACTTTGCGGAAACCTACCACCAGCAATATTTGGCGAAAAACCCTGATGGTTACTGTGGCATCGGAGGAACGGGAGTTTGCTTCCCACCAAGCCTCCAAGGATAAACCTAACCAGCAACAAAAAGAGCGACCGATATGGTCGCTCTTTTCTAAATCTAAGTGGGTACCAAGCTAACTAAGCCGATAATGATGCTATCACTTGGTTGACTTCTTTAAAGATGGTGAGCCTTTTATGATCGTTGACGTCAGGTAGTAACACTTTTCCATTGTCGAACTGAAAACAGCCAACCCCAACAATAAAAAACTGACCTTTGAACAACGTTTTAACAAAACGGGCCACTTGTAATGGTCGATATACAGCAAACTCACGTAGCATAACTCACCTCAATTCCTTTGAGAAAACACGGATTGCTTATTTTTCCTCTGCAATCTTAATGCGCAATTTGCGACGGAAATCATTTTAGCAAATTCTAAATATAACGCAAGATTACACCACTCCATACGTTAAATAAATGTTATCAACGGTCCTACAAATTTCTAAGATCTGGATATATACTGGAAGCTTCCAAACCTCGTACGGAATATAACAATATGAAAACTAAGACTCTCCTACCTCTACTACTGGCCTTAACGCCAAGCTTGACCTTTGCACACAACTTGTCAGTGGGTAAAAGCGTTCCTCCTGTCAATGTTGCCGCTTACGGCGAGATTGTTTTACAAGGCGAAGGCGTTGCATACCAACCCTGGGCAACTCAACATATGCAAGGCAAAGTTCGTGTTATTCAAGCCATCGCAGGCCGTAGCAGTTCAAAAGAGATGAATGCCCCTTTAATGTCGGCAATAACAGCGGCAAATTTTCCACAAGAAAGCTACCAGACGACGACTATCATCAACCAAGATGATGCAATTTGGGGGACAGGCTCTTTCGTGAAGTCTTCAGCTCAAGACAGCAAAAAAGAGTTTCCTTGGTCATCCATGGTTCTTGATGAAAATGGCGTAGTTGCTAATACTTGGGACCTGAAAGAAGAAAGCTCGGCCATTATTGTTCAAGACAAAACGGGCAAAATTCTGTTCGTCAAAGAGGGCGCACTTGAGCAAGATGAGATAACAAAAGTCATTGAGCTTATTAAACAGAACATCTAGCTTCATTGAATGGCTCCTTGCTCTTGCTGTAAGGAGCTATATGAATTTGATTAGAAGCATGGGCAGTGATAACTCTGCTCTTTATAAGTGCGACACTTCCATCAGAGAGTATTACCAATATTTTTCGGCACGTATGTGTGGAGTTAAATTTTTCTGCTAGCCAACAAAAGAGTGAACTTTTATTCATTATGGGTGTTATATTATAACAGTCGGTAAGAGGAGCTCAGATGTACCACCACCAGCAAAAAACACTAAGATATTGGTATCGCACTGCTTTATTTTTCAGTGTTGCGTTGCTGATCGCTTGGAACTTTGCGGTTGTACTTCATCAAGTCGATCTGACGCCCGACCATCATACCCATCATCATTGCCAATTATTTTCTGGTGTTCAGCACGGTATAGCAAAGGTACAACCTACCCTCTCTACACCGACTTTTACGCGCGCCCAGCATCATCATGTTTTTTTGCATCTCGTGTACGGCGAAGAAGTTCTTGGCGCTGCTCGTGCCCCTCCTTATTTTGCTTAATTTCCAAACTATTCCACACTCAAAATTATTGAGTTCATTCCCGCACCTAGTGTGTCAGGGAACAATAACTTAGTGAAACTCGAATCTGAGCAATACCGCCTTTGGTTAATGCCAGTAAAATTAGGAAAAATACAATGTCATCAAAACACGTTTTAGCCCTTGCTATTGGCCTCACTTTATCGACAGCAGCGAATGCAAACGAATACCGCCAGCATGGTGCTCATGTGCATGGTCACGTCGAGTTTAATATCGCCCAAGATGGCAAAGATCTGTTAGTAGAGATCACAGCTCCTGGAGCTGATGTTGTGGGTTTCGAGCATGCTCCAGAAAACGCGCAACAAGAGCAAGCGCTTAAACAAGCCGTCGCTACACTCGAAGACAGCAACGCATTGTTCGCTATTAACTCACAAGCTGATTGTAATATTGAAGAAGCTTACGTGAGCCACAACCTAAGCGAAACTCATGAGGAACATGATCATAGTGAGCACGACCATGATGACCATGCACATCACGATCATGAAGGACACGAACACCATGATCATAATGAACATCATGATAAACATGACCACCATGACGATCATGATGAGGCGCACGATCATGGCGGTCACGGTGAATTTTCGGTGCAATATCGCTTCAATTGCGAACAAGTTAATCAGCTTAGCCAAATCCAAACCGATTGGTTTAACCAATTCCCAACTACAGAGTCCATCAGCGTCAATATATTCACTGATACCATGCAATCAGCAATTAAATTAAGCAAAGATAACACCCAAATCGTAATCAAATAACACGAGTGGCGTGTAAGTACCCACTTACACGCCACAGCTTTGGTGATTTAATATGACTGAAACCACACCAAATGTTGTCGAGCTAGAGGATGCCCAATTTTTCTGGCCCGGTTCAACCAACGCGACCATCCACATCCCCAAATTACACATTACACAAGGCGAACATGTGTTTATCAAAGGTCCAAGTGGCTGCGGTAAATCGACCTTGCTCGCTTTGTTGACGGGGATTAACACATTAACTTCAGGCTCTCTATCTGTACTCGATACTGACCTTGCTAGTTTAAGTGCCAGTCAGAGAGACCGCTTTCGCGCCAATCATATTGGCTACATCTTTCAACAGTTCAATTTATTGCCGTACCTTAACGTACTTGAAAACGTATTATTGCCATGTCAGTTCAGTAAAATACGACGTGACCGTGCCCATTTAGGTGCCTCATCTCAAACGTTAAATGAACAGGCTCAGGCCCTACTAGAACGACTGCACTTGCCAAACGAGCTTCATACACGCCCTGTCTCTGAATTGAGTATTGGTCAACAACAACGTGTGGCTGCGGCTCGAGCTCTGATAGGACATCCAGAGTTAGTGATCGCTGACGAACCAACCTCAGCTTTAGACTATGACAATCGTAAAGCATTTATTGAGCTCCTTATGGAGCAAGCGAATCAAGCCAATGCCACACTGGTATTCGTTAGCCACGACCCAACACTCGAACCCTTATTCGATCGCACGCTCAATCTACCCGACATTAATCAAGTATCTAGCCTAGGAGCCATATCATGAGTGCTGTTGTAAAGCTCGCCTGGAAGAGCTTGATGAACCGCAAAGCGACGGCAATTCTAACCATCATGACCGTTGCGATTTCAGTGGTACTCCTCTTGGGCGTCGAGCGTATCCGAACTCAAGCCAAGGATAGCTTCGCCAATACAATTTCAGGCACAGACCTCATTATTGGTGGACGCTCTGGGCAAGTGAACCTATTGCTCTATTCTGTGTTTCGTATTGGTAATGCGACCAACAACATCGATTGGAAAAGCTACCAAGAGTTTGCCAATCATCGTTCAGTCGATTGGGCTATTCCAATCTCGCTTGGCGACTCGCATAAAGGCTTCCGAGTTATGGGAACCAATCACAGTTACTTTGAGCATTACAAGTTTGGAAGTAAGCAACCACTAACATTCAGCAAGGGTAGAGAATTCAATGGTTTATTTGAAACCGTACTAGGTTCTGATGTCGCTAAACAACTTGGTTATGATATCGGTAGCGAAATCATCATTGCCCACGGCATTAGCGACGTTGGCTTTAGCCGTCATGACAATCTGCCATTTAAAGTTGTCGGTATCCTTGCACCTACAGGAACACCAGTCGACAAAACTGTCCATGTATCATTGGAAGCCATCGAAGCCATTCACGTTGGGTGGGAAAGTGGTGCGCGTTTGGGCCCGACACCCAAGGCACAAGATCTCAAAAACAGAGACTTTCAGCCCAAACAAATTACCGCTATGCTCGTTGGTTTGAAATCTCGTATTCAAACTTTCGCCCTGCAAAGACAAATTAACACCTACCCCAAAGAGCCGCTTAGCGCCATTATGCCCGGCGTTGCGTTGCATGAGTTATGGGGAATGATGTCGGTTGCAGAGCAAGCCCTAATGGCAGTATCTGGTTTTGTCGTGATTGCAGGGTTGTTAGGTATGTTAAGCAGTCTATTAACTAGCCTACAGGAACGCCGCCGTGAAATGGCGATTTTGCGTGCCATGGGAGCAAGGCCTCGTCATGTTTTCTCACTCTTAATTAGTGAAGCCAGCTTGCTTACTGCTGCTGGTATTATTACTGGCGTTACAGGGCTGTATGCTATTCTTGCTATCGCGCAGCCGATCATCCAACAGCACTATGGAATACATCTCACCTTAAGCATCTTATCTACTTATGAGTGGATACTATTAGGTTTCGTACAATGCGCTGGTATTGTGATTGGTTTCATTCCCGCACTCCGCGCCTACCGACAGTCACTGAGTGACGGAATGACAATAAGGATTTAATAAAATGTGGAAAAAAATACTCGCAAGTTGCTTGCTGGTCGTCGCATTCACAGCGCCTGTTATGGCCAGCGAAGAACCATTGAAGCTTGACTGGATTGACCTTGTTCCAGAAAAAGAGCGTAAATTGTTCGACAGTATAGGCATGCCTGCATCTGATCACAGTGGTGGCGCAGCGCAGCAGTCCAAGATTGGTAATGTTCGACCAGAACTGAACGGAAGCCAAGTTAAAATTCCAGGGTTTGTTATCCCACTTGAAGGTGATGCCGATACCGTCACCGAGTTTTTATTAGTGCCATACTTTGGAGCTTGTATTCACGTGCCACCACCGCCTCCAAACCAGATCATTTACGTGAAGTTTCCGAAAGGCGCGCCTGTTCAAGAGTTGTGGGATGTTATATATGTGGTTGGAACGTTGAAAACCGAGACGATAAACCACGAACTAGCAGAAACGGCTTACGTTATTGAGGGATCAGAAATAGAAGCCTACGACGATATGTAATTTAAGTCGTCGATAAGCCTCGCTACACCTAAGGCGTCACACTGGCGCCTTTTTTAGCTTTGTGCTACACGATATAACGAGATAAATACGCTAATACGCCCACATAAATAACCAAAAGAAACGCTATCGACAGGTGCTTTTTGAGTTTACCTGCTTCTGAGAACTTCATAGCCCCTCCAAAATAACGATAACAATGTTAACAACTCATTATCATTTTGAATAGCCCTATTCGTTCAAAAACTGAGAACTCCTGTCTGGTCGCTTGGTCAGATAAGGTGTAAATTTAAACGTGCGAACCGCGCAGTTCTTGGTAGGAAAACGAATGGCAGACCCGACAAAGCAACCTGTTGTCATCGAACATCAGTCAGACACAAAAAAAAATACGCAACAAGAAAAGAAACAAGGCTACATAAAAGACAGTGCTAGTAAGGTAAAAACCATTGCCCAAATACACGGTCTTGACGCCTTACTGCAAACCGGCCCGCCAGCCAAATCTGCGTTTGAAAGAGCCCAATTGCGAGAGCAAAGACGCCAAGAACAGCGACAAAAAAACTTAGAACAGATTTTAAAATTAGCGCACAGTTCATGCCGAGATGAGACAGCGGGAGAGCCAGACCAAGATTGGTTGCATCGATTTTTTGAGATGGCTCAAGACATCCATAACAGCGCGATGCAAAAGCTATGGGCTCAAGTGATGAAGCGTGAAGTGACCAATCCGGGTTCAACGTCCATGAAAGCGTTGAAAACCCTCAAGGATATGTCACCAAAGGAAGCACAAACTCTGCAAAGAGCCGCCTCTTTAGCGTGCAGTTTTGGAGGGGATCACAGCAGAAAACTGCTGATTGGTTACAAAGCGCAAGGAGGCATATTTAGCTTCGGCAAGCGAGACGTCGCTAACAGCCTAAATATGGGAAGTTTTCAACTGCCGTATTCAAGCTTGTTGCTCTTAATTGAATTAGGGCTGCTGCACAGTGCCGAACTTGAATCTGGCGAAATTAGTATCGAGACACCGTTGGTCCTCACCTACCAAGGTAAAAACTTATCACTGAACGTAAACAGCAAAGGTGTCCGCCTTTTATATTACCGATTCACACCCACAGGTAATGAGCTCTGTACCTTGCTCGGTAACAAACCACATGCCGAATACTACGACCAAATGCTTGCACTGTTAAATCATAGATTTAGTGTCCATAGTGAAGCTAAAAGTACGGTTCATCATACCGTCTAGCCAGCTTGAGAAGCATTTGACTACCTATGAGCCAAATACTTCTCCAGCTGCTCAAAGAGCTTTAGGTCACCTATGATCTAAATGCTTTTTTATCGGATCACACCGCGTTGTTTAAGATCGATTAAGCACAAATCCACCAGCTCATCGACACTCTTTTCTCCCGCGGGCAAATCGATTTCAGGGTTCTCTGGCGCTTGATATTCCGAATCAATACCAGTGAAATTAGGAATCTCTCCCGCACGGGCTTTACGGTATAAACCCTTAGGATCTCGACCTTCGCAAACCTCTAGAGATGCATTGACATACACTTCGATAAACTCGCCTTCTGGCAATAAATCGCGCACTAACTTCCGCTCTGCACGATGCGGTGAAATAAACGCCGACAGAACAATTAAACCCGCATCTGCCATCAACTTCGCCAGTTCACCAATGCGACGAATGTTCTCGCGACGGTCCTGTTCAGAAAAACCTAAATCGCTACACAAACCATGTCGTACATTGTCACCATCCAATAAATAGGTGTGGTAACCCAATGCTGCAAGGCGATTTTCCAACGCCCCAGCTACGGTTGATTTACCCGCTCCAGATAAACCAGTGAACCACAATACGGCAGGTTTTTGCTTCTTTAATTCAGCACGAAACTGTTTATCAACCGAATGCTGGTGCCAAACAATGTTTTCATCTTTTACCGTCGTTTCGGCAGTCATAACGTATCCTTGTAAATATCGGAATTAAAACGGGAAAAAGACCGGGATCAAAGTAAGTACTAATACAGAGTACACAATCGAAATTGGCACTCCAATTCTCACGTAGTCGGTCAATTTGTAATTTCCTACGCTGTACACCAGCAGGTTAGTTTGGTAACCGTAGGGAGAGATAAAGCTCGCACTCGCGCCGAACAAAACCGCCATGATGAATGGCATCGGATCCACGCCATAACCCACCGCCATGCTATAGCCGATAGGAAAAGAAAGCGCAGCCGCGGCATTGTTTGTCACCAATTCAGTGAGTACCAATGTCATGATATAAGTCGCCACCAAGGCACCAAGTACTCCCCAGCCATTAAACGCTTCAATAAACATCACTCCCATTCTTTCTGACAATCCAGAAGAGATCATCAGTTGAGCAATAGACAAAGCGGAACCGACAATCACGACGATATCGATCGGAAAACGGCGGCGCAGTTCTGAAATCTGCACAATACCAAACGCAATAAGCGCGATAAGGTACGCAGCTAGACCTTTAATAATCGGTACTAACTCTAATAGAGCGCATCCAATTACGGCTGCAAAGCCCAGCAATACAATAGAAGACTTATTCGTATCAAGCCGAGCGCTAGAGTCCAAGTCATGCACTAAAACAAACTCTTTACGATGAGCTTGGCGTTCAGACTCAAAACGCTTTCCTGGAACCAGAACTAACGTGTCTCCTGGCGCTAAGGTAATACTACCCAAGCCACCTTCTAGGCGTTCGTGGCCTCGGCGAATCGCCACAACAACGGCATCGAATCGGTCGCGGAATCGGCTCTCTTTGAGGGTTTTGTAGCAAAATGTCGCCGACGAGCTCACCACAACTTCGATAAAGTTTTGCCCATTTAAGTGCTGCTGACCAAACAACTTGAGGCCCGGAATTTCTTGCAGGGTCGCGACGCTCTCAACATCGCCACAAAATAACAGGCGGTCTTTTGCGTTGAGCACAAAATCCGGTCCCACAGAAGAAACAGTAACACCATCGCGCACCACTTCTGCAAGAAACAGTTTGCGCAGCGCACGTAAATTATTCTCGCTGATCGTACGCCCAACTAGCGGTGAGCCAGGCTCAACGCGAGACTCAAGAAAGTAAGGTAAATCTTCTTGGTTTTGATCATCATAATTCGGTAGCAAGTAGCTCAGTGGAATAAGAATCAGCATCCCTCCCACCAGCACAGCCAAACCTATCATCGTAGGTGTAAAAAAGCTCAGGCTCGGTAAGCCTGCGTCTTCGACAAAGCTGTTGATGATTAAGTTAGTCGACGTACCAATCAAAGTTAATGTGCCACCAAAAATGGCGGCGTAAGACAAGGGGATAAGTAATTTCGAAGGTGCATGCTGCTGATTACGCTTAATCGCCCCAATCAATGAAACAACCACAGCGGTATTATTCGTAAATGAAGAGAGCAAGGCTGTCGATACGCCGAGCTTAGCAATCACGCTGCCTAACTGGCCCTCAGAGATACTTCGGCTCACCCAACTGATCAGCAGTGTTTTTTCTAGAGCACAGGATGCAAGAATCAATAGAACCAGGGTTAACAATGAAGAGTTGGTAAAATTGGATGCGATAGTGGCTGAATCCATCATCCCAGCCATGAATGCAATAAAAGCGGCACCCGCAAAGACATAACTAGGCTTAATTTTCGTGACAAGCAAGCAAGTGATAATGCCAAGCAAAATCGCTAACACAAACCCTTGTTCCCACATAGCCTTTCCTTACCAAATAGCCCTAAAGGGCACAACAACGACTCATTTATCCATGAATCACCGACAAACGAGCAAACAGACAAAAATCAGCGCAAGCGAAAAGAACATCAGAATGCTCGGTTTCTTGGGCTCCACCGAAGCATTCTGGTATTAGGAGAATACCTAACGACATTTCGCAATTCAGTTAGGTAGCGACACCCCAAGTACAACAGCAAACAGTGCCTGAAATTATCGTACTTGGGTGAGCCAGTTACTTTTTCAGAAACTGGCTGACGTCTTTTGCTTCCCAGTGTGGGAAGTGTTTACGGACAAGCGCATTAAGCTCAACTTCAAACGCAGAGATGCCCGTCAAATCGCGCTCAACCACGGCGAGGCTCTCTTTAACCATGCCAGCACCAACCGTCACGTTTGTCAGACGATCGATAATGATAAAGCCACCGGTATCTGCACAGTCTTGATAATTGTCCAGCGCGACTGACTCATTAAGAGACCATTCACACAAACCAATACCATTCAATGGCAGCTCTGCCGAGCTATGAGTCGAGAGATTATTAATGTCATATTGATGACGAATCGCTTCAACATGACCTACGGTTTTCTTACCTGCGATTTTGATGTCATAGTCACGACCCGGTTGCAGGGGTTGCTCTGTCATCCATACCACATCGGCAAGCAAATGGTTTGTGGTTTCCACTTGAGCATTATCTAGAACAATCAAATCGCCACGGCTAATATCGATCTCATCGCTTAGCGTCAGAGTGGCAGCTAATCCGGCACGAGCTTCTTCGATATCACCATCAAATGTCACAATACGTGCCACAGTTGACGTTTTACCCGATGGCAATGCTTTAATGGCATCACCGACTTTGATCGAACCAGAAGAAATGGTCCCCGCAAAACCACGGAAATCGAGGTTAGGACGATTAACGTATTGCACAGGGAAGCGGAATTCACCCGCGCCTTTTTCTTGATCCACATCGACCGTTTCAAGAAGCTCAAGCAATGATGGGCCTTTAAACCAAGTCAGGTTTTGGCCTTTATCCACCACATTGTCCCCTTCAAGCGCTGAGATCGGGATGATTTGAATATCAATATCCCCTGTCAGATTCTCAGAGAACTTCAAATACTCGTCGCGGATCTCTTCAAAGCGCTCTTGCGAGTAATCCACTAAGTCCATCTTGTTGATCGCCACAACAAAGTGCTTCAAGCCCAACAGGTTGGAAATGAAAGAGTGACGACGAGTTTGATCGAGAATGCCCTTACGTGCATCAACCAGAATCACAGCTAAGTCACATGTCGATGCACCTGTAGCCATGTTACGTGTGTACTGCTCGTGTCCAGGAGTATCTGCAATGATGAATTTACGTTTCTGCGTCGAGAAATAGCGGTAAGCCACATCAATCGTGATCCCCTGCTCACGCTCAGCTTGTAAGCCATCGACCAACAACGCAAGGTCAGGCTTTTCACCCGTGGTACCCACACGTTGGCTGTCTGAGTGCACTGCCGCTAGCTGATCTTCATAAATTTGTTTTGAGTCATGGAGTAAGCGACCGATTAATGTACTTTTACCGTCATCCACCGAGCCACAAGTCAAGAATCTAAGTAACGACTTGTACTGGTGTTGTGTTAAATAGCCTTCGATACCAAGCTCGGCTAATTGAGCTTCAACTGCACTGTTCATTATCTTTCCTTAGATCCTTTAGAAGTAACCTTGACGTTTCTTAAGCTCCATCGATCCTGACTGATCGTGGTCGATCGCTCGGCCTTGGCGCTCACTCGACGTTGCCACCAGCATCTCTTCGATAATGCCAGTTAAAGTGTTTGCTTCAGACTCGATGGCCCCAGTCAATGGATAACAACCAAGGGTACGGAAGCGCACACTCTTCTCTTCAATCACTTCACCCGGTTGAAGCTCCATACGATCATCATCAACCATGATCAGCATGCCATCGCGTTCAACAACTGGGCGTTTGTCCGCGAGGTAAAGCGGCACGATCTCGATGTTTTCTAAATAGATGTATTGCCAGATATCAAGCTCAGTCCAGTTAGACAGCGGGAATACACGAATGCTCTCACCCTTATTGACCTGGCCGTTGTACGTCTTCCATAGCTCAGGACGTTGGTTTTTAGGATCCCATGTATGGTTCTTATCGCGGAATGAATACACACGCTCTTTCGCCCGTGATTTCTCTTCGTCGCGGCGCGCACCACCAAAGGCCGCATCAAAACCGTACTTGTTCAGCGCTTGTTTTAAGCCTTGAGTCTTCATGATGTCAGTGTGCTTAGAAGAACCATGAACAAACGGACTACAGCCCATGGCTAGACCTTCTGGATTCTTATGTACCAAAAGCTCAAAACCGTATTTGGCCGCGGTGCGATCACGAAATTCAATCATCTCGCGGAACTTCCAATCGGTGTCAACATGCAGCAATGGAAATGGAATCTTACCTGGGTAAAAAGCTTTACGCGCAAGGTGCAGCATCACTGATGAGTCTTTACCAATCGAATACATCATGACTGGGTTATCAAACTCAGCCGCAACTTCACGGATGATGTGGATACTCTCCGCTTCGAGTTGTTTAAGGTGAGTTAAACGTTGTTGGTCCATGTTTTGTATTTCCTTTTTAAGCTTGAAGGCGCATTACGTCTCTAATCTTTGGTCTGAAATTATATGGAGTTGGCAATAGCACTTTTGTTGAATTCAGTACTAGACAAAAACCAGTCTAACTTTTGAGACAGCCGCACTACCTCTCCGACAACAATCAAAGATGGCGATTGTGCTTCCTTCGATAAATCAGAGAGTTGGGAGAGTTCTCCCGTAAATACTTTTTGTTGAATCTGCGTGCCACGCTCAATAATGGCAATCGGAGTCGACGCTGAACGGCCATGCTTAATGAGTTGATTCTGAATATAGTGTGATTTCATCAGCCCCATGTAGATCACTAAAGTCTGATTCCCACGCGCCAACGTGGACCAATCCATCTCATCACTTTCTTCTTTCAAGTGGCCAGTCACAAAGATGGCCGATTGCGCATAATCACGATGAGTCAGTGGAATACCAGCATAAGCGGTTGCGCCAGCTGCTGCGGTAATGCCAGGGACAACTTGAAAACGAACGCCGGCATCAGCAAGCACTTCTAACTCTTCACCACCACGACCAAATACAAACGGATCCCCACCTTTAATGCGCACTACTTTGTAGCCCTGCTTGGCAAAATCCACCAAAAGCTGATTCGTCTTCTCCTGCGGCACACTGTGATGCCCAGCTCGCTTCCCAACGCACACCAAAATCGTATCGCTTGGAATCAATGCCATGATTTCTTCAGACACCAAGTAGTCGTACAAAACCACGTCAGCTTGCTGCAAGCAGTTCAGTGCTTTCACCGTCAGAAGTTCAGGATCGCCTGGTCCTGCACCTACTAAGGCGACTTCACCAGGCTGTAGCGATTGCTTTGCAAAACGAGTAACACCAGCGACTGGGTTGTCAGAAACTAACCGGGGCTTTGGTTTAGGAAAAGAAGTGACTGAATCGTTCGTTGCCATGTGCTTGCTCATCGTCCATTGATATCGTTATGCAAGCATTATGGCGGGGCGTTTATATTACCTGAAATTCTAAAATTTCATTTTTTATTCAAAAATCTGCTAAGAAGTTTTTGTTTGGTCTCATTCAAAAGCGTGAAAAAGTCGGCGGTTAATATGAATAAGGTTCAGTAAACTGATTAATGTTCACAGTTTTCTGTATCTTTATCATCGAGTTGCATCCGTGTTTGATACATTACGCAGTACGATTTCCCCTTATCATTGAATTGGAGCACCAAATGAAAGTGGCAGTTCATCCTATTTCCCTCGCAGTATTAAGTGGCATGCTAACGCTTGCTGGCCCAACAATGGCCGATACCATCAAGCTTCGTATTATCGAAACCACCGACATTCACACCAACGTGATGGATTACGATTACTACAAAGACCAACCATCACAGCAAATCGGTTTAAGTCGCGCAGCGACAATAGTGAAACAAGCTAAGTCCGAGACAGAAAACACGGTACTAGTAGATAACGGTGATTTAATTCAGGGCAGCCCAATGGGCGATTACATGGCGGCAAAGGGGATTAATCCTGGCGACGTGCACCCAGTCTACAAAGCGATGAACCAGCTAGACTACGATGTGGGCAACATTGGCAATCATGAGTTCAACTATGGCTTAGATTTCCTACAAACGACGTTGAAGGGTGCAAACTTCCCTTACATCAATGCAAACGTATTTGATAAACAAACCGGTGAGCATTACTTCAAGCCTTACCTCATCAAAACTCACACATTTAAAGACACAAACGGCGAAGCGCATCAAATAAAAGTGGGTTACATCGGCTTTGTACCTCCACAAATTATGGTGTGGGATAAGAAGAACTTAGAAGGCAAAGTCTTTGCTAAAGACATTAAGGAAACAGCAGAGAAACTGATTCCTCAAATGAAGAAAGAAGGCGCAGACGTGATTGTGGCGATTCCACACTCGGGCATTTCTACTGATCCATACAAACTAGGCGCTGAAAACTCTGTTTACTACCTCACAGAAGTTGAAGGTATTGATGCGATTGCTTTTGGTCACTCTCACGCCGTCTTCCCAGGGAAAGACTTCGCAAACCTACCTGGTGTTGATATAAATAAAGGGACCATCAATGGTGTAACGTCCGTGATGCCGGGCCGCTGGGGAAGTCACGTAGGTGTGATGGATTTGATGCTGAAAGAGAAAGACGGCAGATGGCAAGTCGTCGAAGGCCAAGCAGAAGCACGCCCTATCTTCGATAAAGTAAATAAGAAGTCATTAGCTAAAGCCGATGCAGATATTGTGAAAGCGTTAGAAGAAGATCACAAAGGCACTCGTGAATTTGTAAACCAACCAATCGGCAAAGCAAATGATGTCATGTACAGCTTCTTGGCATTAGTGCAGGACGACCCCACCATTCAAATCGTTAACCTTGCTCAGAAAGACTACGTAGAACGCTTTATTCAAGGCGACCCAGACCTTTCTGACATTCCAGTACTGAGTGCGGCAGCACCATTTAAAGTCGGCGGTCGTAAGAACGATCCGAATAACTTTACAGAAGTAGAATCCGGTCAGCTCACCTTCCGTAATGCGGCCGATCTTTACTTATATCCAAACACCTTGGTTGCGATGAAAGTGAAAGGTAAAGAAGTTCGCGAATGGCTAGAGTGCAGTGCGGGTCAATTCAACCACATCGACATCAACAATCCTAAACCGCAATCTTTGATTGATTGGGATAATTTCCGTACGTACAACTTCGATGTTATTGATGGGGTTAACTACCAAATCGACGTTACCCAACCGCCGAAGTACGATGCGGATTGTAAAGTGATTAATCCAGATTCTCAGCGCATTGTGAATCTGACGTTCAATGGTAAGCCTGTCAATCCGAAGCAAGATTTCATCATCGCAACCAATAACTACCGTGCATATAGCAATACTTTCCCTGGTACAGGCCCAGATTTCATTGCATTTGACGCACCAGATGAAAACCGCTCTGTCGTCGCCACTTATATTTCTCGCGTGAGTGAAGAAAAAGGAGAAGTGACACCAAGCGCTGACAACAACTGGTCTTTCGCACCGATTAAGTCCGATAACAAGCTAGATATTCGTTTCGAAACCTCCCCTAGCGATAAAGCGGCGCAGTTCATCAAAGAGAAAGGACAATACCCAATGAAACGCGTGTCAACAGACGACATTGGTTTCGCAATTTATCAAATCGATCTGAATAAATAAGGTTGATTTGACAACAACACTAAGCGGCTCTCATGAGCCGCTTTTTTGTTACCAATAAAACCCGTTAAAATAAAGAAAACCGTTTCTGAGTTATCACATGCACAGCGATCTTTTTTCAGACTTAGTCAAACATGGCTTTTTAGAGACAGAAGCAAACCAACTTATTGAAAATGGTGAGTTACTCGAACTGCCTACACGCCACATTCTTAATCACCAAGGGGAGTTTAGCTCACACCTTTACTTCATCATTGAGGGGTTATGCCACGCAAGCTATCTTACTGAGCACGGCAAAGAATTCAGTAAAGAATTTTATTGGGAGAAGGACTGGGTTATCGGGTTTGAGAGCATAATAAAGGACCAACCTTCGCCTTACTTATTGGAAACGCTGAGCGCTTGTCAGCTATTTTGCTTGCCAATTGAAACGTTGCATCACTGGCGAGCAGAAAAGCACGCCATTTACTTAAAGCTACTCGAAAACCAACTGGTTAATAAAGAGAACAAAGAACGCTTTATGTTGCTCTACTCTCCAGAAGAACGATATCAATTATTTTGCGCTCATTACCCAGATTTAAAGCAACGTATTACCGATAGTCAAATTGCGGCCTACCTGGGCATTACACCAATCAGTTTGAGTCGAATCAAAGCACGCTTAACCAAAGATCACACTCTCAAATAAACTCAAAAAAGAAAAAAGCTCTTCAAACGAAGAGCTTTTTCTCTGCTATTTGAGCTATTTAAGAATTCGCGCCCGGAACTGGCGCCCTTTCATCTTGCCGTTACTAATGGTTTGTAGAGCCTTTTTAGCCACAGACTTTTCGACGGCAACATAAGCGCGCACAGGGAACAGATGGATCTTTCCGACTTGAGAGCCTGGAATACCATTTTTTCCTGTCAGACAACCTAAAATATCACCCGGTCGTACTTTCTGTTTCTTACCGCCATCAATGTTAATCGTCACCATCTTCGCTTGGTATGGCTGCTGATTTGATTTGGCAGGCAATGTTGCTGGTACCACGTCCATCTCTAGGTATTCTTCAATACGAGCTACACGTAAACCGTCTTTCTCACCAAAAAAGCTAAACGCTAAACCTTTACTACCCGCACGACCTGTACGACCAATACGGTGCACATGAACCTCAGGATCGCGCGATAGCTCAAAGTTAAAGACAGCATCAAGATTATCAACGTCCAAACCACGCGCTGCAACGTCTGTTGCAACAAGGATAGACACACTCTTGTTAGCAAACTGCACCAATGCTTGGTCGCGTTCACGCTGCTCTAAGTCCCCGTGGATATCGATAACGCTGAGTCCTTTGTGATGCAACTCATCTGCGACACTTTGCACTTCTTTTTTGGTATTACAAAAAACAACCGCGGACTCTGGTTGGTGAGTCAGCAGCAAATTCGCCAATGCTTCATCACGCGCTTCCGAGCCTTCAACTTTATAGAAGTACTGCGCAATGCTTGAAGTATCATGCGTCGATTCCACCTTAATCACTTCCGGTGTCTGCATTATACGCTGCGCAATTTGCTCAATTTTTTCTGGAAAAGTAGCACTGAAAAGTAGAGTTTGACGCTGCTTTGGCGCTGCATCGATGATTGCATCTAATGCGTCTTGGAAACCCATGTCCAACATGCGATCAGCTTCATCTAGCACCAAGGTATTCAGTTCGCTAAGATCAATTCGGCCTTTTTCAAGGTGATCCAAAATACGACCAGGAGTACCAACTAGGATATGCGCACCATGCTCTAACGAACCAATTTGTGGCCCCATTGGCATCCCACCGCAGAGAGTAAGCACTTTAATATTATGAATGCCGCGACCTAAAGTACGAATTTCCTTCGCTACTTGATCTGCAAGCTCACGTGTTGGACACAATACTAATGACTGGACACGAAAGCGTTTGACGTTGAGGTTCGATAAAACCCCTAAACCAAATGCAGCGGTTTTACCTGAGCCCGTTTTACCCTGCCCGATGACATCACGATGTTTTAGGATTGCAGGCAAGCTCAAAGCTTGAATTGGCGTCATGTGGGTATAGTTCAGGGAATCAAGTGTGGCGAGTAACGCTGGGTTAAGCCCAACTTGATCGAATGTTTGTTTGCTCACGGGGATATCCTCAGGTGAGATGGAAAGAGGGCACATTATCACCAGATTTGGTGGGAAAACCAGTGCTAATTAACCTTTGTTAATGAGTATGAGCTCAAAACAAAGTAAAGTCAGTCACTCTATTCTCATTACGGATAACAACATGCTCACTTGGATTACTTTGCCCTTTGCTCAGCTAACAACCACGCAGCTGTATGAAATGATGAAATTGCGTGTGGATGTATTCGTTGTTGAACAAACCTGCCCTTACCCTGAACTTGATGGTAAGGACACGCTGGAAGGCATTTATCATCTAATAGGCTATCACGGTGATGAACTGGTTGCTTGCGCAAGATTACTGCCCGCAGGCACTACGTATGACAATGTGAGTATTGGTCGAGTGGTGACAAAGCAGACCGCGCGAGGCGGTGGCTTAGGTCATAAGTTATTGGACAAGGCCTTGGCACAATGCGAAACATTATGGCCAGGACAGACAATAGATATAGGTGCTCAAGAACACCTCATCCAGTTTTATGCTAGTCATGGATTCAAGGTTATCTCAGAGTGCTATCTTGAAGATGGTATCCCTCATGTGGATATGCGGAAAGAATCCGTAGCGCTATAAGCTTCAACTCGATTGGTTACTATGAAAACTAATCGCTATGAAAAACTGACTAAAAAGACGCGATATCTTCGCGTCTTTTCATTTGAAGCGTTTACTTGTTACGTCCAAAGGTCCCATCCGATAAACGGAAAAACATAACGGACCGCCCGCTTTTTTCCAGCTGTAGCATATCTAACTCGCCTTCGTCACTAAGCTTAAAGCGAATCAATTGTCCCTGCTTTATTTGGCTTAGCGGCTTATCACTGCCTTCTATTTTGACCAGAGCGCTAAGATCCGCCATAGAGAGCTGATTACTTCTGAAAACCTGCGCTAATGTATCACCATTTTTAACCGTGTACTCTTTCCAGTCTTCAGATTTCGGTCCAGAGTTCTGAGAGGTTCGCTGCTGGCTTAAACTCTGCGCGTTCAGCTCAATCGCTACGCGTTGATGATCGACCTCAGTCTGCTCAACTGGCTGGTCTGTTTTATTCGGCAAAGGAATAACAAGGAGTACCAGAATCAATGGCACTAAGACCATCAAAGCACGCTGATGAAATTTAGGCAGGCGCAACCAAAACTGCTTAACAGGCTGTATACGCTCCAACCATTGCTCTTTGTTGAACGGCTGCTTCCAGTCGATAGCAGCGAATTTTTGTTTAACCAACTCGACATAGTCGACTTGCTGCTTTTTCTTTCTGCGACGATTCATTGTAATGAGTCCCTTAATACTTCTACGGCCAGTATAAAAATACCGACGCGGAGAGTATATGTTTTTCACCAAACTAAAATGGAATTGGGATTAAATTAGCAGAAATTTCACTTGGAGTAAGAGATAAGTCACAACCTGGCCGCCTCAATTAAGCATTCAGTCGCAATCATTTAAACCTAAGCTCGAAACTGATATCCTGTTACTTTTATCACTCCTAATAAGAGCGACATTCATGTCTGAAATTAAATTTGAAACTGCAGAACAAAAAGCAAGCTACGGCATTGGTCTGCAAATGGGTCAGCAACTTGCAGGCTCTGGTCTTGAAGGTCTTAGCGTTGATGCTATCGCAGCGGGTATTGCAACAGCACTAACTGGTGACATGCCATCAATCGAAATTGATGAAATCAACAAAGCACTACAAGAACTTCACACTCGTGCAGAAACAGCTCGCCAAGAAGCAGCAAAAATTGCGGCAGCAGAAGGCGAAGCGTTCCTAAAAGACAACGCTCTACGACCTGAAGTTAACGTTCTAGACTCTGGTCTTCAGTACGAAATCATTTCTGAAGGTACTGGTGCAGTTCCTACAGCAGAAAGCTCAGTTCGCGTTCACTACCACGGTGAGCTAACTGACGGTACTGTATTCGATAGCTCTGTATCTCGCGGTCAACCTGCTGAATTCCCTGTTACAGGTGTGATCAAAGGTTGGGTAGAGGCACTACAACTAATGCCTGTTGGCTCTAAGTGGAAGCTATACGTACCACAAGATCTTGCGTACGGTGAGCGTGGCGCTGGTGCGGCTATCCCTCCATTTGCAGCTTTAGTTTTCGAAGTAGAACTATTAGATATTATCTAATTGAAACCATTTTCAATTATGATTAAATAAAACGGCGCACTAGCGCCGTTTTTTTGTCTAAACTGAATAGACTTTCTCACCTCTGAACCTTTCACTCTGATAGCCTTTAAAAATAAAATCACTTTTAAAAAACGCTCAACCTTTGGAGGTACTATGCGTAAAACACTCCTAACTCTAGCACTCCTATCAATCAACATTGGTAGTGCGCACGCATTCTTAGATTCAGTCACTCAAAAAAGTAAAGAAAGTGGTCTGATGGACATGGTCGGCAGCAGCTTGAACACCGAGTCATCTCCATTAACAGACATGCTAACTAGCCAATTACCAGTATCCACTGAGCAAGCAGCCGGAGGCAGTGGTGCGCTACTCGCTTTGGCTCAAAGCCAGCTTTCGCAAGAAAATAGTAGTGAATTACAGTCTTTGATTCCTGGACTTTCAAACTTGCAAGGAGCACAAAGCTTACTAGGAAATATTGAGAATATCAGTGCAGTAAAAAGTGCATTCGATACGTTAGGTTTAGACCCATCTATGATCAGTCAGTTTGCTCCAGTAATCTTGGATTACTTGAACAAGCAAGGCGCTAGCGAAGGGCTTCTAAGTTCGTTGGGCGGGTTGTGGAATACTAGTAAATAAGCGTAAGTGATAATCACTTTTTAAATTGCCAGTCTGCATGGGTTGAAATAAATGCAGGCTGGATATAAAGGTTTACAGAATTACAGATACAAAAAAGCCGAGCTAATGCTCGGCTTTCTCGTTCTTACGAACTGATTACTCAGCAGCTTCTTCAGCAGCTGGGCGATCTACAAGCTCAATGTAAGCCATTGGAGCTTTATCACCAGCACGGAAGCCAGCTTTTAGGATACGAGTGTAACCGCCCTGACGAGCAGCAAAACGTGGACCTAGTTCGTTAAATAGTTTTGCAACTACTTCGTTGTCACGAGTACGTGCAAATGCTAGACGACGGTTAGCAACACTGTCAGTCTTAGCTAGTGTAATCAAAGGCTCAACTACGCGACGTAGCTCTTTTGCTTTTGGCAAAGTAGTCTTGATAACTTCATGACGTACTAGAGAGCTAGCCATGTTGCTGAACATCGCTTTGCGATGTGAGCTGTTGCGGTTGAGTTGACGACCACTCTTACGATGGCGCATGACCTAATCCTTCTAACTAGTATCGATTAATCTTCAGCGATTGATGCAGGTGGCCAGTTTTCTAGGCGCATGCCCAGAGACAGACCACGTGACGCAAGTACGTCTTTAATCTCAGTAAGAGATTTTTTACCAAGGTTAGGCGTTTTAAGTAGCTCAACCTCAGTACGTTGTACTAGATCACCGATGTAGTGAATCGCTTCTGCTTTCAGACAGTTAGCAGAGCGAACTGTTAGTTCAAGATCGTCTACAGGACGCAGTAGGATCGGATCGAATTCTGGCTTCTCTTCCTTCTCCTCAGGAACTCGTACATCACGAAGATCTACGAATGCATCCAATTGTTCAGCTAGGATTGTAGCTGCACGACGGATTGCTTCCTCAGGTTCTAGAGTACCGTTTGTTTCCATATCGATAACAAGCTTGTCTAGATCAGTACGCTGTTCTACACGAGCTGCTTCTACAGCGTAGGCAATTTTGTCTACTGGGCTGTAAGTAGCATCTACTAGTAGGCGACCGATAGGACGCTCGTCTTCTTCGTTATGGATACGCGCAGAAGCTGGAACATAACCACGACCACGTTCAACTTTGATACGCATTGCGATCTCAGCGTTGTCATCCGTCAGGTGACAAATTACGTGTTCAGGGTTAGCGATCTCTACATCACCATCATGGGTGATGTCACCTGCAACCACAGGGCCCGAGCCTGATTTGTTCAAAGTAATGAACACTTCATCTTTGCCTTCGGCAACGCGCACAGCCAAACCTTTAAGGTTTAGAAGAATTTCAAGAATATCTTCTTGAACGCCTTCTTTCGTGCTGTACTCATGAAGTACGCCTTCAATTTCTACTTCTGTTACAGCACAACCTGGCATAGAAGATAGAAGGATGCGGCGAAGTGCATTACCCAGAGTATGACCAAAGCCACGCTCTAATGGCTCAAGAGTTACTTTTGCGTGAGTCGAGCTGATTTGTTCGATGTCAACTAGACGTGGCTTAAGAAATTCTGTTACAGAACCCTGCATTGTGTCCTCTCTTTAGTTTAAACCTTACTTAGAGTAAAGCTCGACGATCAATTGTTCGTTGATGTCAGCTGATAGATCAGAACGCTCAGGCATACGCTTGAATGTACCTTCCATCTTGCCACCATCTACTTCAATCCAAGTTGGTTTTTCACGTTGTTCAGCAACTTCTAGAGCTGCTTTGATACGAGCTTGCTGTTTAGCTTTCTCGCGAATAGAAACAACGTCATTAGCCGCTACTTTGAAAGAAGGAACGTTTACAACTTTACCGTTTACTAGGATAGCTTTGTGGCTAACTAGCTGACGTGCTTCTGCGCGAGTTGCGCCAAAGCCCATGCGGTAAACTACGTTATCAAGACGACCTTCAAGAAGCTGAAGTAGGTTTTCACCAGTGTTGCCTTTTAGGCGAGCAGCTTCTTTGTAGTAGTTACGGAATTGTTTTTCTAGAACGCCGTACATACGACGTACTTTTTGCTTCTCACGAAGCTGAACGCCATACTCAGATAGACGACCGCGACGAGCGCCGTGTACACCTGGTGCGTTATCAATTTTACACTTGGTATCGATCGCGCGAACACCAGACTTAAGGAATAAGTCAGTGCCTTCACGACGGCTAAGCTTCAGCTTAGGACCCAAATATCTTGCCATGATTCTTCTCCAATTGTCCTAGAAACGTTATACGCGACGTTTCTTAGGTGGACGACAACCGTTATGAGGGATTGGTGTAGCATCAACGATGTTTGTGATGCGGAAACCAGCGGCGTTTAGTGCACGAACAGTAGATTCGCGACCTGGACCAGGACCCTTAACCATAACTTCCAAGTTCTTTAGGCCGTATTCTTTAGCCATTTCAGCACAACGCTCAGCAGCAACCTGTGCAGCGAACGGAGTAGACTTACGAGAACCACGGAAACCAGAACCACCTGCAGTAGCCCATGCAAGAGCGTTACCTTGACGGTCAGTAATGGTTACGATTGTGTTATTGAAAGAAGCATGGATGTGCGCAACGCCATCTGCAACTTGCTTGCGTACGCGCTTACGAGCGCGAGTTGGTTGTTTAGCCATTGTACTCTACCTTCCCGATTATTTCTTGATCGGCTTACGCGGACCCTTACGGGTGCGAGCGTTGGTTTTAGTACGCTGTCCACGTAGTGGTAGACTGCGACGATGACGAAGACCACGGTAACAGCCAAGGTCCATAAGACGCTTGATGTTCATAGATACTTCACGACGTAGATCACCTTCTACAGTGTACTTAGCTACACCATCACGCAGTTGATCGATCTGCTCTTCAGTTAGTTCACTGATCTTAACATTTTCAGCAATACCCACTTCAGCTAGGATAGCTTGAGAGCGAGTTTTACCGATGCCGTAGATCGCTGTTAGAGCGATTACTGCATGTTTCTGATCAGGAATGTTAATGCCTGCTATACGGGCCATTATTCACTCCTAAGTGTTTCTATAAAAGAATTAGCCGCAGCAAAGCCCGTTATGGATACGCTGCGGAATACTACTTCTTTTGCACGCAAAAGGTAGGCCGAGGAATATACTCGACCCAACCTTCATTTTCAAGTAAAAATTTCTGCTAATTAGCCTTGGCGCTGTTTGTGCTTTGGCTCACTGCAAATCACGCGAACGACACCGTTACGCTTGATTACTTTACAGTTACGGCAGATTTTTTTAACGGAAGCACGAACTTTCATTGCTAAACTCCGTAAATGAAACTGAGTCTACCGCCGGATTAACGGCCGTAGCCTTTCAGATTCGCTTTCTTCAACACAGAATCATACTGTTGAGACATCAGATGAGTCTGTACCTGTGCCATAAAGTCCATAATTACAACAACTACGATTAGTAGCGATGTACCGCCGAAGTAGAAACGTACGTTCCACGCGACCATCATGAACTCGGGAATCAGACAGATAAAGGTAATGTACAGTGCACCAGCAAGGGTTAAACGTGTCATTACTTTATCAATGTATTTCGCTGTCTGCTCACCTGGGCGGATACCGGGTACGAATGCACCAGACTTCTTCAAGTTATCTGCTGTTTCACGCGGGTTGAAAACCAACGCCGTGTAGAAGAAACAGAAGAAGATAATTGCTGCTGCATAAAGCATTACATACAACGGTTGACCAGGGCTAAGAGCCAAAGACACGTCAGTTAACCAACCGAACGCGCTGCTCTCACCGTTTTGACCAAACCACTGAGCCAATGTTCCTGGGAACAAGATAATACTTGATGCAAAAATCGCTGGAATTACACCTGCCATGTTAATTTTAAGAGGCAAGTGCGAGCTTTGCGCAGCAAACACTTTACGACCCTGTTGACGTTTCGCATAGTTAACGACGATTCGGCGTTGACCACGTTCCATGAAAACAACGAAGTAAATTACTGCGAAAGCTAATACCGCGATTAGCAACAGAAGAAGTACATGCAATTCACCTTGACGCGCTTGCTCGATTGTTTGACCGATTGCAGAAGGCAATCCAGCAACAATACCTGCAAAAATCAGTATCGAAATACCGTTACCAATTCCGCGCTCTGTAATTTGTTCACCTAACCACATCAAGAACATGGTACCGGTTACTAAACTTACGGTAGCAATTAGCGTAAACATGGTTTGGTTGATAACAACCAGATTGTCGACCATGTTTGGTAGGCCAGTTGCAATACCTATAGCTTGGAAGGTTGCAAGTACAAGCGTGCCGTAGCGTGTGTATTGGCTTATCTTACGACGGCCTGCTTCACCCTCTTTTTTGAGTTCAGCTAACGCTGGATGAACTACAGTTAGCAATTGGACAACAATAGATGCCGAAATATACGGCATGATGCCCAATGCTAATATAGATGCACGCTCAAGAGCACCACCGGAGAACATGTTAAACATTTCAACGATGGTACCTTTTTGCTGTTCGAACAAATCGGCAAGTACAGCAGCGTCAATACCAGGAATCGGCACAAAAGAGCCGGCTCGGAATACTAAAAGTGCACCAATTACGAATAACAAGCGCGACTTTAGTTCACTTAAGCCGCTCTGAGCACTACGAAAATCTTGTCCTGGTTTCTTAGCCATCTGTACCTCGTTCCTCGAGATTATTCCTCGATTTTACCGCCTGCAGCTTCGATTGCAGCTTTAGCGCCTTTAGTCACACGTAGACCTTTAACAGTCACTGCTTTGTTGATTTCACCAGAAAGAACAACTTTTACAAATTCGATGTTCTTAGTGATGATGTTAGCAGCTTTAAGACTGTTTAGATCAACTACGTCACCAGAAACTTTCGCTAGCTCAGCTAGACGAACTTCAGCAGACACTAGGCTCTTACGAGAAGTGAAACCGAATTTTGGTAGACGTTGTTTCAGAGGCATCTGACCGCCTTCGAAGCCTGGACGAACACTGCCGCCAGAACGTGATTTTTGACCTTTGTGACCACGGCCACCAGTTTTACCTAGGCCTGAACCGATACCACGACCTACTCGCTTCGCAGAAGTTTTCGCGCCAGCAGCCGGTGCTAGAGTATTCAAACGCATTCTGATTACTCCTCAACTTTAACCATGTAGTAAACCTTGTTGATCATACCGCGAATACACGGAGTATCTTCAAGTTCTACTGTGTGGTTGATTTTACGAAGACCTAGACCGCGCAAAGTAGCTTTGTGCTTTGGCAGACGACCAATTGAGCTTTTAGTTTGAGTTACTTTAATAGTTGCCATGGTGTTCTTACTCCGAAATAGATTCAACAGTTAGACCACGTTTAGCAGCAACCATTTCTGGTGACTTCATGCTACCTAGTGCATCGATCGTTGCACGAACGATGTTGATAGGGTTCGTAGAACCGTACGCTTTAGATAGTACGTTGTGTACACCAGCAACTTCTAGTACTGCACGCATCGCACCACCTGCGATAACACCAGTACCTTCTGCAGCAGGCTGCATGTAAACTTTAGAGCCCGAATGGCGACCTTTCACTGGGTGGTGAAGAGTGCCTTCGTTTAGAGCGATCGTAGTCATGTTACGACGCGCTTTTTCCATTGCTTTTTGAATCGCTGCAGGTACTTCACGAGCTTTGCCGTAACCGAAACCTACACGACCGTTACCGTCACCAACTACTGTTAGTGCAGTGAAGCTCATGATTCGACCACCTTTAACCGTTTTAGAAACACGGTTAACTGCGATTAGCTTTTCTTGCAAATCATTCGCTTGAACTTGTTGTTCTTTAGCCATCTTCCAACCCTACCTTAGAATTTCAGACCAGCTTCGCGAGCAGATTCTGCTAGCGCCGCTACTCGACCGTGGTATTGGAAACCAGAACGATCAAATGCAACTGCAGTTACGCCCTTCTCTAGAGCGCGCTCAGCAATAGCTTTACCCACTGCTTTAGCTGCATCAACGTTACCAGTGTATTTCACTTGCTCACGGATCGCTTTTTCTACAGTAGAAGCTGCTGCGATAACCTCAGAGCCGTTAGCCGCGATAACCTGTGCGTACACGTGACGAGGAGTACGGTGTACAACTAGGCGAGTCGCACCCAGTTCTGCAATCTTACGACGTGCACGTGTAGCACGACGGATGCGAGATGCTTTCTTATCCATAGTGTTACCTTACTTCTTCTTAGCTTCTTTAGTACGCACATTTTCATCTGCGTAACGAACACCTTTGCCTTTGTATGGCTCAGGCTCACGGTAAGAACGAATGTCAGCCGCAACTTGACCAACTAGTTGCTTGTCAGCACCAGTGATCACGATTTCAGTTTGGCTTGGACATTCAGCTTTAATACCCGCTGGCAACTCGTGCTCAACTGGGTGTGAGAAGCCTAGTGTTAGACCTACAGCGTTGCCTTTGATAGCAGCACGGTAACCTACACCTTTAAGAGTTAGCTTCTTAGTAAAGCCTTCAGTAACACCAACAACCATGTTGTTAACTAGAGCGCGAGCAGTACCTGCTTGAGCCCATGCGTTAGCAACACCTTCTTTAGGACCGAAAGTCAGGTTATTTTCTTCCTGAGCGATTACAACTGCGTTGTTAAGAACGCGAGTTAGTTCGCCTTTCGCACCTTTTACAGTGATTTCTTGGCCGTTTAGTTTCACCTCTACGCCAGCTGGAATAGCGACAGGTGCTTTTGCAACACGAGACATAGTCTACTCCTTATTAAGCTACGTAAGCGATGATTTCACCACCAAGACCTGCTTTACGTGCAGCGCGGTCTGACATAAGACCCTTGGAAGTAGAAACGATAGCAATACCAAGACCACCCATTACAGAAGGAAGTTCATCTTTCTTCTTGTAAACACGTAGACCTGGACGAGAAACACGTTTAAGTTGCTCGATTACTGGTTTAGCTTGGAAGTACTTAAGTGTAACTTCTAGCTCAGGTTTTGCTTCGCCTTCAACAGCGAAGTCAACGATGTAACCTTCAGCTTTTAGTAGTGCAGCAATTGCAACTTTAAGCTTTGAAGAAGGCATTTTTACAGCAACTTTGTTTGCTGCCTGACCGTTACGAACGCGGGTCAGCATATCCGAAATCGGATCTTGCATGCTCATATGATTTACTCCAAATGATTAAGTGGCAATTACCAGCTAGCCTTACGAAGACCCGGAATCTCGCCTTTCATGCAAGCTTCACGAACCTTAATACGGCTTAGACCGAACTTACGTAGGTAACCGTGTGGACGACCAGTTTGGTTGCAACGGTTGCGCTGACGTGATGCACTTGAATCACGTGGAAGAGATTGCAGTGTAAGAACCGCGTTCCAACGATCTTCTTCAGATGCGTTTACATCGCTGATGATAGCTTTTAGCGCTGCACGCTTTTCAGCGAACTTAGCTACTAGCTTCGCACGTTTTGCTTCACGTGCTTTCATTGAATTTTTAGCCATAACAGTAACCCTTCACCTTACTTACGGAATGGGAAGTTAAAGGCAGCCAGCAGAGCACGGCCTTCCTCATCAGTACCAGCAGACGTCGTAATAGTGATGTCTAGACCGCGTACTCGATCAACTTTATCAAAGTCGATTTCCGGGAAGATGATTTGCTCGCGAACGCCCATGCTGTAGTTACCGCGACCGTCAAAAGACTTAGCGCTAACACCACGGAAGTCACGTACACGTGGAAGAGCGATGTTAATTAAACGCTCAAGAAAATCCCACATACGTTCGCCACGCAAGGTTACTTTACAACCGATAGGGTAGCCTTCACGGATTTTGAAACCTGCAACAGATTTGCGCGCTTTTGTGATAAGTGGCTTTTGACCAGAGATCGTTGCCATATCAGACGCTGCATTTTCTAGCAGTTTCTTATCGTTGATTGCTTCACCAACACCCATGTTTAGGGTGATTTTCTCGATTCTAGGGACTTGCATGACGCTTGTGTAACCGAACTGTTTGGTCAGTTCAGCGACTACAGACGACTTGTAGTAATCATGCAGTTTCGCCATAGTAGAACTCCAAATTACTTCTATTAGTTAGAAACGGTTTCGCCGTTAGACTTGAAGAAACGAACTTTTTTGCCGTCTTCAAAACGGAAACCGATACGGTCAGCTTTACCAGTAGCTGCGTTAAAGATAGCCACGTTAGAAACGTCGATAGCTGCTTCTTGCTCTACGATACCGCCTTGGATACCCATAGCTGGAACAGGTTTCTGATGTTTCTTAACTAGGTTGATACCTTCAACGATAACTTTACCAGTTGCTAGAACCTTAGTTACTTTACCTTTCTTGCCTTTGTCTTTACCAGCAAGAACGATTACTTCGTCATTACGACGGATTTTAGCTGCCATTTCTACGTGCTCCTTACAGAACTTCTGGAGCCAGTGAAACGATCTTCATGAACTTATCGCCACGAAGTTCGCGTGTCACAGGACCAAAGATACGTGTACCGATTGGTTGCTCAGTATTGTCGTTTAGCAATACGCAAGCATTTCGGTCGAAGCGAATGACAGAACCGTCAGGACGACGTACGCCTTTACGGGTGCGCACTACCACCGCCTTCAGAACATCACCTTTTTTAACTTTACCGCGAGGGATTGCTTCCTTCACAGTAACTTTGATGACGTCACCGATATGTGCATAACGGCGGTGAGAGCCACCCAGAACCTTAATACACATTACGCTGCGTGCGCCTGAGTTATCAGCTGCGTCCAGCATACTTTGCATTTGGATCATGTTAGTGCTCCGCTAAATATTAATAACTAGACCCATCACGGGTCGGGCTGCCTCTTTAAAAGGGACGCGAATTGTACCACCCTTTTTTGTGATTGGGTAGTCAAAAAATAAACGGCTCCAAAAATATTTTGGAGCCGCTTTAGTTTCATAGAATTAACGAGATTAAATCTTCGCCTTTTCTAGAACTTTTACCAAAGTCCAAGACTTAGTCTTAGACAGTGGACGACACTCTGCGATTTCAACTGTGTCGCCTAGGCCACACTCGTTGTTCTCGTCATGTGCGTGTACTTTAGTCGTACGTTTTACGTATTTACCGTAGATTGGGTGTTTTACGAAACGTTCGATAGCAACAGTGATAGACTTGTCCATCTTGTCGCTAACAACACGACCTTGTTGAGTACGTTTTACTTCGCTCATTATGCGCCTGCCTTCTCAGTCAAAACAGTTTTCACACGTGCGATATCACGGCGTACAGCTTTCAGAGTATGAGTTTGCTGTAGTTGACCAGTCGCAGCTTGCATGCGCAAGTTGAACTGTTCGCGTAGCAAATTCATTAGCTCAGCGTTAAGCTCTTCAACGCTTTTCTCGCGTAGATCTTGTGCTTTCATCACATCACCTGCTTAGTTACAAATGTAGTTTTGAAAGGCAGTTTACGTGCCGCAAGACGGAACGCTTCACGTGCCAATTCTTCAGGTACACCACCCATTTCGTACATAACCTTACCAGGTTGGATTTGGGCTACCCAGTACTCAACGTTACCTTTACCCTTACCTTGACGAACTTCAAGTGGTTTTTCTGTGATTGGTTTGTCTGGGAACACACGGATCCAGATTTTACCTTGACGCTTAACGTGACGTGTCATTGCACGACGTGCCGCTTCGATTTGACGAGCAGTTAGACGACCACGGCCAACAGCTTTAAGACCGAATTCGCCGAAGCTTACATCAGTACCTTTAGCTAGACCACGGTTACGACCAGTCTGAACCTTACGGAACTTAGTACGTTTAGGTTGTAGCATCTGTCGACTCCTTACTTACGGCCTTTACGCTGCTTCTTAGGCTTGTCGCCTTTAGGCTCTACAGCGTTAGCTGCTGGCATACCACCTAGGATTTCACCTTTGAAGATCCAAGTTTTAATGCCGATCACACCGTATTGAGTGTGAGCCGAAGAAGTTGCGTAATCAATGTCAGCACGTAGAGTGTGTAGAGGCACACGGCCTTCACGGTACCACTCTGAACGTGCGATTTCAGCGCCGCCTAGACGACCGCTTACTTCCACTTTGATACCTTTAGCGCCTAGGCGCATTGCGTTTTGTACTGCGCGCTTCATAGCACGACGGAACATAACACGACGCTCTAGCTGAGACGCGATGCTGTCACCAACAAGTTGCGCATCTAGTTCAGGCTTACGTACTTCAGCGATGTTAATTTGCGCTGGTACACCTGCAATTTTAGCTACAGCTGCGCGTAGCTTCTCAACGTCTTCACCTTTCTTACCGATAACAACGCCTGGACGAGCAGTGTGAATAGTCACACGGATGCTCTTAGCAGGACGCTCGATAACGATACGTGATAGAGACGCTTTTTTCAGTTCACTTGTAAGGAACTGACGTACCTTGAAGTCGCCGTCTAGGTTGTCAGCGAAATCTTTGGTGTTAGCAAACCATGTAGCATTCCAAGGCTTAACGATGCCTAGACGAATACCATTTGGATGTACTTTTTGACCCATTGCTTACTCTCCTAGTCTCTAGCGATCTGCTACAACAACAGTGATGTGGCTTGAACGCTTCAAGATACGATCCGCACGACCTTTAGCACGAGGCATAATACGCTTCATGGTTGGGCCTTCATCTACAAAGATTTTTGCGACATTCAGATCGTCAATATCTGCACCTTCGTTGTGCTCCGCGTTAGCGATAGCAGACTCTAGAACTTTCTTAACTAGTGCAGCAGCTTTTTTGTTGCTGAACGTTAGGATTTCTAGAGCTTGGTCAACAGATTTACCACGGATTAGATCCGCAACTAAGCGAGCTTTCTGAGGCGAAATGCGAGCAAAGTTATGTTTAGCAATTGCTTCCATTATCTACTCCTTAGCGCTTCTTAGCTTTCTTATCCGCAGCGTGACCGCGGTAAGTACGTGTTGGTGCGAATTCACCCAGTTTGTGACCGATCATTTCATCAGTTACAAATACTGGTACGTGCTGACGACCATTATGGACAGCGATGGTCAAACCGATCATCGTAGGGATGATCATTGAACGACGGGACCAAGTCTTAATAGGCTTTTTGTCTCCGCTTTCCACCGCTTTCTCTACCTTCTTCAGCAAGTGTAGGTCAATAAAAGGACCTTTCTTGAGAGAACGTGGCATGGCGATTCCTCTTTATATAGATTACTTGTTACGACGACGTACGATGTACTTGTCAGTGCGTTTGTTCTTACGAGTCTTGAAGCCTTTAGTAGGCATACCCCAAGGAGATACTGGGTGACGACCACCAGAAGTACGACCTTCACCACCACCATGTGGGTGGTCAATCGGGTTCATTACAACACCACGAACCGTTGGACGGATACCGCGATGACGTGATGCACCTGCTTTACCAAGTTCACGTAGCATGTGCTCAGAGTTACCAACTTCACCGATTGTTGCACGGCCTTCAGAAAGAACTTTGCGCATCTCGCCAGAACGTAGACGGATAGTTACGTACGCACCGTCGCGAGCAACGATTTGAGCGTAAGCACCAGCCGAACGAGCTAGCTGACCACCTTTACCAGGCTTAAGTTCAACGTTATGTACTGTTGAACCTACTGGGATATTACGCATTGGTAGAGTGTTACCAGCTTTGATTGGTGCATCAACACCAGACTGAATAACATCACCAGCTACAACACCTTTAGGTGCTAGGATGTAGCGACGCTCACCGTCTTTGTAAAGAACTAGAGCAATGTTTGCGCTACGGTTTGGATCGTATTCAAGACGCTCAACTGTCGCTGGAATACCATCTTTAGTACGTTTGAAGTCAACTACACGGTAGTGGTGCTTGTGACCACCGCCGATGTGACGTACTGTGATACGACCCTTGTTGTTACGACCACCGTTCTTAGAGTTTTTCTCTAGAAGAGGTGCGTATGGCTTGCCCTTGTGTAGGTCAGCGTTAACAACTTTAACAACGTGACGACGACCAGGGGAAGTCGGCTTACATTTAACAATAGCCATTTTTAACTACTCCTGTTATTCCGCGCCGCCAACGAAGTCAAGATCTTGACCTTCTTTCAAAGTAACGTACGCTTTCTTAACGTCGCTGCGGCGACCTTGGCGTAGACCTTGACGTTTGGTCTTACCCTTAGTGATAAGAGTATTTACAGACTTAACTTCAACTTCAAATAGCTTTTCTACAGCTGCTTTGATCTCTTTTTTAGTCGCATCTTTAGCTACTTTGAAAACGATAGTGTTCGCTTTCTCAGCTGCCATAGTTGCTTTTTCAGAGATGTGCGGTGCACGTAGAACTTTTAGGATACGCTCTTCAGTGATCATGCTAGCATTTCCTCTACTTGCTTAACTGCTTCTGCAGTCATTACAACTTTGTCAAACGCGATTAGAGATACTGGATCGATACCAGCAACATCACGTGCGTCAACTTTGTATAGGTTACGAGCAGCTAGGAATAGATTCTCATCTACTTCGCTAGTCACGATTAGAGCGTCAGTTAGCTCAAGCTCTTTAAGCTTAGCAACTAGCTCTTTAGTCTTTGGTGCTTCAACTGAGAAGTTATCAACAACGATTAGACGCTCTTGACGAACAAGCTCAGAAAGAATGCTCTTCATAGCACCACGGTACATTTTTTTGTTTACTTTTTGGCTGTGATCTTGTGGTTTCGCAGCAAAAGTAACACCACCTGTACGCCAGATTGGGCTACGGATTGTACCAGCACGCGCACGGCCAGTACCTTTTTGACGCCATGGCTTAGCGCCACCGCCAGAAACTTCTGAACGTGTTTTTTGAGCACGAGTACCTTGACGAGCACCTGCTGCGTACGCAACAACTACTTGGTGTACAAGAGCTTCGTTAAACTCACGTCCGAAAGTAGTTTCGGAAACAGTTAGTGCATCGGCACCTTTAACCATTAGTTCCATTACTTACTCCTGAGACGTTATGCTTTAACAGCTGGTTTAACGATCACGTTGCCGCCAGTTGCGCCTGGGACTGCACCTTTAATAAGAAGCAGGTTGCGCTCAGCGTCAACACGTACGATCTCTAGGTTTTGAGTCGTTACACGCTCAGCACCCATGTGACCTGCCATTTTCTTGCCTTTAAATACGCGACCTGGAGTCTGACATTGACCGATAGAACCAGGAGCACGGTGAGACAATGAGTTACCGTGAGTCATATCTTGAGTACGGAAGTTCCAACGCTTAACAGCGCCTTGGAAACCTTTACCCTTAGATGTACCAGTAACGTCTACTTTCTTAGTTTCGTTGAATAGTTCAACAGTTAGTTCTGAACCAACTTCGAACTCTTCGCCGTTTTCTAAACGGAATTCCCAAAGACCGCGACCAGCTTCAACGCCAGCTTTAGCAAAGTGACCTGCTTCAGCTTTGTTTACGCGGTTAGCTTTCTTAGAACCAGCTGTAACCTGGATTGCTGCGTAGCCGTCAGTTTCAAGAGTTTTCACTTGAGAAACACGGTTAGCTTCAACCTCAACAACTGTTACTGGGATAGAAACGCCTTCTTCAGTAAATACGCGGGTCATGCCCACTTTACGACCGATTAGACCAATCATACTTCTAATCTCCCTTAACCTAGGCTAATTTGAACGTCAACGCCCGCAGCAAGGTCTAGACGCATTAGAGCATCAACAGTCTTGTCTGTTGGCTCAACGATGTCGATTAGACGCTTGTGAGTACGGATTTCGTACTGGTCACGTGCTTTCTTGTTAACGTGTGGAGAGATAAGAACTGTGAAACGCTCTTTACGAGTTGGCAGTGGGATTGGACCACGAACCTGTGCGCCAGTGCGCTTAGCTGTTTCAACGATTTCCGCTGTAGAAGCATCGATTAGTTTGTAATCGAAAGCTTTTAGGCGGATACGGATACGTTGGTTCTGCATGAGACAGAGCTCCAAATTTAATAAATTACACAAACAATATCGCCACTCAAACTCGTCAAGACGAGAGAATGCCGATTGATTTATGTGAAACCGTAGCATCCAAGATTAGGACGCATTGTCAGTTAATTTTCGATTAACTATCCCTATATGCCAAAGTCACCTTTGAGGATAGTTTTTCCGAAGAAAAGATAGCTAATTGTATTAACCGCGAACATAAGCTGAGTATACATTACCTCGCAAATCCTTAGATTTGCTCGCTCCTCACTGCTCATTGGTTCACAACTGGCTTAACCAGTGCGCTGCATTATACAGATCACACTTTAGGTTGCAAGCGCTGAGTGAAAAATAATCGGGAATATTCCAAACCCCATACATTCCTCTTCGCTTGGTAGCCATTAAAACAAAAAGGACGCCGAAGCGTCCTTTTCTAAACTGTAATCGTAATAGCGGCTGCTATTATTTCTTACCGCTTGATAGTGCACCGAAACGCTTGTTGAAGCGATCAACACGGCCGCCTGTATCAACGATACGTTGCTTACCAGTGTAGAATGGGTGACACTTGTCACATACGTCTAGGTGGATAGACTCTTTACCTAGAGTAGAGTTGAACTCAAAAGAGTTGCCGCAAGAACAAGTAGCTTTTACTGCTTTGTATTCTGGGTGGATACCAGCTTTCATGGGATAACCTCAATAGTAGGCCGTGTCGCTATACGAATCTAAGCCGCACACCACACGCAATTAATAATAAAATGGGATACCGCATCAACTAATTGCCGAAGCCATATCTCAAGGCGCGATATAGTAAAGAATCACATTGCTCGGATCAACACATTTGGCAACTTTTTCGCCACTTTTTTAGCCAGACTAATCATAGAGGCACGATTCACGCTGAATCACATAGCTTTACTCGAATTTCCATACCGATTTTAATAGACTCTCATTTCCTTTCCCTCTTTTTAATAGCTAAGAATTTATGCGTCCAACCATTGCTAGAGTGGCATTACCCGTTCCGCTCGACAAACAATTTGATTACGCCATTCCGGGGCACCTGTTTCCGATCATTGGTGGACGCGTTTCCGTGCCTTTTGGACGCCAAACCTTAGTCGGCATCGTCACCGCAATGGTTAATCACTCGGACTTTCCCAAAGATCAACTCAAGCCAATCAAAGCAGTTCTTGATTCTCAGCCGATATGGTCTGAAAAGCTTTATTCGTTGCTGACTTGGTGCAGCCAGTTCTACCAATACCCACTTGGAGATACGCTACACAATGCGATGCCAGCAGCTCTACGTAAAGGAAAGCCTGCAGATTTTGCGACGCTACAAGAGTGGCAAATTACCGAATCCGGTAAAGACAAGCTGATGCAAGGGCTTGATCGTCGAGCGGTCAAACAACAGAAGGTCTTGCAAATGCTTATAAACGGCGCTTTGCCTCACCAGGAATTTGTCGACCAAGAGATCGCCTCAACAGTACTAAAGTCTTTAGAAGATAAAGGCTGGATTGAACGTATCGAGAAGAAGCCTGCAATCACCCAGTGGGGACAGCACGTTGAATGCGACGTCGAGAAGCCAAAGCTCAACCACGAACAAGCGCTGGCTATTGCGAGTGTAAATAGCCAAACAGGTTTTGCTTGCTATTTATTAGAGGGAGTAACTGGCTCTGGTAAAACAGAAGTTTACTTAAACCTTATCAAACCAGTTTTAGAGCAAGGGAAACAAGCATTAGTTTTAGTACCTGAGATCGGTCTAACGCCCCAAACCATCAACCGCTTTAAACACCGTTTTAATGTACCAGTTGACGTCATCCACTCCGGGTTAAACGAGACGGAGCGTCTGAATGCGTGGCTTTCTGCACGCGACAAAGCGGCCGGAATCATTATCGGCACACGCTCTGCCCTACTCGCGCCTTTTGCTGATCTCGGGATTATCATTGTGGACGAGGAACATGACACCTCTTACAAACAGCAAGATAGCTTGCGTTATCATGCACGCGATGTTGCTGTAATGCGCGCTCATAAAGAACAAGTTCCGATTGTTCTAGGCTCAGCCACACCTGCACTGGAGACATTGCACAATGCCTTGTCAGGCAAGTATCACCATTTAACACTAACCCAACGAGCTGGCTCTGCCGTATCAACCACCAATAAAGTGTTAGATGTAAAAGGTCAGTATTTAGAAAGTGGCTTATCTGCCCAACTGATTGCCGAGATGCGCAAGCATTTAAAAGCTGGCAATCAAGTAATGTTGTTTCTTAACCGCCGAGGCTTTTCGCCCGCTTTGATGTGCCATGAATGCGGTTGGATTGCAGAATGTAAACGCTGTGATGCGTACTACACGTTCCACCATTACAGCAACGAAATACGCTGCCATCACTGCGGCTCACAACAACCGGTAATTCATCAGTGTCAGGGGTGTGGTTCAACTCAATTGGTTACCGTCGGCGTAGGAACGGAACAACTCGAACAACAATTGGCTCAGTTATTTCCAGAATACAACGCCATTCGCATCGACAGAGACAGCACACGTCGCAAAGGTAGTTTGGAAGATGCCCTTGAATCGATTCGTAAAGGTGAACATCAAATTCTGATTGGCACCCAAATGCTGGCTAAGGGGCACCATTTTCCAAATGTAACGCTCGTTGCTCTTTTGGATGTTGATGGCTCTCTCTATAGTAGTGACTTCCGCGCTTCCGAGCGACTAGCGCAGTTGTTTATTCAAGTCGCAGGTCGTGCCGGCCGCGCAAGTAAACCTGGCGAGGTTATCCTACAAACCCACCATCCTGAGCACAGCTTGCTGCAGGCCCTACTTCAAAAAGACTATCGCCACTTTGCTATGACTGCTCTGGAAGAACGCAAACTGGCTCAGCTTCCGCCTTATAGTTTCTTGACTCTGTTTAAAGCAGAGGCGAACCAAAGTGAGGTAGTTGAAGACTTCCTGCGTCAGGTTCGCTTTACGTTAGAGTCACACCCTCTGTTCGATGATTCCTGCATGGTGTTAGGCCCTACTCCTTCACCTTTGGCCAAGCGGGCTGGTAAATACCGTTGGCAACTATTACTGCAAACTCAGCATCGTTCATTGATGCAAAAGTTATTAACCAGTGCCAAACCTGCTATTGAGTTGTTGCCAAATGCTAAGAAAGTACGCTGGAATTTAGACATAGAACCACAAGATCTCAGCTAGCAAACGTTTAACTATGTAATGAATTACCATTTAATGTGACCAGAATCACACCAAGATTACAATTTTTGTTAAACAGACCGTAACTTTCACTTTAGAAATGAATAGACTATCCAAATTAGAAAAGTCTAAAGTGACTTGTTTGCACAGGCTTAGATTAAAACAATGACTATTCCCACAAATTGATATCGCGGTGAAGAATCCATTTTCCCACTCGTTAACACGAACTGAGCGAAGAGCAAACACAGCTCTAACTCGGTTTGATTACTCTGATTTCAAACCGGAATAACGTCATCTTGGCAAAAAATAAATGAGAGGTTAAAAACTATGGCGACAATGAAGGATGTTGCCCAGCTTGCGGGAGTGTCTACGGCTACGGTATCTCGAGCCTTAATGAATCCAGAGAAAGTCTCTTCTTCTACAAGAAAGAGAGTAGAAGATGCCGTACTTGAAGCGGGTTATTCTCCAAACTCATTAGCGCGTAACTTACGTAGAAACGAATCAAAAACCATTGTTACTATCGTTCCCGACATCTGTGATCCTTATTTTTCTGAAATTATTCGCGGTATTGAAGATGCAGCCATGGAACATGGCTATCTAGTCCTACTGGGCGATAGCGGACAACAGAAGAAACGCGAAAGCTCTTTCGTTAACCTCGTATTTACTAAGCAGGCAGATGGAATGCTACTGCTTGGTACAGATCTACCATTCGATGTCAGTAAGCCAGAGCAAAAGAACTTACCTCCGATGGTAATGGCGTGTGAATTTGCGCCAGAGCTCGAGCTTCCGACAGTACATATTGATAACCTGACCTCAGCATTTGAAGCAGTGAATTACCTGACTCAATTAGGTCATAAACGCATTGCTCAAATCTCTGGACCAGATACAGCAATATTGTGTCAGTTCCGCCAACAAGGCTACCAACAAGCCCTGCGCCGTGCCGGCATCACTAAAGATCCACAGTATAGTGTCATTACTGAGTTCTCTTTTGATGGCGGAGCAAAAGCCGTTCGTAAACTGCTCGAATTGCCAGAACCACCAACGGCTATTTTCTGTCACTGTGACACAATGGCCATCGGCGCAATTCAAGAAGCGAAAAAGCTTGGCTTACGAGTACCGCAAGATCTCTCTGTTGTGGGCTTTGATGACATTAACTTCGCTCAGTACTGCGATCCACCGTTGACCACCATCTCTCAACCTCGCTATGAGATTGGTCGACAAGCGATGCTAATGATGCTCGAGATGTTAAAAGGCCACGACGTGCATTCAGGCTCGCGTCTGCTTGAAACTAATCTCGTCATTCGTGGAAGTGCAGCGCCACCACAGCGTCCTTAACCTAAAGATTAGGTATTCATCCCCAAAGCGGTGCTAAGGCGCCGCTTTTTTATTTACCCCTCCTGCTTTTTGTGTATACCTGAATAAATGTAAGTGAGAACGGAAACACACTCCTACACTCGGACGTTGTCGCGCTTTAGCTATCAAGATTCTATCAATAGGGTGTTTTCTCAACTCGTTCTGGATTAACATATTTGCAAGAATCCTTGATGACCAGAAATAACCGTGGCAAATAGAGATTATGTAAGACGGGGGCGAGGCGCCCCAAAAAAGTCGACAAAAAAACAGCCGCCGAGAAGAAAAAAACCTTGGCGCAGTGGCCTGCTCGCTATCTTGCTCGTGGGCGGTTTTGGCTATGGTCTTTACCTTTTGAGTAGTGACCCAGAACCTAAACAACCAGCCGTGAAGCAGCCAACAACCACTGTAAGCAAACCAAAGCCGAAAAAAGACTTGCCGCCACCACCAGAAGAAAAATGGGAATATGTTGAGTCACTACCGAAACGTGAAGTTGAAGTTGTGGCCAAAGAAATTGAAGTTTCTAAAATTCCTTACATCATGCAGTGTGGCGCGTACAAAACCCAGGCACAAGCCGAAGAGCGTAAGCTTGCAATCGCGTTCCAAGGGATGTCGAGCAAGATTCGTAAGAAAGAAGGCAGTTCATGGTATCGCGTGGTGCTAGGTCCGTATAAGTTCAAACGTGATGCAGAACGTGACCGTCATAAACTGCAACGCGCGAAAATCGAGCCGTGTGCGATTTGGAAAGAAAATCTTTAAACTCAGGCCCTAGGAGCTAAGATCCTAGGGCCTTTCTTTTTGCCCCCTTGAATCCCCATTTCTCCTCCCCCATATACTGAATTAAATCCAAAGAGAAATAATCAAGAGGTCGACTGTGACTACCATTGTATCTGTACGTCGAAATAATAAAGTCGTCATCGCGGGTGATGGCCAAGTATCTCTAGGCAATACCGTAATGAAAGGTAATGCGCGCAAAGTTCGCCGCCTATACAACAACCAAGTACTAGCGGGCTTTGCCGGCGGTACTGCGGATGCCTTCACCCTTTTTGAGCGCTTCGAAAGCAAACTGCAAATGCACCAAGGTCACCTAACCAAAGCGGCAGTTGAGCTAGCTAAAGACTGGCGTAGCGATCGTGCTTTGCGCAAGCTCGAAGCCTTACTTGCCGTTGCCGACGAAACCGCATCGTTAATCATTACCGGTAATGGTGATGTCGTACAGCCAGAACATGACCTGATTGCGATTGGCTCTGGTGGTGCTTACGCACAAGCTGCCGCAACCGCCCTACTAGAAAACACAGATCTAGATGCTCGTGAGATCGCGGAAAAAGCTCTCAATATCGCGGGTGATATTTGTGTCTTCACTAACCATCACCACACGGTAGAAGAGCTAGACTCAACAGTAGAGCCTGAAAAACCAACCGCGTAATCGTAACGAAGTAAGGAAAGAATATGTCTGAAATGACGCCTCGCGAAATCGTTCATGAATTGAACCGCCACATTATCGGTCAAGAAAAAGCCAAGCGTTCGGTTGCGATTGCACTTCGTAACCGCTGGCGCCGCATGCAGCTTGAAGAAAGCTTGCGTGCCGAAGTGACGCCAAAAAACATCTTGATGATTGGTCCTACTGGTGTTGGTAAGACTGAAATCGCACGACGCCTCGCAAAACTGGCAAATGCCCCTTTCATCAAAGTTGAAGCGACAAAATTCACCGAAGTGGGTTACGTTGGTAAAGAAGTTGAAACCATCATCCGTGACCTAACAGATGTCGCTGTGAAAATGACGCATCAACAAGCGATGGAGAAAGTGAAATTCCGCGCAGAAGAGCAAGCGGAAGAACGCATTCTTGATGCGCTACTGCCACCAGCACGTGATAGCTGGGGTCAAGCAGAGCAAACGGAAGAGTCTTCTCACACTCGCCAGATCTTCCGTAAGAAACTGCGTGAAGGCCAACTAGACGATAAAGAAATTGAAATCGACGTAGCCGCACCACAAATGGGCGTAGAGATCATGGCGCCTCCTGGTATGGAAGAGATGACTAACCAGCTGCAAGGCATGTTCCAAAACCTCGCTGGCGACACTAAGAAAAAACGTAAGCTGAAAATCAAAGACGCAATGAAAGCGTTAGCGGAAGAAGAAGCGGCGAAACTGGTAAACCAAGAAGAGCTAAAAGAAGCAGCGATTTTCAACGTTGAAAACAACGGCATCGTATTTATCGATGAGATCGACAAGATCTGTAAACGCGGCGAGAGCTCAGGCCCAGACGTTTCACGCGAAGGTGTTCAGCGCGACCTACTTCCATTGATTGAAGGCAGCACGGTATCAACCAAGCACGGCATGGTAAAAACAGACCACATTCTGTTTGTTGCATCTGGTGCATTCCAAGTGGCAAAACCATCTGACTTGATCCCAGAATTGCAAGGTCGTCTACCAATTCGTGTTGAGCTAGAAGCACTAAGCAGCAACGACTTCAAACGCATTCTGACAGAACCAAAAGCCTCTCTAACAGAGCAGTACGTTGCGTTGATGAAAACGGAAGATGTGGACATCGAATTCACAGAAGACGGTATCACGCAAATCGCGGAAGCGGCATGGACGGTCAACGAAAGCACAGAAAACATCGGTGCTCGTCGCTTACACACCGTTATGGAACGCTTAATGGATGAAATCTCTTACGACGCAGCGGAGCAATCTGGCGCTAAATTCGTTATTGATTCCGCTTATGTGAAAGAGCGCCTAGGCGACACGATTGAAGATGAAGATCTAAGCCGCTTTATTCTTTAATCGCAATCTATTTTACCAAAGCCCAGAACCTTGTTTCTGGGCTTTTTGTTTAGAATGGCGGTGACTTTGACAACACCCAAATCAAAAGATCTCGTCATTTTAGCGAGCTCAAGCGAGACTAAGAATCTGCTAACAGCAAGCTCCTATTCTTTCCCACTCACCTTAACCACGGCACTATTGGGACGATAGATTCTGAATCACACTCGCTCCTCGCTGTTCAGAATGACGGTGACTTTGACAACATCTAAATCCAAAAGATCTCGTCATTCTAGCGAGCTCAAGCGAGACTAAGAATCTGGCAACAGCAGACGCCTATTCTTCCCCACTCACCTTAACCACCGCACAATCGGATGATCGATTCTGAATCACACTCGTTGTTCAGAATGACGGTGACTTTGACAATACCTAAATCAAAAAAGATCTCGTCATTCTAGCGAGCTCAAGCGAGACTAAGAATCTGCTAACAGCAAACGCCTTTCTTTCCCACTCACCTTCACCACTGCACAACCGGATGATAGATTCTGAATAACCCTTTGACTTCTAGTTGAGTTGTTTTAGGTCAATAGCGTATCTGCCTCTTTGTGCTTATACTGGGCACATTGGTTACTAGCACGAAATTTCCATGAAACAATCTCTACAGATCTGGCTTGAAGCCGCTCGTCCAAAAACATTACCTCTGGCATTGGTCTCTATCTTAACAGGTAGCGTGCTCGCGTACTCGGCGGGTCATTTCTCACTGACGATTGCCATCATGGCTTTCGTAACCGCGACATTGCTGCAAATTCTTTCCAACCTGGCAAACGACTATGGCGATGCCGTTCAAGGTACAGATAACGACAAACGCCTCGGCCCATTACGAGCGATGCAGTCTGGCGCGGTAAGTGCTAAACAGATGAAACAAGCGATTATCTTTAACATCGTTCTAACCGCCATTTCAGGCCTAGTATTAGTTTTCTATTCACTAAGTTCACTGGAAAGCATTGTTACTTTTATCGGGCTGGGAATTTTGGCCATTCTCGCAGCCATTGCTTATACCATGGGTAGCAAACCATACGGTTACGTGGGGCTTGGCGATATATCAGTGTTCTTGTTTTTTGGTCTACTAGGCGTATCCGGTACCTACTTCTTGCATACTGGTCACGTAGACACCACGCTATTCTTACCTGCTTTAGGCTGCGGTTTACTCGCCGTTGCAGTACTCAATATCAACAATATGCGTGATATAGAGAACGACCGAGAGTGTGGTAAACGCACGGTGGCGGTACGCTTAGGTCAACGTAAAGCCAAACAGTACCACTTTATTTTACTTGGCGGAGCTATCCTTGCCTTTGCGGCTTACTTGTTAATTCAAGACAAACCCGTTTGGATTAGCTTGCCATTCTTACTTAGTATTTATTTCGTGGCCGATCATGGTAAAGCGGTTTGGCATACACAAAAGCCTGCTCAAATAGCACCAATGATGCCAGTCATCGTGAAATGCTCTCTAGTCACCAACGTTTTGTTTGCAACAATTGTGGTAGCTCAAACTCTAGTAAGTTAAAAAAGGATTGTCATTGCATTGACTTAATGCCTAGATATACTCAAAGACAACCAATTTCTGTTTAGAAAGGTACGCTATGGAATACAATACCTCAGCACTCTGTGATATCTACCTCGATCAGGTAGATGTGGTTGAACCAATGTTCAGTAACTTTGGCGGTCGCGCTTCATTTGCCGGGCAAATCACCACCATCAAGTGTTTTGAAGATAATTCGTTGATCCGCGAGACATTAGAGCAAGATGGACTTGGTCGCGTTTTGTTAATTGACGGTGGCGGTTCCCTACGTAAAGCCCTTATCGATGCAGAAATCGCAACCATTGCGGAAGAAAACGAGTGGGAAGGCATTGTCGTTTACGGCTGTGTTCGTGAAGTAGATGAACTTGAAGATATGAACTTAGGCATTCAAGCCCTCGCTTCTATTCCTGTTGGAGCGACCAGTCAGGGTATTGGCGAATTGGATGTACCAGTCAACTTTGGCGGCGTTAGCTTCCTTCCAGAAGATTACATTTATGCTGATAGCACCGGAATTATCCTGTCGCCAGAACCATTGAATATTGATTTAGAGTTGGATGAAGAAGCATAACGAGTCTTAGACGCCTAAGTTATAGGGCCTTCTCCTAGCTCTTAGCGCCTAGCCTTGTCTCAACATTATCTACTTCCCTAAAACACAAACACCCGCTTAACGCGGGTGTTTTTAATTTGGAATGAAGAAGCCGAATTATTCCACTTCGTCCATTTTGCCAAGTAGTGCACGAATGCGCTCTTGCCATTGTGCGTGCTCTTGCTGTGCTTGTTGTGCTTTTTGCTCTAGCTCTTCACGTTGAGAGCGAAGCTCGTTCGCTTCTTCCGCAAGTTTAGCTTTATCTTCTTTCAGCTCTTCGACTTCCATCTGAAGAAGAGTGATTGTGTCAACTGCAGTTTGAATTTTAGATTCTAGTTGTTCTAGTACTTCAAAAGACATCTTGGCCTACCTATGTTATTCCGTTGGGACGATGTGCGAGATTGATGCACACCTAACCTATATAAGGTTCATTCTACTCAGCGTCGCGATGAGAAACACTCACTATATTCGATATTTTGCATCATTCGGTCAAAAAATCAGCGCAATCTCACTAAACGCTGACTTTTCTTGTCGCCGAAGCATTTTTGAGCAAGGATTTTGCGTCTCGCTACGCTGAAAATCGCCCTAAGTATTGATCAAATTCAAGTTAGATAAAGTAAAAGCCTCGCAAAAAGGCAAACGTTTACTCGACCTTGTGATAGAATCGCCGCGCAAATTCTTCTTCCCTCTTGCTTACTTGGAGACATCATGAAACGCGATTTAGCAATGGCATTTTCCCGTGTGACTGAAGGTGCAGCTCTGGCTGGTTACAAATGGCTTGGCCGTGGCGATAAAAACGCAGCCGATGGCGCAGCTGTTGAAGTTATGCGCACGCTACTGAACAAAACAGATATCAGTGGTGAAATTGTCATTGGTGAGGGTGAAATCGATGATGCGCCAATGCTGTACATTGGTGAGCAAGTGGGTATTGGTGGTGATGAAGTAGATATTGCAGTCGACCCGATTGAAGGAACGCGTATGACGGCAATGGGACAATCGAACGCACTAGCCGTACTTGCCGCAGGTGAGAAAGGCAGCTTTCTTAAAGCGCCAGATATGTACATGGAAAAACTGGTTGTTGGCCCTGGTGCAAAAGGCGTAATTGACTTAGAAAAGCCGTTAAAAGAAAACCTAGAGAACGTAGCAAAGGCCCTGAACAAGCCACTTGATACCCTAGTCGTTATTACCCTTGCGAAACCTCGCCACGATAACGTTATTGCAGAAATGCAAGCAATGGGCGTGCGTGTCTTTGCGGTGCCTGATGGTGACGTGGCTGCCTCTATTCTGACTTGCATGCCAGACAGTGAAGTGGACATGATGTACTGTATTGGCGGCGCGCCAGAAGGGGTTGTATCAGCAGCGGTAATTCGAGCGCTAGACGGTGACATGCACGGTCGTCTGCTTCCTCGTCATGAGGTAAAAGGCGATACTGAAGAAAACCGCATTTACGGCGCAGATGAACTAAAACGCTGCGATGAAATGGGCGTAAAAGCGAATGTTGTCCTCAAAATGGAAGACATGGCTCGTAGCGACAATGTGGTATTTTCAGCAACAGGCATTACTAAAGGTGACTTGCTAGAAGGCATCTCTCGCCAAGGCAATATCGCAACCACAGAAACGCTGCTCGTGCGCGGTAGATGCCGAACTATTCGCCGCATCAAATCGACTCACTACTTAGATCGTAAAGATCCAGAAGTGCGTGATATTATTCTTTAAGCATTTCTCGAGGCTCTCGCTCAGTCTGAGTTTGAGCCTTTCTTTCCGCACAACGGGCAATAGATTCTGAATCACACTCGTTCCTCGTTGTTCAGAATGACGGTGACTTTAATACGCTCTAAATCGAAAGAACTCGTCATTCTAGCGAGCCCCAGCGAGACTAAGAATCTAGTAGTAACAAGCTCCTATTCTTTCCTGAACACCTCAACCACTACTCAACCGGACGATAGATTCTGAATCACCTCGTTCCTCGCTGTTCAGAATGACGGCTACCATAGCAAGCTCTAAATCGAAAAAACTCGTCATTCTAGCGAGCTCCAGCGAGACTAAGAATCTGGTAGTAACAAGCACCTATTCTTTCCTGGTCACCTTAACCACTGCTCAACCAGAAGATGGATTCTGAATCACCTCGTTCCTCGTTGTTCAGAATGACGACATATCTTGGCTCATATGAACATAGCCCCTACAAATCCACACTCAAATTAAGTCAACACTTTTCTTTACTAACCCTATCGCGCATAATATGTACTGACGTATAAATGGTGGGTATATGAAGACCGTAGATAGGATATTGCAAATCGTTAAGCGTGATGGCTCCGTCACTGCAAAACAACTCTCCTCTGAGCTAGGTATGACAACCATGGGGGCTCGTCAGCACCTGCAAAGTTTAGAAGATGATGGCATTCTTTCTATCCATGACGTAAAAGTAAAAGTTGGTCGCCCTGCTCGTCATTGGTCTCTCACTCAAAAAGGTCATGAGCAATTTGCTGACCGTCACGGTGAGTTGACCATTCAGTTTATAGAAGCTGTCGAACATATCTTTGGCAAAGATGGACTGGAAAAAGTCACATCAGAAAGGGAAAAGCTCACGTTACAAAGTTATCGTCAGCATCTTGAGCAATGCGACTCTCTGCAAAGCAAACTAGAAACACTCGTCACATTAAGAGAGCAAGAAGGCTATATGGCAGAGCTCGAGAAAGATGAGAACGGATTCATCTTGATCGAAAATCACTGTCCGATTTGTAAAGCGGCAACTCGCTGCCCAAGCTTGTGCCAATCAGAATTAAGTGTCTTTCAGTCTTTACTTGGACGTGACACCAAAGTAGAGCGTACCGAACACATCATTAGTGGCCAAAGACGCTGCGTTTACCGCATCCAACAACTGCAGTAACCACCACAACCAAACATCGACATGCCGCACTTATTCAATCTCAAGCTTGAAAGCTTCTCTTATAAGTGAGACGGCTGAAGAATTCATCCTCTCTCCTCTTTCTAGTGGTATAGGCTTTTAGTAACTAAAGGCAATTTCCATAAGGATTTGGAGAGCATCGATGTCTAATCTACGTCATATCCCATCCCAAACGCTTCCTCCATTCGATGAAATGGTTCGAATGGCAGAGCGAGACCCAGAAGCTTTTGAGCAATTTCGTCATGAGATGGCGAAAGAGATGATCGAAAGCGCATCAGAAGATATGAAAGAAAGATTGTGGGCTCAACAAAGCCACATTGATAGAGTCATCAGCACGTGTAAAAACCCTCATCACACCAATGTGGTATTGATGAACGAGTTGCGAAAACAGGTCGTAAAGTTCAAAGCAGCGCTAGAAGGGGAAGCGGCACCGACACAAAAAGCGGATGTGGTTAGCTTAAATGCGTTTAAAGATAGGAATGACTTTTACTGATACTCAGTAGATAGATCGAGAAAGTTAGGGTTCGTTTCTCTTACCAAGGCTAACTTCCACTCACGCTTCCACTGCTTGAGCTGCTTTTCTCGGTTTATAGCCGTAGCCATATCGTCGAATAACTCAAAGTAAACGAGCTTATGAACGTTGTATTTCTTAGTAAATCCTTCCACTACTCCATTTTTATGTTGCCATAATCTTTGGGGCAGCTGACTGGTAACACCTATGTAGAGAACAGCGTTGTTATTTGACGTTAGGATATAAACGCAAGGTGTCTTATCGATGATTCATTCTCCTTCATTATTCGCTGTTACTTTTCCATTGTAATTCGCGAGCTCAGTCAGTTTATTTCAAACTCGGAGCACTCTGTGCGTAGATTCTGAATCACACTCGTTCCTCGTTGTTCAGAATGACGATGACTTTAAGAGCCTCTAAATCAAAAGAGCTCGTCATTCTAGCGAGCCTTAGCGAGACTAAGAATCTAGTAACAGCAAGCTCCTATTCTTTCCCGCTCAGCTTAACCACTGCTCAACCGGACGATAGATTCTGAACCACACTCGCACCTCTCTGTTCAGAATGGCAGTGACTTTAACAGCCTTTAAACCAGAGAAGTTCGTCATTTTAGCGAGCCGCAGCGAAACTAAGAATCTGGTATCAGCAAGCTCCTATTCTTTCCCGCTCAGCTTAGCCACTGCTCAACCGGATGATAGATTCTGAATCACCTCGTTCCTCGCTGTTCAGAATGACGGTGAGTTTTACAGCCTCCAAACCAAAAAAGTTCGTCATGCTAGCGAGCCTTAGCGAGACTAAAAATCTCGTAACAGCAAGCTCCTATTCTTTTGCTCTCACCTTAGCCACTGCTCAACCGGATGATAGATTCTGGACCACGCTCATTCCTCGCTGTTCAGAATGACAGTGGCTTTAACAGCCTCTAAATCAAAAGAGTCCGTCATTCTAGCGAGCCTTAGCGAGACTAAGAATCTAGTAACAGCAAACTCCTATTCTTTCCCGCTCAGCTTAACCACTGCTCAACCGGACGATAGATTCTGAATCACGCTCGTCCCTCGCAGTTCAGAATGACGGTGAGTTTAACAGCCTCTAAATCAAGAGAGTGCGTCATTCTAGCGAGCCTTAGCAAGGCTAAGAATCTGGTATCAGCAAGCTCCTACTCTTTCACACTCAGCTTAGCCACTGCTCAACCGGATGATAGATTCTGGACCACGCTCATTCTTCGCTGTTCAGAATGACAGTGGCTTTAACAGCCTCTAAATCAAAAGAGTCCGTCATTCTAGCGAGCCGCAGCGAAACTAAGAATCTAGTAACAGCAAGCTCCTATTCTTTCCCGCTCAGCTTAAACACTGCTCAAGCGGACGATAGATTCTGAGTCACCTCGTCCCTCGCTGTTCAGAATGACGGTGAGTTTAACAGCCTCTAAATCAAAAGAGTTCGTCATTCTAGCGAGCCTTAGCGAGACTAAGAATCTACTTTCAGCACGCACGGTACTTGAGGCGATTACTCCGGCTCAGGGCCATATTGGTTTGGTCCTGATGTTCCTTTTAAGAAGCCACATTCAATTAGAATCCATAAACCACAAATCAGAGAAATGGAAGCGACGAACATCTGTGGGGTCGACGGCTCTTGCGCGGCAGGGCTGGTCATTGGCGTGGCAATTCGTCCGATAATCAGCGGAATATTCAGTGCTAGCCAATAGATCGATTTGTTGCGGTCGTGCCAACGCTTGGTGGTGATCGCCAAATCAGGGATCAACAGAACCACCAAGAAAATAGGAAGAAGCACATAGGAGAGAGTAGGAAGCAGTTGGCTGATACCGGCACCAAAGCCTAGAATGGACACATAGTAAATGACGTTCCAAATCCAGTAGGTTTTACGGTTTATACGTCCTTGAAAAGAAAACAGTAACTCTTTAGTCGACATCAAATTTTACCCCAAAGTAGAAAGGTTATAGATTAGCCGAGTCGATATAGTTTGGAAAGGACACCGATAGCTTGGGTGCCCACAACGACCTTACAATAAGCAGAGCCAGGCTGAGAATTCGTAGCAATAACCCCTCGCTATTCTCGGGCAATTCAGCGCAACCTAGTTCACGACCTTTTGGAAGCTATCTATATCTATGTCTCGGATATTGACTGTTAAACTGTGCACGTGACTGGCTTGCTCTTGAAGTGTCGCCATCAAGGCTCGTGACAGTTCTCGCTTTTGTTCTTGGGAGCGACCAGATAACAAATCAAAGTTGATATGGATAAAGTCGAGGCTATCACCCTCCTCTCCTATTAACCAATTGTGGCACCGGAGCGTTCTAGATTTCACTGACGCGAGTTCAAAGAGGCCACTTTCTAACGCCGTTTTATGTAAATCCTCCAGCAACCCCTGAACATTGACGCGTTCTTCCACCGAGTTTGAATACTCTAAAACGAGATTTGGCATTTTGATTCCTTTCTACAACAATTAATTCCAGCGCGTAGTAATACCAATCTCAGCAGCAATTTCCGAGGAATGAACTATCATTCTGTCTACGCGATCACCAATCGGTTGCTTTTGACAAAAATAACAGGATCGATGCTTGGTCGAATCAACAAAGAAAGCCGGACAAGACATGACGCCAATCATGATCTGTTCACATTATTCTGTTATATTCCTACGTAGATTTTTTACATTAATTGACTATTTACATTAAAGATAAGGGAGATATTCCTATGCGTCGTCCTGTAGTGATGGGTAACTGGAAACTAAACGGCAGCAAAGCAATGGTAACTGAGCTGCTAACTGGTCTTAACGCTGAACTTGAAGGCGTTGAAGGTGTTGACGTAGCAGTCGCTCCACCAGCACTTTACATCGACCTAGCAGAGCGCGTAATCGCTGAAGGCGGTAACAAGATCATCCTAGGTGCTCAAAACACTGACCTAAACAACAGCGGTGCGTTCACTGGCGATATGTCTCCAGAAATGCTGAAAGATTTCGGTGCTACTCACATCATCATCGGTCACTCAGAGCGTCGTGAATACCACAACGAATCTGACGAGTTCATCGCTAAGAAATTCAACTTCCTAAAAGAAAACGGCCTAACACCTGTTTTCTGTATCGGTGAATCTGAAGCGCAAAACGAAGCTGGCGAAACTGAAGCAGTATGTGCACGTCAAATCAACGCAGTTATCGACACTTACGGTGTTGAAGCTCTAAACGGCGCAATCATCGCTTACGAACCAATCTGGGCTATCGGTACTGGTAAAGCAGCAACCGCTGAAGATGCACAACGCATCCACGCTTCTATCCGCGCACTAATCGCAGCGAAAGACGAAGCAGTTGCAGCACAAGTAATCATCCAATACGGTGGTTCTGTTAAGCCAGAAAACGCTGAAGCTTACTTCTCACAACCAGACATCGACGGTGCTCTAGTTGGCGGCGCTTCTCTAGACGCGAAAAGCTTCGCGGCAATCGCTAAAGCAGCGGCTAAAGCAAAAGCTTAATCTCGTTTTTACTGAGAGTAAAAATAACAAAGGGATGCATCATGCATCCCTTTTTGTTTGTGTTGTACCGTCGGAATACCTAATAGGAAGTTCCGACTTACGCTGGCTCAGCAATTTTCACGGTTGGCTTTTTCGCGAGCTCCGCACTGGAATCTTTCTTATAAAGATTCTCGTAGCAGTAATTTGTGGCTTCAATGTAGCCTTCTACGCTACCGCAATCAAAGCGCTGACCTTTAAATTTGTATGCCAAAACACAACCAGATTGAGCTTGTTGCATCAACGCATCGGTGATTTGAATCTCGCCACCTTTGCCCGGCTCCGTATTTTCAATCAGCTCAAAGATATCGGGGGTCAGAATGTAGCGACCAATAATCGCTAGATTGCTAGGTGCAGTGCCTGGCTCTGGCTTTTCAACCATGTTATCAATGCGGAAGATATCATCTTTGATCATCTCGCCAGCAATCACACCGTATTTATGCGTTTCTGATTCCGGCACTTCTTGTACCGCAACGATTGAACAGCGGAACTGTTTGTACAGCTCAACCATTTGCGCTAGAACGCCTTTGTCCTCATTCACACAAAGGTCATCCGCAAGCACTACAGCAAACGGTTCATCACCGACCAATTCACGTCCCGTAAGAATAGCGTGACCTAAGCCTTTCATTTCACGCTGACGGATGTAAGTGTAACTCGCAGAATCAATCAAAGAACGAATATCATCAAGCAGCGCTTCTTTACTTGTACCGCTAATTTGATGCTCTAGCTCGTAGTTTTTATCAAAGTGATCCATTAACGAGTGCTTACCACGACCGGTGACGATGCACATACCGTCCATACCGGCTTCAATCGCTTCTTCAACACCGTATTCAATCAATGGCTTGTTCACCACTGGCATCATTTCTTTCGGCATCGACTTAGTTGCAGGAAGGAAACGTGTACCGTAACCCGCTGCTGGGAATAAACATTTTTTAATCATAAACCATTACCAACTAAAAAAAGGCTCCTCTGAGGGAGCCTATTACATTATTTTGAATATAAAGACTAATTAATCGCTACCAAACAGGTCGCGGGTGTAAACTTTATCAGCCACATCAGCTAGTTCCTCAACCATGCGGTTAGAAACAATAACATCAGACATTTGTTTGAACTCTTCAATATCGCGGATAACGGCAGAATGGAAGAACTCATCTTCCTGCAGTACCGGCTCGTAAACCACTACTTCAATACCTTTCGCTTTAATACGCTTCATAATGCCTTGAATAGACGAAGCGCGGAAGTTATCTGAACCAGCTTTCATAATTAAGCGGTAAATGCCCACTACTTTTGGCTGACGTTTGATAATGGAGTCTGCAATAAAATCTTTACGAGTGCGGTTTGCATCAACAATTGCACCAATGATGTTATTAGGAACTTCTTGGTAGTTTGCTAACAATTGCTTTGTATCTTTTGGTAAGCAGTAACCACCATAACCGAATGACGGGTTGTTGTAGTGATTGCCAATACGAGGGTCTAAGCCAACACCTTCTATAATTTGGCGAGCATCAAGGTTGTGTGCTTCAGCATACGAATCTAACTCATTGAAATAAGCTACGCGCATCGCTAGGTATGTGTTTGAGAACAACTTAACCGCTTCGGCTTCTGTAGAGTCAGTAAACAAAACCGAGATGTCTTCTTTTACCGCACCTTCAACTAAAAGATTAGCGAACTTCTCTGCACGTTCGCTACGCTCACCAACGATAATGCGAGACGGGTGTAGGTTATCGTAAAGAGCTTTACCTTCACGAAGAAACTCTGGAGAGAACATAACATTCTGACAACCGAGCTCCTCTTTAATGCGCGCAGTATAACCCACAGGTACAGTCGACTTAATCACCATAACTGCATCTGGATTAATTGCCATCACATCTTTAATCACTGCTTCAACTGAAGAAGTATTAAAGTAGTTCGTTTGAGGGTCATAATCCGTTGGTGTAGCAATAACAACAAACTCCGCGTCTTTGTAAGCCAGCTCTTTATCTAGCGTCGCGATAAAGTTGAGTTCTTTGTTTGCAAGGAAATGTTCGATTTCCGCATCAACAATTGGAGATTTCTTGTCATTCAACAAGTCCACTTTTTCTTGGATAATATCAACCGCCACAACCTCATGGTTTTGTGACAATAACATGGCATTGGACAAACCGACGTAGCCCGTGCCTGCTACAGCAATTTTCATTTTTATTTCCTATTATTTAACTGACGCTAGCATATCAAAACACCGACACTCTCGGTAGAGTGCGGCGATTAACTAAAAGCCTAACTAGCAACACAACTTAATTCAATTGAGTACCCAAGTAACGCAAATAAGCATTGCGAATGCGAAGCTTGTTCTGCTCAAAGTACTCTTGACCATAACGGCCTCGGTTAAAGTAGCGGCGAAGCATACTATTATCCATCACGAGTTCATCACCCTGGCCTGCTGCCAAATAGTTTGTATCGTTGCCAACTCGAGTCGTAACGTTGAAATCATAAGCCTCGTTACCACGAACTTGTATCACTCCCGGCGACATATCGCGCCATGGCGTTAATGGCAGTTTTACTGACACAGTGACAAACTGCTCTTCGTCTGTATCATTAAACTTTGTCACCTGATAACTTGCTGATACTTCTATGTCTTCAAACCAATGTGATGTCGTGAATTTTGCGCCAACATCCCCTTTCCAAAACTCGCCAGCAGTTGCGTTAAACTGCCAATCCCACTCTGGCATAGAGAATGTGTAACGAGTTAAAAAGGTTTGGCGGTCTGGATTCGCATAACCATTTTTGTCTTTTTCGTCTTGATGTTGGAAGTAGCTCATCTCTAGTCCCAACTCATGGTTGCCCGACTGAGAGAACCAAGCTGATTCGCTGCGCGCACCGATATAATCCGACTTAACCAAGCCTAGAGAGACCTGGTTAGCAATATCGACATATGGTAAACGGAAGAACTGATGCACCATTGCACGATCAATCTCGTTCTCGTACGCGCTGTCTTCGAAATACCCACCTTCTTCAAAATCGTCACTTTCTGCTAAAGGTAAAATATGACGAACATCAATTGCCGCGCCAGACCATAGGTAGGTGTATAAGTTGCTAGACATAGCAAAAGAGTAATCATACACACCGTACTCGGTTGCAAAACCATGCCTTACCATAGGAGAAAGCACGATCTGCGAATCTAAAGTGCCTGAATTAACTCGCTCCGTTTTCCAATCAACCATGTCTAATCTTTCCGGTAAATCGCGCGTGATAAACTGAATGTCATCACAAGCTGCGCTACCATTGACAAAACTTTGGTAACAGTTAGCGTCAGACAAAACACTGACCACTGGTTTTTGGTTGGCAAGCATCACAAGTTCAAATTGATCCGATGCAGCGCCTATATCTTGCGCCGCATTTTGACCTAAATGACTAGACACAATACCCAGAGCGACACCTAGTCCGTCAACTTGGTTATGGTTGTAGCGGCGGTTTTCTACAGCCACCACAACTTTGTCATTTGATACGCCCACTTGAACATTAACGAAGCCTTCATTTTTTAACGCACTAACCAAAGAGGAAATTGACGCTTGTTGCGCTTTGTTTTGCTCAACGACTAAACGATCCATTAACGTCATATTATTCTTCGCGTAGTCGCGAGAGCGAGAGTATTCCGTTATCAATGGCATCGAGAGTGCAGCACTCCAAACGCTTGAACCATCCGATTCATGACCAGAATAAATCTGGTAGCTTAATGAGGCGGTTATATCATTAGGCAGTAAATCATCGGGAGTGAACACTTTTATAGAAGAGTTGAATTCTACTGAATCGTACTCTCCTACTAGTTGAACAAAGTCAAAAGGTTGGTATTCAAAGCCACCAAAAGGGCCATCTAGAACACCCATCAAACGCTCTTCTGACTGACCGAAACCAGCAGAAACCCTTAAGGGAAGTGCATTAAACGTATAATCAGCGACGGCAAAATTAGTCATGAGCTTATTTGCAGCCCCACCGACATCTTGCATACCCAAAGCAAAATCTAAGTTCTCATTCCCCCAAAAATTGGGAACCTGATACTTCAGTGATAATGATAAATCTCGAATACCGCCACAGCCTGTTTTAAAACAGTTCGAGTTATAATCATAAGTAACGATACTACCATGAGCCTCTAACCCTTCAATGAGGCCGAAAGATACTTTTATAGAATCTAAACCTTGCACCTCGTCAAGCCAAGGGCGCCCTTGGGCAAAAGATACACCAAAGTCGCCATACTCTTTAACTTGAGCATTAGGGTTAAAAACCAGTCCACTAAAGCTTTGGTTAGAATTTAGCGTCTGCAATTCGTTTGCCGCGACGCCACAACTACAAGCCAACGATAGGGTAATTATCGTTACTTCATCCACTGAAATCTTTTTGATCATAACTCTTTATTTTATTTAGTTTTGCTAGCTGGCACTGAGGCCTTCTGCTTGAGTTTTTTCTTTTTGAAAGCAATCTTCCACTGCGTCCAAGTATTTTTGTATGACTAACTGCTCATCAAACTCTCGTTCAACTTTTTGACGACTGAATTGTCCCATTGTTAACCTTTCTTGATGAGTGAGGTTGATCACCAAATCCAGTTTTTCAATTAAACTCTCTGTCGAACGAGGAGTACATAAATAACCATTGACTCCATCGTCAACCGTTTCACGACAACCAACATTGTCAGTTGTTACTATGGGTTTCCCCATTGCCGCCGCTTCAAGTAACGATTTAGGTACTCCCTCTCGATAGAATGAAGGAAGCACCATGCAATCTACCTTCGCAATCTCCTCTTCTACACAATCAGAAGTGCCAAGATAACTTACAATGCCTTCATCAACCCACTTTTGCATATCACTACTAGAGACAGCTGAAGGGTTATTAACATCAAGAAAACCTAGTAATCGAAATTCAACCTTATCACCATGTTTAGACTTCAATGCGCGAGCCGCTTCAACGTAGTGACCAATGCCTTTGTCGTACAACATTCTGGCAATCAATAAAAAGCGAATTACACCGTCATCATTTGCAGGGCTAACTTGAAAACGGTTGAGATCAGCTCCCGAACCAGGTAAACGATCAACAAGATACGATGGCGCTAACCGGTTCTCCAAAAACAACGTTTTATCGTCTTCATTTTGAAAGAAGATCTTACTTGCTTTAGATTGGCTCATTTTATACAGCAATCTGGCAATCTTAGACGTAAGGCCTTCATTAATAAAGACCATACCTAAGCCGGCAATATTATTGACCGACTTAGAGCCAACAAAATGCCCAGCTAACGTACCGTAGATATTATTCTTTGGAGTAAAGTTCAGTACCACATCGGGTTTGACGCTCTTAAAGATTTTGATAAATGAGAAAAACGTACCAATATCTTTAACAGGATTTGTACCCCCTTGGTCAATGTTGATATGACAAAAGCTTGCTCCAAGTGATTCAAGTTTCGGTGAATAATCATCTTTAGGGGCTATAGCTACAACCTGATAACCAGCGTCCAACAACGCCGTAATGGTGTTTCTTCTGAAATTATATAAATACCAACTTGTATTTGCTGAAATCGCAACCGTTTTCATCTAACTACCTAAACCTTATAAAACTCGCGATACCAATCAACTAAGGCTTGAACGCCTTGTTTAAGACCAACTTGAGGTTTATAGCCAGTCGCTTCGAATAAATCAGAGGTATCAGCATAAGTCTTATACACATCACCAGGCTGCATCTCGCGGAAGTTCTTTTTCGCTTCAATACCAAGCGCAGATTCGATTTCCGTGATGAAGTCCATAAGGTTAACTGGACTACCGTGACCGATATTGTAAACAGAATATGGAGCAGAACTAGAAGCAGGCGTACCGGATTCAACGGTCCAGTCGTCATTTCTTTGAGGGATAACCTCAGAAATACGTACAATACCTTCAACAATGTCGTCAATGTAAGTGAAGTCTCGCCACATATCGCCATTATTGTTTATATCAATTGTATCGCCCTCTAATATCTTCTTAGTGAAAATAAAAGGTGCCATGTCAGGACGACCCCATGGACCGTAAACGGTGAAGAACCGCAATCCAGTGGTCGGTAAGTCATACAAGTGAGAATATGAGTGTGCCATTAACTCATTTGATTTCTTCGTCGCCGCATACAAAGAAACTGGATGATCAACCGTATCACTTGTTTCAAAAGGTGTTTTTTGATTCAAGCCATAAACAGAAGATGACGATGCGTAAACTAGATGCTTAACTTTTGAATGTCGGCAACCCTCTAGGATGTTTAGGTGACCAACTAAGTTAGAATCCGCATAGGCCATCGGGTTTTCTATAGAGTATCTCACACCAGCTTGAGCTGCTAAGTGGATAACACAATCAAACTGGTTGTTAGCGAAGAAATCAGCTACAGCTTGTCTATCCGAGAGATCCATCTTTACAAATTCGAATCGCTCACTATTGTTGATCGTCAGTAGTCGAGCTTCTTTAAGATTAACATCATAGTAGTCATTAATATTATCTACACCAACAACACTCGCACCTTTACTCAAAAGCACTTCAATGGTTTTAGCGCCAATAAAACCCGCTGCGCCAGTTACTAAATATTTCATTATAGTTTCCAATTTAAAAGCTAAGCCAACCTAACTAGACAAAATATAGTTAATTTCAAGTAGTAACACTACTTCCAAAAATTACCGAGATATAAGTCATCCTTGTATGTCTCAAATTTATCCCAACCACTAGCCGGACAAAAAGTCATTTCACCAAAATATATTTTTCCATCCACATTAAATAAATCAACGCGGACATAATTGAACGGTTTTGATAACAAAGTAACCATATCAACCATGTCTGAGAATTTTTGTGGAAGGTTAATTTTAGAAGGCCCATGCTTATATTTTGAGAATTGAATATGATACTTATTACCATCTAAATCATATAGTGTTTTGGTACAGTTTGGAGTGTTATATTCGGAGTTTATTTGTAAAAGTATAAGTTCACCATTATTAAAAACATGGAACTTATAATCTAATAAGATAGAGCTATCTTTATTTTCCAGAAGCTCCTCCACAAGAACTGTCGGAGTTTCTATATCGTAGAATAGTTCATCAATCCCTTTTCCAGGCATTAATGTCAGATATCGATTAAATTGCTCACATAGTGAATGCAAATCTTCTTTACTCTTATCTTGAACAACTTTAACATTAACACCGCCTCCTCCATTACTAGATTTAACAACAAATTTAGATGGCAAGGCTGTTAGTTGTGACAAAGTTAATTTCTCAGAGCTGAGTATAAGAGGGACTAAAAACTCACCACCAACAACATCTTGAATATAATCTCTAACTTTTAATTTATCGGCAAATTTTGAGTACTTATTAGGATCTTCGTAAAACTTTCTATACTGAATTTTTTCAGAAAAAGTTTTAGGATTAGAAAAACTTGGATAATATTTGTGTGTAAGAATAAATCTTAATTTGTTATAGATCTTAATGCCTAGCAGAGCTCTTAACGAGTCTCTGATAAAATTTGTGATATTCTTATTCACGTTAAAAATCCTTATTAAAAACTATTTTTTCAAACCCAGAAATAAACTCATCATAACCAAATTTTTTTGATATGTAATTTTTCCTTAAGTCTCGTTCTGAAAGTTGAGACTTATCTATAGACAAAATTTTGTTTACGAATTCTGAATGAAAACGAGGATCATTAGGTTTTACTGAAGTGACTAAACCTTTATTACTATCATCTATAATATCTCTTATTCCATCTACAAGCGAAGAGCATAGAAAGCAACCTGAATGCAAAGCTTCAATAGCAACTCGAGGCAAACCTTCTTTATGACTTGCAAATAGAAAGATATCTGAAATCGATAGGTACTCATGTACATAAGGTGTATGAGGAACTCTAATGATTTTATTTTCTAAATTCAATTCTGATATCTTAGAGTTCATTTCATTTTCATAAATCAAGTCTTCATTAGAAGTCGCACTACCTATCAGTAAGAGTAAATCATCATTTTCACAAACTTCATTGAAAGATTGTATGATTTCCATTTGATTTTTTCTTGGACAAACACTGCCGACGGTAATATAAACCTTTCCATTCTTATTAGGTATAGACTTTTCTATCTCAATGACTTTTTCTTTACAGACTTCATTAAAATTAAATCCAGTATGCAATATGGATATTTTTTTTGAATATTTATTTCGTTCTGTATGAGACAAAACATCGATACAATCTGATGAAATAAGAATTATCTCTTTAGACAAAAACGCTGCGAGTGAAGATATTAGCTTTATTCTTTCATTAATTCTAACATACCATATAATTTTATTTTTATTTAAAATCAGTATAGGGAAGAGTAATAAAAAGCTTCTAATATCATTTATACATATAGTATCAAACTTATTAAAGTTAATTTTAATTAATTGAAAAAACCAATAATATAACAACACAAACATATAACTAATTTTATTGGGTAAAGAAAAATCTTTTCTTGAGCGCAGTAATACTGTTGGAGTATTTAAGCTTTTTACATTTAGACCTAAGCCTTCTGCTTTAGCCAATAAACCATCGAATTTTGTTGAAGAGATAGTAACAGAATGGCCATTCAATTTAAGCCCAGAGGCTAAGGATAACATACTGGCTGGCGCTCCATTTAGACCAGTATAGTAGCTATCTATAAACAATATACTTTTCATAAATTTAATTTACTTATTTGTAATTATAGTATCTCTTTTTTGAAGAAAAACAGAATTACATGGTACGTTTTTCGTAACTATCGAACCAGCAGCTATAATTGAGCCATCGCCGATCTCTACTCCTGACAAAATAATTGAGCCACTCCCAACCCAAACATTATTACCGATTTTTATCTCTTTTGATGAAAATCCTTGTTCTCGAATATTTATTTCATATTGTTGATAATTGTGATTATGATCATACATACATATATTTTCACCAAACAAACAATCATCACCAATAATTATTTTGTTTTTAACATTAATAGAAACGTTATTATTAAAAAATGATTTCTTGCCAATTAATAATTTTCCACCACTTACATTAAATGATAAGTTTTTTTTATTTCTAAGCCCCTCACCAACAACTATAACACCATTATCTGATATATTTATGCAACCACAAAAGTAGCTCTTTATCGGGTTTATTTTAAATCTATTCCAATAGATAAACTTATATAATGTTGTAATGATGATTTTTCTAATTAACCTAATAACTCTCAAAGTAATCATGAAGAAAAGACCCTTCTAAATAATCTTGAAAACAAATAAACTATAATTAGAGGCAATAAATTTTGTTTAATCATAAATGATAATACAACAGAAAGGTCGCCACGTTGTGCATATATTAAAGGTGTAATCATCAATATAGACAATAAAAATAAAAATATATTATCCTTAGCATTATTGTAGATCATCACAATAGTACATGAATAAATAATGGATATAATTACTAACCCTGGCCAATAGAAAGCTATATAAAACGAACCATACAAAGAGAATCCATATCCTTGCCCTGTAGCTACTACTTCAGAAAAAAAGGTATTATTAAACCAAGTTTGGCTATTTAGGATCCCTGTGGATATAGGAGAAAAACCAACTAAAATGTCTTTTATCAAATTTAGTCCGTAGGAAATATCATAACTACTTTCCCTAGACAACAACCAATCAATATTTCTGGATGCACTCCTAAACTCCCCCTGCAACAACTTTACATAAAATGGAATCGAGTCTCTGTGAGCAATTATGTCCCCTAAGTCTTTTGCAAATACTGTTTTTAGTTCTTGTAATATCGGGATACAAGAAGCGGCCAAAATAAAAAATATAATCGATTTCTGTCTGGTGATTTTATTAAAAACGACAAGAAGTATAATTACACTCAGCGTATAACTTAGGACAACATTCCTCTCTCCGGTATTTAGAGAAGTAAATAGAAAGAGAATAAAACTAAAAACCATCGCATATAAATATAACTTAGAATCCCTATAGCGAATAATAAAAAGAAGAGTAAACAGACTAGCCCAATTATATATAAAGTTGAATCTGGTTCCTCCAGAAAGGATTGCCTCGCCTTTGTTAGAGAAGCCACTTTTAAAGAAGAACACATTGGATAATATGGTTAGAACCATAAATATTAAGTATGTTATGAATATTGTGTTTTTTTCAAAGAATAAATCAAACCTATCTAAAATTTGATTGTCAATTGAGCTTTTACGGCAAAAAAATAGGGGAGCCACTGATGAATAATAGATAATTCCATATATTATCGATGATTCTAAAGCATTTTCAAATTGATAATATCCAACAGTAGCTAGAAATAGTGAAGAAAAATGATAAAAATATACGGCGGTTGAGTACCATAATATAGGCGACTCGTACTTTAACTTAGACTCATTAACAACTATTAATTGTGATAGGCTAACAATTAAAAATAGAATATAAATTATATCTAGAGAAAAAAACAAACATGTTATAAAATATAAAACACCTAATATTGAAAAGAGAATAAAGCTCATCTATTACACTTCCTTTCGGTAAAGGATAACTCTCTAGAAATAGATATCGAAAGAAGAAGTATTTGAATTAATGATATAAAAATTAAAGATAGGAAGGCACCATTGATACTATAAGTTTTAACTAACAACGAACCGATAGTAATCATAGAAATACATAAAAATGACGATATATATAATTGGTGTTTAAAAAGTTTCATTGCCGTCACAGCATTATTTAATATCATAGCCACACATAACGTAAAACCATAAATTAATGTTAACTTTATCAGCCCGTCCTCAACCACGAAGTCGTTACCATATATTAGCCTTAATGCTTTATCCTCTGTAAGGATGTAGAAAGCAAAAGATATCGAAGATACCAATAGTATAAAGGCTAACTGCTTAAAAATGAGTTTCAAAAATTTTGTTTTTTTATTTTCAATATAACTATCGGATAAAAAAGGTAATAATGATTGCGTTCCGGATTGAACAACCAACCTCATAACATTGATTATATTAACCAAGCCCGTAAATATACCAACCACATATAATCCATCTATTGAAAGGTAATATCTAGGCATATTTAAATAAAGAAGAGTAATGAATGAAGATATTGAGACTAAACTACTTATCTTAACATTACTTAAAACTTCTTTTATTTTAAATCCTAGAGTAAACTTAACATTTAACTTAATCATTAGAAGTAAGTTAAATATTATAATTATTATTATTGATAATTTAAGGCTATAAGTAAAAACTGATGTTAATATAAACAAAACCAACTGAATTGAACGAAATTTCTGAATAAAAAATATTCTTTCAAAGTCTTTTGCTTTTGTAAGCCATGCATATTCTAATTCGTATATCGATTCAACAACCTTAAATATAGAAAACAAGAAAAAAACCAGTATGTATTCTTGGTCAATTAAAACCATAGACATCGGAATTAAAGTTAATGAAAAAATAAAAAGAAGACTATTTCTAGAGCTTTGAAACATCATTCTATTTTTTATAACACCAGTTACCACTAGTTGCCTTGGTGATAAGCCAAACAACAAAAGTAATGGGGCACATACCGAGATAGAAAGCCCCATAACTCCCATTTCTTCTATACCATAATACGTAGATGTAAATGCAAGCATCAGCCAAGAAGAGCCGAAATATATTATATTGCCACTTAATACTTTAGCTAAAATTTTAAACATAAAGTTTGTTTTACCAAATTAATCAATTTTCTGTTCTTTTAATTCTATTTTCTTTTCAAACAATCTATTTACCCAAGATGAAATACGCCAAATATGGTTAATCACAGAAAAATAACACGCAAAAAGAATTACAAAGGCGAAGAACATGGTAGATTCACTGACATCAGTAAAGTCAGCCCACAAGCCGATAGCGGCACAAATTGATGCCATCGAACAGATGAAAATTAACGTTGCACCTGGAGAAAGCCCAATACGCTGACAAATATGGTGTAGATGTTCTCTGTCTGGTTGGAATGGTGACTGACCTTTACGAATACGACGGATCATAATGGTTGCCATATCCATCAAGGGTAAAGCTATCAACCACAGTGCTGTGACTGGCTTGAAGGCTACCGCTCCTGGTTCTTGCGTGCCGCGAATCAGCATCCAGACCACGGTAAAGCCTATAAACATACTGCCAGCATCACCCATAAAGATTTTAAAGCGACGACCAAGTGGGAAACCTAAGTTTAGGAAGATATAAGGAAGCATCGCAGTCACGATCATTAAACAGATCGTGGCTAAATATTCATTTCCGTTGTAGGCAAACACAATACCTAATGCAGTAAAGGTGACAGAAGCTAACCCGCCCAGCAAGCCGTCTATGCCATCAACCATATTAAATGCGTTAATTGCGCCTATTACCGCAATAACGGTGATCACTGCGCCAGTGACTTCATTCAGGGCAATGGTTTCGCTCCCCATTAAGTAGCCTAAATCGTGTAAGCTGTGGCCTCCGATGTAAATCATCGCAAGGGATATTCCGGCTTGGATAATAAGACGAATTTTGAAACTTACATCGTAGTAGTCATCTAATGCGCCGAGCACTATAAGCACAGCCGAACAAGATAAGTAGAGTGATAGGTTGTCATTCATTGGTAGGAACAGAAGGAACCCGACCAGTATAGTAGAGAAAATGGAGATGCCTCCTACAAGGGGTACTACTCCTTGGTGGAGCTTTCTTGCATTGGGTTTATCTACTAGACCTACGCGCTTAGCAACTTTGCGCATAACAAAAAGTAGAACGAACGACAAAATAAATACAAATAAATATGCATTATTCATGGTAGCCAACTGTGTTATTAAATAAGTTTGAGGTAAATCTATAACGCATCCGACTGATTCCCTTTACGGATTCCATTGCATCACAGGTCCGATCCTGCTGATTCTTGCTTCGCTCGTATCTAAACACGCCGAACTCTAAGAATGAGCAGGTGATTTTTTGGCGTGACAAAACCACATTAGCCAACGTGGGTTGTAACGCATTGCAAACGCTAATTTCTAATATTGAATATGTAAGTAGCTGAGTTCCACCGACACTAGCTCGTGACGGTCATCGGTTCTCAGCCTTTTATAGGCAGGCCAAATACAAAGCTGAATACACTAACTAACGGTTTGGGCCGGTAGTTATGTACTTCTATAAACCTAGTATTTGGTTTTGATAGGTATGAGAAATGGAGATTTAAATTGTAACCTATGCCTAACCAACATTTGCTCGCCACTTTGTTAGCTTTGAGCGTCCCTCTGACAAAAGGGAATTACATAAATTTGTAATAGTTCTCGTTTTTTATAAATCAATCTTGCCAGAAATGCACTTAGGTGCTTATTATTATTAAAAATTATCTTGCTTGGTCTCTCTTCTGTTAGGAAAGAGACTAACAGATGATTTGGGCACGCTACCGCCCCTAGGTCTGGCTCCTAGAAGCAAGTTTTAGACGTAGTGTTTAATGGTTGCGTTTCCAAACAGGAGACGAATTGTATAGTAAACACGTTGCAACTAAAAGTAGAACGTGTAAAAAGCTTGCAAAAAAATGTCTTTTTTCTGACACTTAACTCGCCATAAACGTGACGCTTTTTTTGTTGGCTTACTAATTATTAAACTCCTTCCGGCATAGCTGATGTTTGTATAGCTAGCGCGTTAATCTCAGAAGTCTAAGTGAAAATAGTTGCAATAATATGAATTGCATCACAACAGGTTGCAATGCTACACAGTCAAATTTATGACGAATATCTAAGTCTCTCTAAACTTTCGGTTTTGCTGTTTTCTTACTCTCATTATCCTTGCCTACAATACGCTCACTTATTCACCACTTTCTGCTTACCTTGTTCATTGCGCGATTGACTGAGCCGTCTTTACGTCGCGAGGTGTCGCTATATATAAAAGCAAATACTCGTAAGCGTGGGTTAACAAAGGAAAAGACGTCGTTTCGTTATGAAAGTACTGCACCACGGTGGGAAAAATACGGTTACTGGCTCTTGTCACGAGCTCGTATTACAAAATGGAAGTGTGCTGATCGACTGTGGTTTGCTACAAGGTCAAGATAATGCTCAGCAGGAGAGTTTGAATATCGACTTTTCTATCTCTGATCTCAAAGCGGTTGTTCTAACCCATTCTCATATCGATCATGTTGGTCGGCTACCTTGGCTATTGGCTGCAGGTTATAAGGGTCCTATCTACTGTACGGAAGCCACTGCTGAGCTCGTACCGCTTATGTTAGAAGATGGATTAAAGCTCCAGTTAGGCATGAGGCGTCATCAAAGGGAAAACGTACTCGATTTTATTCGAACGCTTATTCGCCCTTGCTCTTACTCCCAATGGATAGAGATAGAAGAAGGCTTTGTTGCGTAATTCGGACAGAAAACCAAGTCGTCCGAAATTGAATAATTATTAAACAATATACTGAGTTTCAG